>DASXJW010000196.1:0-6062 GCA_036497165.1 Solirubrobacteraceae bacterium
GAGCGCGATATCACCAGCCCGTCGGTGGCCAGCCTGGTGGGGATCTGCCACGCGCTGGGGCTGTCGCCGGCCGACCTGTTCCAGACCCCGCAGACGACGCTGGTCCGCCGCTCCGACCGCCCCCGGGTGGGCGATCTGCCCAAGGCCGAGGAGGTGGTCGACACCCTGATCACCCCCGCCGGCGAGCGCCATGTCACCGTGCTCGAGACCGCCGCCTCGGCCGGAGGATCCGGCGGCTCGACGCTGTACACGCTGCCCAGCGAGTGCGAGGTCTGCTTCGTGCTGTCGGGCTCGATCGAGGTGCAGGTGGAGGACGAGACGTTCGAGCTGGCGGAGGGCGACGCGCTCACCTTCGGCGCGGCGGTCCCCCACAGCTGGCGGGTCATCGGCGACGGGGCCCGCGTCCTGTGGATCCTGGCCCCGGCGCTCCCCGACCCTCAGCGGAGCGTGCGATGACGCCTCGCGGTCGCAGGCGGGCGGGACGATGACGATCTCGGGTCCGCGCTTCGGGCCACCCGACGCCAGCGTGGCGCCGCGCTACACCGGGCCGCGAACGTTCGCGCGGCTGCCCCACGTCGAGCTGCCCCACGAGGACGTCGACGCCGCCGTCATCGGCGTCCCCTTCGATACCGCGACCAGCTTTCGCACGGGCGCCCGCTTCGGCCCCGAAGCGATCCGCTCGATGTCCGCCCTGTTGCGGCCCTACCACCCGCCGCTCGACGTGGACGTCTTCGCCACCCTCTCGGTGGTGGACGGCGGGGACCTTCACGTCACGCCCGGCAACGCCCAGCGCACCGCCCAGCAGATCGACTCCGGGCTGCAGCCGGTGTTGCGGGCGGGGATCGTCCCGGTCATCCTCGGCGGAGATCACTCGATCGTGCTGGGCGAGCTGCGCGCCCAGGCCGCGGTCCACGGGCCCGTGGGCCTGGTCCTGCTCGACGCCCATGCCGATACGTGGGATCAGTATTACGGCGAGCGCTACTTCCATGGGACGCCGTTTCGCCGCGCCGTGGAGGAGGGGCTGCTCGATCCGGCGCGATCGCTGCTGGCCGGCATGCGTGGTCCGCTCTATGGCCCCGGGGACGTCGACCAGCCGCGCGAGATGGGCTTCGAGGTCATCGACGGCGACGAGCTGGCCACGCTCACCGCGGCGCAGTACGGCGAGCGGGTGCGCGCCCGCATCGGCGGTGGGCCGGTGTACATGTCCTTCGACATCGACGTGCTCGATCCGGCGGTCGCGCCTGGGACCGGGACGCCGGAGGTGGGGGGGGTGTACCCGCGCGAGGCGCTCGGCTTCCTGCGGGCGCTGGCCGGGATCCCATTCACCGGCTTTGATCTGGTAGAGGTCTCGCCCGCCTATGACGCCCCGGGCCAGACCACCGCGCTGCACGGCGCCGCCATCGCCTTCGAGATGCTGGCTCTGCTCGCCGTCGCGCGGCGCTGACCGGCCGACGGGCGGCCGCGCGTGATCGACCCGCGGTTCGCGATCCTGGCGGCGGTCATCATCTTGGCCGGAAACGCCGCCTACGCGGTGGACACCGTCCGGGGCAACACGCAGCCCAACCGCGTGAGCTGGAGCCTGTGGGCGCTGGCTCCGATGATCGCCTTTGCCGCGGAGGTGGCCCAGGGGGTGGGTCTGGACGCCGTGCTCGCCCTCGCCGTCGGCTTGGGCCCGCTGATGGTGGTCGCGGCATCATTCCTTGACCCCAAGGCCTACGCGCGAGTGACACCGTTCGACATCGGCTGCGGCGTGCTGTCGCTGGTCGCGCTGGGCGCGTGGGCCGCGACGGGCCGCGGCAACGTCGCCATCCTGTTGAGCATCCTCGCCGATTTCCTGGCTGCCGTGCCCACGATCCGCAAGGCCTACCGCTACCCCCACACAGAGCACGCGGTGGCGTTCCTGTCCGGCGTGGCCGGCGCGGCGATCACGCTGCTGACGATCAAACCGCAGGACTGGGGCTTCGCCGCCGCCGCCTTTCCGGCCTACATCCTGCTCGACTCCGCGCTGATCGCCGGGCTGATCCTCGTCCCCCGACCCGGGCAGCCGGCGGTCACGGGCGATTGACGCCGATCTCACGCCGGGCGGCCTGCCAGCGTTTATGGCGATGGTGCGGCACATCGCCCGGCTCTCCGCCCGTACGCCCTTCAACGGCGCGGCGCTGATGGCGTTCCTGGGCGCGCGGGCGGTGCCCGGTGTCGAGGAGGTGACCGCCGGTGGGTACCGGCGCAGCCTCGCGCTCGCCCACGCCCCTGCCGTGATCGACCTCGTCGCGCGCGCCGACGGCGTGGAAGCGACCCTGGCCCTCGGCGACGCGCGGGACCTTGACGCCGCCACCGAGGCCTGCCGCCGCCTGCTCGACCTCGACCGTGATCCAGCGCCGATCGCCGCGCACCTGGGGTCGGACCCCGTCATCGGCGCGCTGGTCAGGGCGGCCCCGGGGCGGCGGGTGCCCGGTCACCCCGACGGAGGCGAGCTCGCCGTGCGAGCCGTGCTGGGCCAGCAGGTGTCGGTCAAGGCGGCGACGCGGCTGGCGGCGCGCCTGGTCGCCGACATCGGCATTCCGCTGGTACGGCCGGTCGGCGCCGTCACCCACCTGTTCCCGCCGGCGCAGGCGATCGCCGCATTGGATCCCGAGTCGCTGCCGATGCCCCGCCGCCGGGGACGCACTCTGGTCGTGCTGGCCGCGGAGCTGGCCGCGGGCCGTTTGGTCCTCGATGACACCGCCGAGCGCTCTGGGGCGGTCGCCGCCCTGCGCGCCCTCCCGGGGATTGGGCCGTGGACGGCCGGCTACATCGCCATGCGGGCGCTGCGCGACCCCGACGCCTTCACGCCCGGTGACGCGGGCGTGCGTCATGGTCTGAACCGACTGGGGGTCGACCCCAGCCCCCGGGAGATGGAGCGTGTGTCGGGGCCGTGGCGCCCCTACCGCGCGTACGCCGTCCAGCATCTGTGGGCGCGTGCGGCATGAGCGCCCTGTTCACCCGTCTACCCAGCCCCATCGGCGAGCTGCTGGTGGCTGGGGATGAGCGCGAGCTGTGGGCGATCTGGATCGACGGGCAGCGGTGGGCCCCGGAGATAGGAGGCGCCTGGCGGGCCCGCGCCGAGCCGTTTGCCGAGGCCCGGCGCCAGCTCGAGCAGTACTTCGCGGGCGAGCGGACCGCTTTCGCGCTGCCCCTGCGGATGCGCGGCACGCCGTTTCAGATCGAGGTGTGGTCTGCCCTCACGCGCATCCCCTTCGGGCAGACGCGTACCTACCGGGAGCTCGCCGCGGGGCTCGGGCGCCCCGCGGCCGCCCGCGCGGTCGGCGCCGCCAATGGCCGCAATCCGTTCTGCATCGTCGTCCCGTGCCACCGGCTCATCGGCGCCGACGGCGGGCTGATCGACTACGCCGCCGGCGTGGCGGCCAAGCGCTGGCTGCTCGCGCATGAGGCGGCTCACTGACCGCCGGGACCGGGAGCGCCGGAGGAGTAGGGTTGCGCCATGGCGGTCCCCCTGTACGCGGAGCTGCGCTATTGGCCCGAGCTGGCCGGCCTTTTGGCCGATCGGCGCTTTCACTCGCCGGGGCGGGCCTCGCGGCGGCCGCCGGTGCTCCTCATCCCGGGCTTCATGGCCGGCGATGCGTCGCTGCACCTCCTGGCAGGCTGGTTGCGCCGGCGCGGACATCGCGTGTGCCTGAGCGGCATGCGCATCAATGCGGGCTGCTCCGGCAGGGAGCTGAGCCGCTTGGAGGCGGTGCTGGCGGGCTTCGACGAGCCGGCGATCCTCATCGGACAGAGCCGTGGCGGCACGCTGGCGCGGGCGCTGGCCGCGCGCCATCCCGATGCGGTGGCGGCGGTGGTCATGCTCGGCTCCCCGGTGCTCGATCCGCTGGCCGTGTCGCCCGGCGTCCTGCGGACCGTCCGCTCGGTGGCCCGGCTGGGCGACCTGGGCGTCCCCGGCGTCTTCAGCTCCGAGTGCCGCGACGGCACGTGCTGCACGAACTACTACGCGCTGCTGCGCGCGCCGCTGTCAGACCACATGACCGCGGTGATGATCTACTCGCGCAGCGACGCCATCGTCGACTGGCGAGCCTGCCAGGATCCGAGCGCGAGATGCGTGGAGGTCGATGGCAGCCACTGCGGCATGGCGGTCAATGCGCGCGTGTACCGTGAGCTCGAGCGGGCGCTCGCGCACGCCGAGGCGCGGGCCCCGCAGCCCTCCGGCGCCTGAGCGACGGTGGGCCGGACGGCCCGGGAGGACTCGATGCGCAGGGTGGGGCGATGGGTGACAGGGATGGCGGCGATGCTGGCGATCTCGGCCGGCGCGACGGGATGCGGCGACGGGTCGGGGCGCGACACGGCGACGATCTCGTTTGGGCGGATGGCGGGCTACGTGTGGAGCGGCCACGTCTCGTCCGTGGGCGCGGCGTGGTCGGTGCCGACGATGGCGGGCGGCCCGGGGGCGGCCCATGCCAGCACGTGGATCGGCGCCCAGGCGATCGCCGCGCCGGCGCGCTCCGCGTTCATCCAGGTGGGGACGACGGAGGACCGGGGGCGCGCGTCACATCCCGTGTACGCGGCGTTCTGGACCGATACGAAGCGGGGCTACCACCCCCAGGTCCTGTTCCAGGTTTCAGCCGGGGACCGGGTGTCCACGGCGCTGAGGCGCGTGGCCGGCCGCTGGCAGGTCGTCATCGCCGATGCCACGTCGGGGCAGAGGGCCGCCTTTGGCACGCGGGAGGAGGGCGCTGCCGCGTTCAGCCTCGCCGAATGGCTGCAGGAGGACCCGAGCGACACGTCAGGCCAGGCGACGCCCTATCCCGAACTGTCGGAGGTGCGCATCACCCACCTGGCGGCCAACGGCGTGGCGCCGCGGTATGCCGACCTGTACGCGCAGTGGATGTCGGTGGGCGGCACGAACCTGGTGCCCACGCCCGCGCGGGAGGGCGCCTTCAGCATCACCCGCGGTGAGGTCACCGCGGCGGGACGGCGGTACCTGCGGATCGCCCGGCCGCAGAACATCGCCGCACGGCGGATCGACCTCGAGCAGGCAACCTGGAGCGCGACCACGCCCGCGCGGCGGATCCGCGCCACCAGCGCCGCTGCTGCGGCGTCCGAGCGCGCCTACGCCGGCAGTCTGGGCAGGACGCACTGGCCGCCGGCCGCCCAGGGGTTGGTGAGGTCGCTGGTGCGCCAGGTCCGCCTCCAGGAGCGCTTGTTCGCCGCCGCGGGACACCGTGCGCCGGCCAGCCTGACGACGTGGCGGCGGGGGCTGGCCCGCCTGACCCCGGATCTGCTGCGGCTGGCCCACCGGGTGCGGCGCGCTCTGCACCTGCCCGAGGTCGTCCCCGGCCAGTCGCCGAGCTCGGACCGGCGAACGCCGTAGGTCCCCCCGGGGGTGAGCGTGGCCGGCGATCGCAGCGACGGGCAGGTGCAGCTCGTTCCGGCGTCCTCCTTGACGCCCGCTGCGCTCACCGCGGTGTTCAACCTCGGGTTCTCGGACTACCTGGTGGCGCTGCACATGGACGAGGACGGGCTGCACGAGCACGTCGCCGTCAACGACATCGACCTGGACCGCTCGATCGTGGCCGTCGGCCCCGAGCCGGTGGGGTTTGCCCTCACCGGCCGCCGCGGCTCGGCGGCCTGGATCGGCGGGCTGGGCGTCGCGCCCGCCCACCGGCGCACCGGACTGGGGCGGCGGCTGATGGAGGCGGCGGTGCACTCGGCGGCGCGCGCGGGGGCGGACGCGGTGTGGCTCGAGGTGCTCCAGGCCAACCGCGCCGCCATCGCCCTGTACGAGGGGCTCGGGTTCGAGCGGGGGCGCGAACTGGCCGTCCAGCGAGATGACGCCTCCCTTGGGCACATGCGTGAACGCGGGATGCCGCTGCGCGCGGTGGCGGTGCCGGGGTCAGATGGGCTAGGCGGTGCGGCGATCTACAAGTCCGACGGGATCACGGTGACCATCATCCAGCTCGCCGCGGAAGGCGCCCCGGCGGCGCGGGACCTCCTGCTCGCCGCCGCCGGCGCAGACACGTTGCGGCTCTCCAACATCCCCGACGATCACGTCTTCTCCCACGTCCTGC
>DASXJW010000197.1:0-7486 GCA_036497165.1 Solirubrobacteraceae bacterium
GGTCGCGAAACGGCTGGCCGTCGATGTCGATCGCCGACACGCCGCCAAGCGGGACGAACAGCACGGTCGGGGACGCGGCGCCATTGAGCTTGCAGGCAATCGTCCGGCCGAGCCGCGCGTTCTCCTCGGCCGTGGTCCGCATCAGCGTCACCGTCGGGTTGTGGACGTGGAGCGTGCGCCCCGCGAAGCGCTCCGGCACAGTGTCGCGCGGCCCGAAGTTCACCATGTCCAGGGCGCCGAGCGAGACCACCTGCGGTATCCCAGCCGCGCCGACGGCCTCCAGACGGTCTGGGCCGGCGGAGAGGACGCCGCCCACCAGCTCGTCGGCCAACTCGGTCGTGGTCGCGTCGAGCACGCCCGCGAAGTAGCCGGCGTGCGCCAGCGCCTCCATGGATCGGCCGCCGGTGCCGGTGGCGTGAAAGACGATCACCTCGTAGCCCAGCTCCTCCAGCCGCGCGCGGGCATGGTCGACGCAGGGGGTGGTGACGCCGAACATCGTGGCCGCCACGAGCGCCCGGTCCTCCTCCACCGGGGGCGCCGGGGCGCCGGCCATGCCGGCGATTGCTCCCGCCGCGTTGCCGAGGATCCTGGCCGAGATCCGATTGATCCCGGCGATATCGACGACGGAGTACATCATCGTCACATCGCTGGCACCAACGTAGGGGCGAGTGTCGCCGGACGCCAGCGTGGACACGATGAGCTTGGGCACGCCGACCGGGAGGCCGCGCATGGCTGCCGCCGCCACCGAGGCGTTGCCCGACCCGCCCACGCTCGCCGTGCCCTGCAGGCGGCCGTCGGCGTGCAGGCGCTCGAGCACGGCGCCCGCGCCTCGCCCCATCGCCGTCATCGCCTCGCCGCGGTCCCCGGCTCGCGCCAGCTCGGCATGGTCGGCGCCGCCCGCTCGCGCGACCTCCTCGCGGGTGACGTCGGCCGGGACCTGCGGCTCGCCGAGGACTCCCGCGTCGACGAGCACCGTCGACGCGCCGAGCGCGTGGATGCGCTCGCGCAGGTAAGCGTATTCGTGTCCCTTCGTGTCCAGCGTCCCGACGAGGACGACGGTAGGAGGACCGGCCACGCGCTCGCTATCCGTGCTCGACGCCGAGGAAGCGGCGCTGCGCGTCGGGATCGTTGATCAGCTCCGCCGACGTCGTCTCGGTGAAGATGCGCCCCGCCACCATGACGACCTGTCGCTCCGCGAGCGCCGTGGCCACGGCGAGATTCTGCTCGACGACGAGGATCGCCAGGCCCTCGCCCGAGAGCCTGCGGAAGGCCGCGATGAGCGCTTCGATGATGGTGGGGGCCAGACCCTCGGAGGGCTCGTCCATGATGAGCAGCCTCGGGTTGGTCAGGAGCGCGCGCCCGATGGCGAGCATCTGCTGCTCGCCGCCGGAGAGCTGCGCGCCGCCGTTGCCGCGGCGCTCCGCAAGCCGGGGGAACAGCTCGTACACCGCGTCCGGCGTCCAGCGGTGATCACCGCGGCGCGGGGCGATCATGCGCAGGTGCTCGTCGACCGTCAGCGATTGGAAGAGGCGCCGGCCCTGGGGCACATACCCGATGCCGGCCCCGGCGATCTTGTAGGAGGGCTTGTTCGCGAGCTCCTCGCCGGCGAACCGGATAGAGCCGTGCACGGTGGGGGGCCGGATGTTCATGATCGCGTTGCACAGCGTGCTCTTGCCCATGCCGTTGCGGCCGATGATCGACACCGGCTGGTCACCCACGGCGAAGGAGACGTCCTGCAGGACGTGGGCACGGCCGTAGTAGGCGTTGAGGCCGCTCACCTCCAACAGCGGCGTCATGACAGGCGCGGGGGCGGGGGCGGGAGCGGCTGCGCTCATCCCGTCACCTCGATGCCCTCGTCGGTGACGCGCCCGCCGAGGTAGAGCTCGTGGACGAGCTCGTTGCCACGGATCTCATCGGGCGTGCCCTCCACGATCTTGCGCCCGTCGTGCATCATGGTCACGCGGCCGGCGACGCGCAGGGCGACGTCCATGTCGTGCTCGATGATGAGCAGCGTGATTGTGCTGTCGAGCCCCATGAGCAGGTCCGTGAGGGCCACGCGCTCACCGCGAGACAGACCGGAGGCCGGCTCGTCGAGGAGCATGAGCTTCGGGTCGCTCGCCCGCGCCATCGCCACCTCGAGCTGGCGTTGCTCGCCGTGCGAGAGCGAGCCCACGAGGGTTCCGAAGCGCGCCGCGAGCCCGACGGCGCCCGCCAGCTCCGCCGCCCGCTCGCGCGCCCGTGCGTCCCGCGCACTGCGTCGCATCCGGAGATGGCCGCCGCGCGTGCCCAGCACGGCGAGATAGAGGTTGTCCTCGACCGACAGCCCGAGGAAGAGTCGCGACTTCTGGTAGGTGCGGCCGATGCCGCGCTGCGTGCGGCCGGCGGCGGGGATCGCGCCCAGGTCCTCGCCGAGGAAGGTGATCGTCCCCGAGGAGACGGGGATGTCGCCGGCGATGAGGTTGAACAGCGTCGTCTTTCCGGCGCCGTTGGGGCCGAGGATGGCCCGGCGCTCGCCGTGAGCGACGTCGAGGTCGACGTCGCTCACGGCGGCCAGGCCGCCGAACCGCCGGCCGACCCCCCTCAAGCGGAGGATCGGCTCGGTGCTGGTCGGTTCGGCGGCGGTCATCGGTGCGTTCCTGTCGGCGCTAGCCCAGCGTCTTGACCGGCTGCTCCTTGCCCTGCCACGGCAGGCTGCGCTTCGTGCAGCCGGGGGACGTCCGGCCGGGAGGCGGCGTGGAGCTGCTGAACGTCCCGCCGAAGTCCTGCGTGACGTTCGGGATCGCGGCCACGGTCTTCACCGCCAGCTTGCCGTTCTTGAGGTACAGCTGCTGGTTGTAGTTGGTGAAGATCGCCTGACGGTTCTGGTCGAGCTTGATCGTGCCGTAGGGCGCGGGGAGGACAACCTTGGCGGTCGCCGCCTGGAGGGCCTTCTGGCCTCCGCCGATGTTGCCCTTGACGGCCTCGAGCCCCTTGAGCAGGCCCCACGTGTTCACGTAGTAGCCGTAGGTGAAGGTGCTCGATGCCTGCGGAGCCGCGGCTCCCGCGGGCGGGATCGTCTTGAACCAGTGGCCGATGATGTTGTTGGCAAAGTCCTGCGGCGCGGCGGCGGCGAGATCGCCGGCCGTGCCGGCGCTGCCGGCGTAAACGCCGGCGACACGCGGTCCGAGCTGGCCGAACAGGCCCGGCGTATCCCAGAACAGGTTGCCCATGAACTTGTGGGGGTTGATCGGCCCCTTGGACTGCTCATAGGCCTTGAGGAACGGGATCAGGCCCGAGCCACCCACGGCGACGAAGACGCCATCGACGTTGCTCGAGATCTGCTGCGCGTAGGACGAGTAGTCCGTCGTGTTCAGCGGCGGGAACACACGCTGCGTGATCTGGCCGCCCGCCGCGCAGAAGTCGGCGATGAACCCCGCCGTCGACGTCCAGCCGAAGCTGTAGTCGTCGGAGACCACAGCGGCCTTGCGCCAGTGCAGCTTGTTGTAGGCGATGTCGCCGAGACCGGCGTTCCACTGCGCGCCGTCTCCGTTGAACCGGAAGAAGTTCGGCGCTCGGACCTTCAGCGTCGTGTCCTGCGCGCCCGCGGCGCCGTCGACGAACGTCTTGGTGGGATGCTGCTTGGCGTAGTTGGCCACTGCGATGGACTCATCGCCGGAGAGCGGGCCGATCATGATGTCGGCGCCGTCCTGCTCCATCAGCTTGCGGGTCTCCTGGATGGCGGTCGCGGCCTGGTCGTTGGAGCAGCCGATGCCCACGAGCTTGAGCGGGTGACCATCAATCGCGCCGCCGGTCCAGCCGGCACGGGGGTTGTTGGGGTTGGCCGGTCGACCGCCCGCGAACTGCGAGACCGCCGCCACGACACCGGCGAGGTCCTGCTGGTCGAAGGACCCGAAGGCGCCCTGGCAGTCCGACAGCACGCCGATCTTGATCGGGGTGCCGGTCCCAGTGGCGGCCGGAACGGCCTTCTGCGGGGCGGGCAGGCCGCCGTTGGACAGCGCCGCCGACGTGCTCGTGCCGCTCGACGCGGCCGCAGAGCTGCTCGTTGCGCTCGAGCTGCTGGAGCTCGAGCTCGAGCTCGAGCTCGAGCCGCAGCCGGTGGCGACCAGTGCGACTCCGACGAGGACCGCAATCCACCACGGCCTCCTCCTCACTGCGCTCACTGCTGACATCCTCTCCTCCATTCGCATGGGCGCCCGTCGTGCCGACGGCCCCCTGGTTTGAACGACGGTCCCTATGAGCCGGTGGGCTCCGCGCGGGGGACGTGATCGCCCGTCCCGGCTTGATCGGCCTGGGCGCCGGACCGTCCCGTCCACCGCCGCAGGCCCTGCTCCCACAGGCCGATGAGGCCATTGGGGGAGACCACGACGATGACCAGGAACACGATCCCGATCCAGGTGTTGAACCGCGCGCCGACGAAGCTGATGCTCTCTGCGTAGTTGTTGAGCACCACGAAGACGAACGCTCCCAGCCAAGCCGCCTCGACCCGGTACAGCCCCCCGATCACGGCGATCACCAGGATGTTGATCACGTTGGGCAGCCCGATCGTCGACGGCGAGATCTGCCCGTTCCACCAGACGTACAGGATCCCGCCCACGCCGGCCACGAAGCCCGCGATGGCAAAGGCCACCGTCCGGTGCAGCGCGACGCGGTAACCCAGCGTCCGCATCCGCTGCGGATCGTCTCGGATCCCCTGCAGTGCCACCCCGAACGGCGTCCGCGCGAGGTAGCGCAACATCGCCAGCACGGCGAGCGCGATCAACAGGGTCACCCAATACAGGCGGCTGGCGTGGGTGTTGGGATCGATCCAATTCGGCGCCCGGATGCCGCTGATCCCCCCGAACCCGGAGATGCTCGTCACCTGGCCGAACACCAGGTTGGTGATGACCGAGAACACGAGCGTGATCATCAGGAAGTAGATCCCGTAGCTGCGGTTGGCCAGCGCGCCGAACAACACGGCGAAGAGCACCGCCGCCGCGAGCGCCATCACCACTCCCGGCCCAATCGCCCAACCGAGGTTGAGCCCCTTGGTGTTGCCGTTGGTCGTGAAGTTGCCCAGCGCGAACCCGGCGATGCCGTAGAGGGCCAACTGTGCGAGAGACACCATGCCGCCGTAGGCCGACAGGAAGATGAGGCTCGCGGCGCAGATGCCGAAGATGAGCATCTCCGTCAGCAACGTCGCGATCCAGTACTGGCTGAGGATCACCGGCGCCAACAACGCAAAGACGACGATCACGAGCCCGACGGCCGGCTCGATCGCGGCCGGGCGGCGCAGGATGCCCCTCACGCCGGCCTACCGAAGAGCCCGAGCGGCCGCACCGAGAGCACGACGGCGAGCAGCACGAACGTGAAGATGATCGAGTAGTAGGTATCAGCCGCCGGCAGGTAGGCGGCCGAGAAGTTGGTCACCAGGCCGAGCAGGAGCGAGCCGATCGCCGCGCCCCCGATCGATCCCATCCCGCCGATGATCACCACCACCAGCGAGTTGAGCAGCCAGTTGGCATCCACCCCTGGCGCCAGGCTGGCGAAGGAGCCGCCGATGGCCCCGCCGAAGCCGGCCAAGGCGGACCCGACGATGAAGGCCACCGCGAAGACGAGCTGGATGTTGACCCCGAGGGCGGAGACCATCGCCCGATCGTCGACTCCAGCCCGGATGACCATCCCCATCCGGGTGCGGTTCAGCCACAGCCAGAGCCCTGCTCCGACGGCGAGACCGATCCCGAGGATCACCAGCCGGGTCAGGGAGTACTGGATCCCCTCGACGTGCAGGTTGACGAACTTGTCCAGGGCTCCGGGCCACGAGATGTCCTCGGCGACGCCGCCGAAGTGCGCCAGCATCTGGTCGGCGAGGATGATCGCGATGGCGATCGTGATGAGCGCCTGGCGCAGCTCCTGACCCTGATTCCACCGCAGGAACACCTGCTGCATGATCAGCCCCATGGCCGCCACCGCGGCGGTGCCGACCACCACGGGCCAGATCCATTGGATCAAGCTGACCTGGGAGCTGGCCAGACCCAGGCCGCCGCCGCTGCCGACCAGGCTCCGCTGGACATTGAGCGCGATATAGCCCCCGAAGAGAAAGAACGCGCCATGCGCCATGTTGACGGTGCGCATGAGCCCGAAGATGAGGGTGAACCCGCTCGCCACGATGAAGTACAGCGCCGCTGCCGTGAGCCCGTCGAGCAGCGTGGTGAGAAAGTCCTTGGGATCGTGCACCGCCGAGCCGAAGCTGGTCCCGTTGGCGATGAACAGCACCCAGACGATCAGGAACGCGACCATGAGGACGAGCAGGCCCCGTCCCGCCAGCGCCAGCGGGCGACGCGAGCGAATGCCCTTGGCCGGAGCCGTACCTACGTCAGCCATGCTCTCCTCGCTATCTCAATGCCTGAGCGAAGGTTCGCTTCCCCGCGCTCCGCTCGTAGCCTAGGACAAACGATTTCCCGCGTCAATTGCTCTCCGCCCTCCATAGGCAAATCCACTAGCTGATCGCTGCGGTAGAGGCGCGCTCCACTAGCAAGGGCGGTGTTTCTAGCACGACATCGGGACGGCTGTCGTCACCTGCGATGAGATCGAGGAGGATGTCGACGGCGGTGGCGCCGAGCTCCGGCATCGGCATCCGCACCGCGGTGAGCGGGGGGTCCAGATACTCCGCCAGCGCGTCATCGTCATAGGTGATCAACGACATCTCGCGGGGCACCGCAACGCCGTGGCGTTTGGCCGAAGCCAGCGCACCGAGTGCCTGGTTGATGTTGGAGACGAACACTCCGGTGGGTGGCCGGGGCCGGCCCAACAGCTCGGTCATCGCCCGAAAGCCGCCCGGTTCGTCGAACGGCACGGCGACGATGGGCGTCCGGCGCCCGGCTTCGCGCACCGCGGCTCTGAATCCCCGCACCCGCCGCGCCGCGGTGTCCAGGTTCTCCGGGCCGGCGATGTGTGCCAGTCGGGTGTGCCCCAGCTCCAGGAGATGGCCTGCCGCGAGGCGTGCCGCGTCCTCCTCGCGCATCGAGACATTGTGCCCGCCGCGATGACGGCGATTGACGAACACGGCCGGGACGGGGGCGCGTAGCCACTGCTCCACGGTGGGATCGTCCCGGCGGGCGGTCGCCACCAGCAGGCCGTCGATTCGTCCCTCGATCACCAGTCGTTCATAGGCCGGCCCCGCCAGGCCGCCCTCGCTGTCCTCGGACAGGACGACGACGTAGCCGCGCTCCCAGGCTCGCGTGAATGCTCCGCGGACGACCGCGGCGTAGACGGGATTGCGCAGGGAGGGCACCAGCAACCCGAGCGTGTGTGTGCTGGACAGCCGCAGCCCTCGCCCGAACGCGTTGGGGCGGTACCTCAGGCGCTCGGCGGCGGCGAGGATGCGGGCCCGAGTCTGCGGGCGAATGTTGAGGTCGGGGGTCCCGTTGAGAGTCCGCGAGACCGTGGTGAAGTGCACGCCGGCCTCGCGCGCCACGTCGTAGAGAGTGATCTGCCGCGTTCCTCGGAC
>DASXJW010000198.1:0-13637 GCA_036497165.1 Solirubrobacteraceae bacterium
GGCTCGCGGACCCGCGGGGGGCGCAGCGACGCGTGGACGGGAACCCCGTGCCGCCGGGCCAGGGACTTGAGCCTGTGGTGCGCGACGGCGGGGACGCCCAGCTGCTCCGCCACCTCGAGCACGCTGCGGCGTTTGGCCAGAAGCGACATCGGAAGCTCGAGGGCGACGATCTGTGCGTGCTCGGCGCGCAGCCCGGTGCCGTGAAGCTCGACCGTGCCCCAGAGGACCACCGCCCCGGCCACCAGGTCTCGCGTGCCGGCCGAGGCCATCCGCGGGCACGGGTCGTAGTACGCGTAGATCCCGCAGCCGCAGAGATGATCGGGCACGCATTCGGGGTGATGCTCCCCGCCGTCGCACCGCGCGGTGAGGTCCACGCGCCGCCAGCGGGTGTCGTTGAACAACGACATGAGAGTGCCGCCGGCCAGACGCCACTGCCGGTAGCCGACGATCGGGTCGATGAGGTCCGGTGCGCTGGGGCCGGCATCCGCCACGTCGGTCATGGCGCCGGGGCGGGCTCGCGCTTGGGATTGGATTCGCGCCGCTCGGGCTCGGGCTCGGGCTGGGGCTCGGTGTGGGGGACCTCCCGCGGGGATGCCGGGATGCGGACGGGCTCCACCGTGATCGTTCGGGACGGTCCCGGGAGCGATCCGGAGACCTGCATACGGCGGGCTGTCGTGCTGTGCGGCGACATTGATGCCTCCTGACTGAAACCGAGCGATGCCCGGGCGGCAGCTGACGCGTTTTCCCATCTGTAATGCCCACTCCGCCGCCCCACTACGCCGAACTTGTTCGTTCGACCCCGCAGGCTTCACGCTGGTGAGGAGAGCCATCGCCGCCGCGCGCCGCCCCGCGGGCAGGCGGTGACGCCGATCGAGCCGCCGCTAGGATGCGCCCGTGCCACCGGGGTGGATGACACGCTCAAGGGGCCTGACGCCGGTCAAGCCACATCGCGCCTTCGATCCGCGGGTGGTCGGGTCCCTGGAGACGACGACATGGGTGACCTACTACCGGCGGGAGTGGATCCCGTTCCTGCGGGCGGCCGTGCGCGTCATCCGCCATGGGTTCGGGCTGCCGTGGCGGCGCACGCTACAGGGAGCCTGGCTCGTCCTGCGGGCCAACCAGCAATGGGCACCGTTTCCCAACAACGATCCCGAGGGGGCCCGTCGTACGATGCAGCGCTTCTACGAGCTGGTCAGGCGCCGCCACGGTGAGAGCTTTGACCCCGGGGTGGCGGCCCGCCTGGAGGTCGAGTGGTGGCGCGTCCACCGGGAGCACCAGCACAACGGGCGCATGACGGACGGCGACGGGCCCATCATCGACGCGCTGGCCGCCCTGTATGCCTACGTGTTCGGCGTGGACGAGGCGGCGGTGCGGCCCGCTGGCGAGCAGCGGGCGGAGGCGATGCGCTACTCGGATCGATGGGTCCGCGAGGGGTGCAGCCTGGCGAGTCCGCTCATCGAGCTTGAGCGCGCGGCACTCATCCGCTCCTACGCGGCGCTCCTGGCCGCCGTCCACCGGTAGCTCTACGCCGTCAGTCCCAGGGCGAGACCGGCGGCGACGCTGGGCGCCCCCCGGATGCGCACAGCCGGGCTCGTGACCGAGACGGTCACATTCAGCGGCGGCGGATAGGTGACGATCTCACGGCAGGCCAGCCGCGCGCCGGCGTCGCCGGGGCCGGCCGTGAAGCGCTGCGTGGCGTGGCCGCGTACGGGCACGCCGTCGCGCAGCCACCGGAAGCCGTCGAACGCCCTCGCGGCCGAGGGCCGGCGCCCGGCCCAGCTGGCAAACCGGCCGGGCCGGCACACCGTGGCCGTCCCCGGATCCGGCGATGCGGAGATCCGCGGGAGGCGGCGCACGGCCACGGGCGCTCCCGTGGCCACGGTGCCGAACCCGGCCGCACTGCCCTCGTCGGTGAACCAGAGCCGGCCATCGGGCGCGGCGGTGATCGCCGCCGGCTCGCTGCCCCCGGGGATTCCGGCGGAGAACTCCCGGATGGCGCCCTGCGCGGTGACGCGGCCGACCGCGCCGGTCTGTCCCTCGTCGGTGAACCACATGTTGCCGTCGGGCCCGGCGGTGACAGCCACGGGCGAGCTCCCGCGCTTCAGGCCCCGGGTGCGCTCCGTGATCTGCCCCGCGGGGCTGACCTGGCCGACCGCGCCGGCGGAGTCGGCGAACCACACCGCGCCGGTGGCCCCAGCGGCGATTCCGAGCGGCTGCCCGCCCCGCCGCAGTCCTCGGGTCAGCTCCGTGATCTCGCCCGACGAGGCGATGTGGCCCACCGCGCACCGTCCGCCGCCCGAACAGCCGCGGTCGGTGAACCACACCCGGCCGTCGGTCGCCGTGGCGATGCCGAACGGCACACTGCCGCGCCGCAGCCCGTGGCTGTACTCGGTGATGGCTCCGCCGGACGTGATGCGCCCGATCGCGGGACGCGTGCCCTGGTCGGTGAACCACACCGCTCCGTCCGGCCCGACGGTGAGCTCGAAGGGCTGGCTGCCCCGGCGCAGGCCCCGGCTGAATTCGGTGATCCTTCCCGACGGGGTGATCCGCCCGATGGCGGGCCGGCTGCCGTCGTCGGTGAACCAGATGTTCCCGTCCGCTCCGGTGACCACGCCGAATGGGAGGCTCCCGGCGTCGAGCCCGCGCTCGAACGTCGTCACGCGGCCGTCGGCCGAGACGCGCCCGATCGCGCACCGGCCCAGGCCCATGCACCCCAGATCGGCGAACCACAGGTTGCCGTCGGGGCCCGTGGTCACGCCGAACAGGTAGATCTGGGCGCTGGCGCCCAGGGGTATCTCGGTCACCGTGCCGGGCGGGACGGCCCCTGCGCCCCTGGCCAGCGGCAGCGCCACCGCCGGCGACGCGGTTGAGGCCTGGCCGATGGAGTGCGTCGTGATCGCACTCGTGCTCGGAGCCGCCGCGACGCCCAGCGCGCCGGCGAGGGCCGCGGCGGTCAGCTTATGCACGCCTCGATTCTACGGCGGCGTCATCGCCGCGGGCGCGGGCCACGCAGCGCGCGACCAGCGCGAGCTCGTCCTCGGCCAGCGTCCGTGCGCTGAGCAGGACCTGCTCGCTGCGCACCCGTGCGATCAGCGGCGGGTCGCCGCGGCGCAGCCGGGCGGCGAGGGCGTCGGCGCCGTCGGGACCCGGCTCGAGCGCGACCGCGGGGCCGGGGAGCTCGTGGAGGGGCAGGGAACCGCCTCCGGCGGCCGCCGGCATCTCGGTCAGCGTCCCGCCGGTCAGCTCGGCCAGCGCCCGCGTGCGGGCCAGGAGCACTTCGGGGGAGCGCTCGAGCATCTCGAGCGCCGGGATACGGCCTGCCTGGGCCGGCTCGAGGTGGAGCTCGAGGGTCGCCTCCAGACCGGCGAGGCACAGCTTGTCGATCCGCAGCGCCCGCGCCAGCGGATGCGTCCGGCACGCGCCAACAGGGGATACCGCGCCAACAAGGATCCCCGCCTGGGGGCCCCCCAGCAGTTTGTCGCCCGAGAAGCACACCAGCGCGGCGCCCGCGGCGATCGAGTGGCGCGCGTCGGGCTCGTCGCTCAGGGCCGGGCGGCCGGCATCGAGCGCTCCCGAGCCCAGATCGTCGACCACGGGCACGCCGAGCTCCACCAGCTCGCGCAGGGCCGGCCGCTCGACGTAGCCGTCCATGCGGAAGTTGGATTGGTGGACGCGCAGCACCGCCCCCGTGGCCGGGCCGATGGCCGTGGCGTAGTCCTCGGCCCGGGTGCGGTTGGTGCTGCCCACCTCCACCAGCTCGGCGCCCGACTGGGCCACCACGTCGGCGATGCGCAGCCCGCCGCCGATCTCCACCAGCTCGCCGCGAGACACGATCACCTGCCGGCCCGGTCCGGCCAGCGCCGCCGCCGCCAGCAGCACGGCGGCCGCGCCGTTGTTGACGACGAGGGCGTCCTGCGCACCGCTGAGCGCGGTCAGGAGGGCCTCGGCGCGGCGACCGCGCCGCGACCGCTTGCCGGTGAGCAGATCGACCTCGAGCGCGCCGTATCCGGTGGCCGCCGCGGCGATGGCCGCGCGAGCCTCGGGCGCGAGCGGCGCGCGGCCGAGGTTGGTGTGGAGCACGATGCCGGTGGCGTTGAGCACGCGCCCGGCGCCCGGGGTCAGGCGCGACTGCGCCCGCGCCACCAGATCGACCCCGTCCTCCCCCTCGTCCCCGGCCAGCAGCTCCCGGCGCCGCGCGTTGAGCTCCGCCCGGGCGACCGCGGTGGCGAGGCGGTCCACGGAGGGCAGCGCGCGCAGCTGCTCGTCACGGCGCCGGGTCATCGCCGGCCGCCGCGCGCGCGCCGCCGCGTGCCCTTCATCGCACGTCGATCCCGCCCGCGGACCCGGCCGTCACCCGGCCGATCACCGCTCCCGGCACGGCGTGTGCCGCGTCGGCATCGAGCGCCAAAAGAAGGCCACCGGAGGTGGTGGCGTCGTTGAGCAGCCACCGTCGCCAGTCCGCGACCGTCGGCTCGAAGCGGGTGAAGCCCGCCGTCCAGGCCGCGTTGCGCCGTGTCCCCCCGGAGATCCCCTCGCCGCGCGCGAGTAGCTCGGGCGCCCCCGGCACCGCCGGCACCGCTTCGGCGTCGAGCTGCATCGAGACCCCGCTCTCGCGTGCGATCCCGTGCAGGTGGCCCAGGAGGCCGAACCCGGTCACATCGGTGGCGGCATGGGCACCGGCGGCGAGCGCCTGCCGGCCGGCCGCGGCGTTGAGGCTGCGCATGACCTCGACGGCCCCGGCCAGCGCGTCGCCGTCGTCATCCGCGCCGGCGCGCTGAGCCTGCGTGACGATCGCGCCGGTGCCCAGCGGCTTGGTCAGGACGATCGCGTCGCCGGCGCGCGCGCCGGTGTTGCGCAGCACGCGCTCGGGATCGACGAGTCCGGTGACGGCCAGTCCGAACTTGGGCTCGGGGTCGTCGATCGAGTGGCCGCCCACGAGCGGCACGCCAGCCTCGCCCAGCACGATCAGCGCCCCCTCCATGACGGCCCGCAGGATCTCGCCGCCCAGCTCCTGCAGCGGGAACCCCACGATGCTGAGCGCCGAGATCGGCCGGCCCCCCATGGCATAGACATCCGAGAGGGCGTTGGCGGCTGCGATCGCTCCGAAGTCCCCCGGATCGTCGACCACCGGCGTGAAGAAGTCGACCGTCTGCACCAGCGCCAGATCGGCGGAGACCTGGACCACGGCGGCATCATCGGCGCCCTCAAAGCCGACCAGCACGCGCTCCTGCGGGCCGACCGGGAGATCGCCGAGCAGGGCGTGGAGCTCCGCCGCCGGCAGCTTGCACCCGCAGCCGGCACCGCGGGCGAAGGAGGTGAGCCGCGGGACGCGCGGGGCACTGAGGCGCGATTGATCGTGGTCCACGCGCCCCGAGTGTACGGCGGGCCGGGCGGACCGGGACCGCTACGCTGGCACGCCGATGACCGCGCCGATCCGCCATGGGGCCCTCGGCGTGCTGACGGGCCTGGCGCTCGCCTGCGCCGGGGCGTCGATGCTCGTTCTTGTCGGGGCGGGCGCGGCTCGCGCCGCCGGCGTCACCGATGCCCGGATCAGCACGTCCTACGTCATGCACGGCCGCGTCACCACCGCGATCCGCGTGCGCGGCGAGCACCGCGGGCAGCGGGTGACGCGGCGCTGGACGTTCACCGGTCTGTCATGCACGGGGAGCGTGTGCGAGAAGCTCGCCCTGCGCCGTCAGCGCAGCGCCCACCGCTACGACCGCCTGACCCTGTCGCGCGTGGGGGTCGGCAGCTATGCCGGCAGCGGCCGGTTCTACGTGGGCCTGCGGTGCCGAGGTCGCCGCTATCGGCGCGGGCTGGTCGTGCCCTACCGGATCACGGTGGAGGTGGCCCAGGCGGTGGCGGTGCAGAGCATCGCGTTTGCGGGGCAGCTCACCGCCACCTACACCAACCTGCGCCGCATCGACCGCACCCGGTGCCCGGTCGGCCCCAGCCACGACGCGGCTCTGTATTCCGGCGCCGCGGCGCCCCTTCCCGGGCCGCCCGCTGTCGCCTTCTCGGCGGCCGCCCAGCCGGGTACCGACAGCGTCGCCTTCACCGACACCTCGCAACCGGGCCCGGGTGGCGCACCGATCGTGGGCCGGCTGTGGCAGTTCGGCGATCCGGCTTCGGGCCCCGCCGACTACGCCACCACCTCGCCCGTGCCGCACGCCTTCTCGGCCCCCGGGGCCTACCCGGTGCAGCTCACGGTGCTCGACGCCAACGGGCTGACGGCAACGGCGGCCCAGACGGTGGTCGTCGCCGGGCCGGGCACCGCGGCAGCTAAAGCCGTGGCGGCTCACGCACGGAAGCGCAGCGTGGCCAGAACCGCGCTCAGCTCCCCCACGAGCTGAGCGGGGCGTCGCCGCGCCGGCGACACCACCGCGTAGAGGCAGAACGGGCGCCCGGCGGCGGTGAAGAAGCGCTGGGCGCCGAGATGGCCCGGGCGCATGACCTGCAGCCGGTCGTGGCTGAACTCGCTCAGCCGCAGCCGCGGATGCCAGCGGCGGGAGCCGAACAGGCCGCTGCCGGGCTGGACGTGTCCGTCCACCAGATACTCCACCAGGGCGGCGAAGGCGCTGTCGGAGCCCATGCGCGAGGTGACCCCCGCCCCGAACTGGCCGCTGTCGGGCTCCAGCGCGAAGCTCGCCACGTGCAGGTAGGGCGCGCTCCCCGGGGGCCGGACGATCCGCGCCTCCCACCCCGCGGGTACGTCGACGGCCAGTCCGTGGGCGGCAGTCCTCACCACAGCCCCCCTGCCACCAGCGCGATCGCCACCGCTTCGGCGATCACGACGATCCAGCGCGCCGGTGCCTCGGCCCGGCCCAGGCGCTCGTGCAGGCGGACGAGCCCGGCGGGGTCGGCGGCGGCGTGAGCGGGCAGCAGCGCCAGCGCGCGTGTGGCCCCGAAGGCGGCTCCCACGGCCGCTCCCGCCGCCGGGGTGCCGCACAGGACGGCGCCCAGCGCCGCCGCGTAGATCCCGGCGCTGGTGACCACGGTCATCACGCCGGCGCCCAGTTGCGCGCCGAAGGCCACGCCATAGACCCAGCCGCGGTAGCGCGCCATCCAGTCCTCGTTGACCTGGCGGCGGGTGGTCGGCAGGCGGCCCCGCAACGGCGTCGCGTCGACCGCCAAGGCGACGCCCAGCACTGCCAGGCCGGCCGTGTCCCGCCAGGTGCCCGCCGGCGCGAGGGACCCCAGCGCGCCGCCGGCCGCGCCGGCGAGGCCGCCGGCGGTCACCGTGCCCACAGCGAAGGCCGATGCCGTCACAGCCCATGAGAATCCGCGGCTCCGCTCGCCGAGCGGAGTGATGCTCGCCAGCATCGACTGTCCTCAGGGCGACCACGTGGCGCGGATGGCGCCGGCGACGGCCACGAGCACGAACGCCACCCCGAGCACGGCCCGCTCAGCGGTCCTGGTCGCGGGTGCTCGGCTGGAGGCTCGGATGTCCGGGCGTGATGCCCGCCGAGGCCAGCGCCCGCTCGGACCGCTCGGCCCGTTCCGCGGTGGTGCGCCCAGGCTCTCCGGTGGCGTGCGCGGGCTGCGCGTCGGCCCGCGCGTCGGCCACCATCGTCTCCAGCTGTCCCCAGCTGAGCGCCGATCCGCGGCCCAGGATCCCGCCCCCGCCGTCGGTGAGCACGAAATGCGGCGATCCCGGCACGGCATAGTCGGCCCACGCCGCGCTGGACATGATCACCTCCGCCCGAGGGGCGCCCGCCGACGACGGCGCGACGAGCCGCTCCAGCCGCGTCGGGCTCTCGCGGGTCGGGTCGTGGGTGATGACCGCCACCCGCTCGGCGAGCGAGTCCAGCCTCGGGGCGTCGCGCAGGCCCTCCCACAGCGGCGCGCAACTGGCGCAGCCACTGGTGAGGAAGGCCAGCAGCGTCACCGGCGAGCCCGGCCCGAAGGCCAGCGTGACCGAGTCTCCTTGAGGCGTGGTGCCGGCGAGGGGAGCGGCGCTGAGCTGCGCGGCGTCACCGCCCGGCGACGGGAGCGGTGGCGCGGGCGGTGCGGAGTGGCCGCCGGCCCCGGCCTGCTCCAGCGCCGCCAGGCGCCGCAGGATGTCAGCGTGACTGCGCAGCAGGGCGACGATGTAGACGAGCGCGACCACGAGAAGGATCGCGATGACGATCGTGACCGCCACCATCGCCCTCACGCCCCTCCGCTGCCCGGCAGCTGGGTCGCCATCGGCTCCAGGCAGCCCGCCTCGTGGCCGCAGACCGCGTCGTCGATCATCAAGGTGGAGTTGCAGTTCAGCCCCGGGATCCGGTTCGGCCGCTCGCAGGTGACGACGCGGCAGACGACCGTGGTGGTGCCCTTGATGTGAGTGTTGCATTGGCCGTAGCGGAACACGTTGCACGCCTGACGGCGGTGCGAGCAGTCATCGTTGGCGCACCGGCATCCGCCGGGAAACGGCTGGCCGGGGAGGTTGTTGCAGTCGACGTAGTAGCGGATCCCCGCGCCCTGGCACAGCTGGTGGCCGCGGTAGTCCGTGCACATCCACCAGCCCCCCACGAACGTTCCCGCGGGACACGTGTTCAGCCCGTGGTTGATCTCGCAGCAGAACGCGGTGTAGCCGTCGGTGCACAGGCCGTCCCGGCAGCGCCCCGGCACCACCACCCCCAGCGCAGTCCCCGGATACAGCAGATACCGCACCGGCGCCACCGCCAGCGCCGACCCGGCCACCGCGATCCGCGTGAGCGCCGAGCGCCGTGAGAAGCGCGCCTCCAGCAGCCGCGCGGAGGCATCGACCAGGCGCAGGGCCGAGCCGTGCAGCCCGGCGCCGCGCAGCCACTGGCGCAGGATTGCGGCGAGCGCCCCCGCCAGCAGCAGATCCACCAGCGCCAGCTCCGGACGGCGACCGGCCACGGCCGCCAGGCTTGCCGGTGCGAGCGCCGCGGCGGCGAGACCGGCCAGAGCGGCCCCCACGTTGGTGGCCACGTGGCGCGGACCCAGGGCGCCGGCCTCGTCGCCGAAGCACCCGCACGCGCGGTCGCCGGCGCGCCGGGCGCCCACCGCCGCTCCGATCGCCAGGCCGGCGAACACCACCGCCACCACCGCGCCGCCGGCGCGGACGGGGAGGACCAGCGTGGCGACGAGCACGCAGAGCTCGCCGATCGCGACCACGTGGGTGGCGGCGCCGGCCGCCGGGACGCCCGCGGCTCGGAGCATCACCCTTGACGGACCCGGGTGGCGGAGCTTGGCGTAGCCGGCCAGCCCGAGGAGCATGGCGAGACCGCCCGTGACGACGCGGGCGAGGTCTAGGACGGCGCGCTCCCTGCCGTTGTGCCTCGATGGCCGCTCATGGCGCGCCCCAGACTACCAACGGGGCGCGGTGGATCCGGCGGTTGCGTGTTGCGGGCGACGAGGCTGCGCGCGAGCATTGCGGCCATGCGCCTCCGACTGACCCTGGCGACGGCCTGCGTGGCCATCGCGGCCGCCGGGCTGGTCGGGGTGGCCTCGGGGCTGGCGCGCCCGGCGGAGGGCTGCCTGGTCCCGGGAACCTCGCGGACGCTCGACCAGCTCTGGCGCCCGGACATGTCGGCGGCCATCGCCTACGCCCACACGCGTCCGGGGGACATCGCCTTCGGCGTGCGCACCGAGAGCCGCTTCTACGGCTATCGCGCCGATCACGACGAGTGGTCGGCGAGCGTGGTCAAGGCCATGCTCCTGGTCACCTACTTGGACAGCGCCCCCGTCCGCGATCGCTCGCTCTCCCCGTCCGACGAGTCCGTGCTGGGCCCGATGATCCGCGCCTCTGACAACGACGACGCCCAGCGGATCTTCGACACCGTGGGCCAGTCCGGCCTGCGGGCGCTCGCCGCCCGTGTCGGCATGACGCGGTTTGACACCAACCCGGTCTGGGGCGAGACGCGCATCACCCCGCGCGACCAGACCCGCTTCTTCCTGCACATCGACACCTACGTGGTGGCGCGCCACCGCTCCTACGCCATGCGCCTGCTGCGCAGCGTGATCCCGCCCCAGCGCTGGGGGATCGGGGAGCTGGCGCTGCCGGGATGGAAGCTGTACTTCAAGGGCGGCTGGGGATACGGGACCGGCCTGGAGGACCACCAGGTCGTGCTGCTGGTCCGCGGGTGCGCCCGCGTGACGCTCGCGGTGCTCACCATGTACGACGGCTCGCACGCGACGGGGAAGGCCACGCTGAAGGCGATCTTCGCCCGGCTGCTGCGACGGTTCCCCACCGCTCCGCGTCGCCGGGCGGCCCCACACACGGCGCCACGCACGACGCCGCGCGCGGCGCCCCGGGGCGCGGGCGGCGCGAGTGGCGCGTCGCGGCGGGTGGTCATCGGCCGCTCTGTGCGCGGTCGGGCCATCGTGGCCCGGGTGCTGGGGGCCGACAGCGCGCCGCGTAAGCTCCTGCTCGTCGGTTGCATCCACGGCAACGAATGTGCCGGGCAGGCGATCCTGACCGCGCTGGCGCGCCGGCCGGTGCCGCCTGGCGTCCAGCTGTGGCTGGTGGGACAGGCCAATCCCGACGGGAGCGCCGCAGGCACGCGACAGAACGCCGACGGCGTCGACCTCAATCGCAACTTCCCCTACCGGTGGGCGCGGATCACCGACCCCACCTATGACTCCGGCCCACGGCCGGTCTCCGAGCCCGAGACCCGCGCGGCGATGCGTCTCATCCGCCGCATCCGGCCGGCCGTGACCATCTGGTACCACCAGCACATGGACCTGGTCGACATGGCCGGCGGCGACCGCGGCGTCGCCCGGCGCTATGCCCAGGTCTCGGGACTGCCTGCCGCCTGCCTGGGGATCTTCCGCGGCACCGCGCCCGCGTGGTCAAACCACCTCCTGCCCGGCACCACATCGTTCGTGGTCGAGCTGCCCGGAGGGCCCGTGCTGCCCGCTGCGCTCGTGCGACATCTGCGCGCGATAAGGGCGATGGAGCAGGGGCAGCGCGTCGGCTCGCGTACGAGCTGCGCCGCGTAGGCCCGACAGCGGCGGGTCAGGCCGCCGGTCGCGGCGTGGGCGCGCCGCTGTCGGCCAGGCGGCGGATGCGAATGTCCTGGACGACCGGGTCGGCCGTGGCCTCGCCGGCCTCCGCGGCGGCGATCAGCGCCTTCAGCTCGCCGACGTTGATCTCCACCGTGTGGGCCTCGCCCTCGATCACCTCGGGCCCAGGGGCGGGAGCCTCGGACGCGGTCTCGAGCGCCGGCGCGGCGAGCGCTGCCGGAGGCTCGGGCGATGCCACAAGCCCCGCCGCCTGGGGCGCCTTGACCGTCGCATTGAAGGCCAGTTGCGTGCCCGCCTCGCCCCACTCCACCGCGAAACGGCCCTCGAGGCGGTGCCCGATCCAGGCCACTGACACCATGAGCGCGCCGATGACGACCAGAGGCAGCGTCCACACCGAGTTGGTCGTGATCAGCCCGCCCACCAGCAGCAGGGTCACCCCGATCACGCTCAACCGCACCCGCGGGCGCATCAGCCACGCGTAGGAATGCGAGCCGATCTCGGCGAGGCGCTCCGGCCATACCGGCCGGGCGGTCGCCCCCGCTGAGGGCCTGTCGTCGGTCGCGGACACCACCTGCGGTGTTCGACCTGCACCCCCCGGCCCCTCCCCCGACGTCGCAGGCCCCGATAATGGTCCCCGCCATGACCGACTACGCCCAGCCGCTGCGCGAGGAGGACGTCGACGCGGACCCCGTCCGGCAGTTCCATGCCTGGTTACAGGCGGCCGGCGACGTGGGGGTCCGGATGCCCGAGGCGGCGGCCGTGGCCACGGCGGACGGCGACGGCGCCCCGTCGGTGCGGATGGTGCTGGTCAAGCAGGTGGACGACCGCGGGTTCGTCTTCTTCACCAACTACGACAGCCGCAAGGCCCGCGAGCTGACCGCCAACCCCCGGGCCGCACTGCTGTTCTACTGGGACGCGCTGGGGCGCCAGGTGCGGATCGAGGGCGCCGTGGGGCGCACCACGCCGCAGGAGTCGGCCACGTACATCCGCACCCGCGCGCGCGGCAGCCAGCTCAGCGCGCTGTCCTCGCCGCAGAGCCGCACGGTGGAGAACCGCGCCGTGCTCGAGACTCGGGTGGCCGAACTGTCGGAGCGCTACGCCGGCGCCGACCTGCCCCTGCCCGAGGCATGGGGCGGGTTCCGCCTCACCCCCGCCACGTTCGAGTTCTGGCAGAACCGCGAGGATCGCCTCCACGACCGGCTGCTCTACCGCCCCCGCTCCGACGGTGGCTGGGCCATCGAGCGGCTCGCTCCATAGCTCCCGCGATCAGAGCTGGGCGCGCTGACGCGGCCGAGCGCCACCGGCGACGAGCAGGCCGGCCGCTTCAGCCGCCCGCGCCGCCGGCGCCCCGAGATCGTCAACGATGCCGTCCAGGCGATCGCCGGCCAGGTCAGCGAGCTTGGCGGCGAGGTCAGCGGGCGCCGCGGGCCGCTCCGGCGCTCCCTGCGGGCACGGAACGCGCGACAGCTCGTGGCCCGCGGCGCTGAGAACCGCGCCGAAGCGGGGCAGGGACGCATCCACCACCACGGTCACCTGCCGGGCGCGCTCGCGCGTGTCGGCATCGACGCTCTCGAAGTCGCCCACCCGGGGCGGGCCGTGCGTGAGGGCATGGGCCACGCAGTACGCAATCGAGAACTTCGCCGCCAGCCCGTCCTCCGGGTCATCCAGATGCGCCGCCTGGCGGCCCACGGGATCCACGGCGACCTCGACGCGCTCGCCGTCGAGCGCGTACCCGCCGTCGCGCGCCTGCACGGCGGCGTCGATCGGGGCGTGGGTCCCCAGGCAGCTTGGGTGCAGCTTGATCCAGTTGCGCTCGATGGCCGGCGTCGCGTCCGGGGCTCCGCCCTCCGCCACCCAGGATGGGACAGCGGCGCCGAGGACACCCTCGAACCCGAGCGGCCCGCGCAGCGCCCGAGCCTCGACGATGGCCCCGGCGCGGGCCAGCAGCGCCGCCTGGACCCCGGCGGCCGCGGCCAGACCGACCTGGATCGCCTTGCCGTCAGAGCCAAAGGCGCCGCGGGTCCCGCCGGCGCGCAGGGCCGCCAGTGCGACGGCGTGGCGCCGGGCAGCGAGCGGCAGCTCGAGCAGCCGGGCGGTGGTCACGGCCGCGCCGATGGGGCCGCACACCGCCGTCGGGTGCCAGCCGCCGTCATAGAGGGCGGGATGACTGGCGTCGGCGACGGCCGCCATCGCCTCCCACCCCCCGGCAAAGGCATCGAGCATCGCCCCCACCGACAGCCCGAGCTCTGCGGCCACCGTCAGCGCAGCGGGCGCACACGCTGCGCTGACGTGCGCCACCCCGTCGGGCAGCGTGTCGTCGTAGTCCAGCACGTGCCCGGCGGTGGCGGCGAAGGCCACCCGCGCCGGCAGGTCCGCGCCCAGGGAGCGGACGGCGCGAGCCGCCCGCTCGGCCGTGCCCGCGCAGGCGCACCCCAGCCAGTCCAGGAACGCCGCGCTGTAGCCGGGCTGCTGGTCGCCGGTGGCCGCCATCATCACCGTAGTGTCGCCTACCGCAGCGCCGGTAGCGGCCGCCGCGACCTCATGGGCTATAGGCTCCGCGACGCGATGAGGGGCAAGATCGCAGTGGAGGAGCACTTCGTCACCCCGGAGCTCGAGAGGTGCATCGCCGCTGGGGGCTGGGAGCCGGCCGCATGGCGGCG
>DASXJW010000199.1:0-24978 GCA_036497165.1 Solirubrobacteraceae bacterium
CGGTAGCGGCCGCCGCGACCTCATGGGCTATAGGCTCCGCGACGCGATGAGGGGCAAGATCGCAGTGGAGGAGCACTTCGTCACCCCGGAGCTCGAGAGGTGCATCGCCGCTGGGGGCTGGGAGCCGGCCGCATGGCGGCGCGTCGTCGATCGCCTCGAGGACATCGACGAGCGGCTGGCCCAGATGGACGACCTGGGGATCGAGCGTGCCGTCCTGTCGCTCGGGTCAGAGGGGATCCAGGGAATCGCGGATGCGGCCGAGGCCGCACGCACCGCCCGCGCCGCCAACGACGCGCTGGCCGAGATCGTGGCCGCCCACCCCGATCGGTTCGCCGGCTTCGCGGCGGTCCCGCTCCAGGACCCGGCTGCTGCTGCGCAGGAGCTGGAGCGTGCTGTGCGCGACCTGGGCTTCCGGGGCGCGCTGGTCAACGGCTACAGCGAGACCACGGCGGGCGCGCGGTACTACGACGACACCGCCTACCTGCCGTTCTGGGAGCACGTGGCCGGTCTCGGCGTCCCGCTCTACCTGCATCCCCGCAATCCGCTACCCGGCACGCCGATGCTCGCCGGCCGCCCCGAGCTGCTCGGGCCCACCTGGGCCTTCGCGGTGGAGACCGGCACCCATGCCCTGCGCCTGATCGTCAGCGGGCTGTTTGACCGGCTGCCCGACCTCCAGATCATCCTCGGCCACATGGGCGAGTTCCTCCCCTTCGCCGTGGCTCGCCTGCAGCAGCGGATGGCCCGCGTCGCCGAGGGCAAGGTGCTGGCCACGCCGCCGCGCCAGGTCCTCCAGGACAACTTCTGGATCACGATCAGCGGCAACTACCACACGCCCTCGCTGCTGGGCACGATGCTCGAGCTGGGCGCAGACCGCGTGCTGTTCGCCTGCGACCACCCGTTCGAGGACATGGCCGGCGGCGCGCGGTGGTTTGACGCGGTCGCGATCAGCGAGGCCGACCGGCTGAAGATCGGGCGCAGCAACGCCCAGCGGCTGTTGTCGCTCTGAGCGCGGCCGGTTGCCCCGACTCCGTCCGAGCTGCAAGCGATGCTTTGAACTGCTCAAGCAGATCAAGGTCTGGCACAGAACCGGGAGCCGGGGTAGCGTCGCACAATGACCACCACCACACCGCCCAACAGCACCCAGCGCGGCGAGGGCCTGCACAAAGAGCTCAGCTTGGTCGACGCGTCGGCGTTCTCGGTCGGCCTGATCGGCCCCGTGGGCGCGATCGGGCTGCTGGGCACCGGCGCCGCGCTCATCATCGGACGGGCGGTGACGCTGTCGTTCGTGTTTGCCGTCGTGGGCGTCGCGCTCGTCGCCTACTGCTTCGTGAAGCTCTCGCAGCACATCTCGCATGCCGGCTCGGTGTATGCCCTCGTCGGGGTGACGCTCGGCCCGCAGGCCGGCTTCTTCGCCGGGTGGGCGCTGATGGGCGCCTACATCGCGATCGGGTGCGGCTCGACCGTCGAGATGGGCCTGTTCGGCGGCAACTTCCTCAAGGAGACGGGGATCCTGGATACGCAGCAGTGGTGGTGGATCGCGCTGATCGGCCTGCTGGGCGTCGCCTTCATCGCCTTCCTGGAGATCCGCGTGGTCACGCGCGCCCTGCTCACCTCCGAGGTGGCGGGCGCGATCCTGGTGACGATCCTGAGCGTCGTCATCCTGGCGACGGTGATCTTCAGCCACGGGCCCCACGGCCAGACGTTCACGATCAATTTCCTGGCCCTGCCCAGCGGAAGCAGCTTCGGCACGATCGCTCGCGCCGCCGTGTACGGCTTCCTGGCCTTCGCCGGCTTCGAGGGGGCCGCCGCGCTGGGCGAGGAGACGTCGGAGCCCAAGACCCAGATCCCGCGCGCCATCAAGACCGCGGTGGTGGTCGTCGGCGCCTTCTACCTGCTCACCGCGGCCTCGCAGTCACTCGGCTACGGCGCCACCGCTGCCGGGGCCAAGGCCTATGCGGGCGGCCTGCCCTTCACCGATCTCGGCAACGGCTACATCGGCAAGTGGTACGGCGACCTCCTCGACCTGATGGCCACCATCAGCCTGTTCGCCATCTCGCTCGGGGTGGCCAGTGGCGCGGCGCGGATCATGTACGCGCTGGCTCGCGACGCCACCGGCAAGCGGACCGGCCTGGCCGGCCTGACCCGGCACGGGCAGCCGGGCGCCGCACTAGCCCTGGTGCTGATCATCTTCGCCGGCGCCCTCATCGGCCAGCAGCTCGCCGGCTCGACGGTGATCAACGCCACCTTCTACCCGCTGCAGATCGGCACGGTGCTCATTCTCGTCGCCTACGTGATGGCGACGGTCGGGGCGATCTACTTCCTCTTCCTCAAGGGCGAGCCCAAGGCTCCGCGGTGGCAGATCATCATCCCCACGCTGGGCGGCGCGTTCGTCTGCTACACGCTCTACCGCAACGTGTTCGTCGGCCAGGAGGGCACGTTCGCCCGCCTGCCCTACATCGAAGCCGTTTACCTGATCGTCGGGCTCGTGGTGGTGGCGGTGGCGCCGGGCCTGGCCGGACGCGTGCGCAGCGGACTGGCCGCCGGAGCGGTCCCCTGAGCCACAGGTCGCCCGGCCGCCCGCGCCAGGACGGCCCGCGCGACGATCGTGCTGCCGTGGTCCTAGGCTGGCGGCCATGGACGAGCCCCTGTTTCTGAAGTCGGCGGCGACCCCGGCACCGGCGGGACCCAACCCCGCCGTGACCCACCGCGTATCGGAGATGCTCTCGGAGATCGAGCGCGGCGGTATCGACGCCATCCGCGCCTACTCCTCAGAGCTGGATGACTGGGACCCGCCCAGCTTCGAGGTCGGCGCCGGGCAGGTGGCGGCGGCCACGGCATCGCTGCCCGGCGCGCTGAGGGAGAGCATCGCGTTCGCCCAGGCTCAGATCCGCAACTTCGCTCAGCTCCAGCGGGCCACGCTCACCGACTTCGAGGCCGAGACGCTGCCGGGCGTCTTCTTGGGACAGCGCCAGGTGCCCGTGGCGTCGGTTGGCGCCTACTGCCCCAGCGGCCGCGTCCCCATGCTCGCCTGTGCGTTCATGACCGTGCTGGTGCCCAAGGTGGCCGGCGTGGAGACGGTGATCGCCTGCTCGCCCCCGCGCCGCGGCGAGCTGCACGCGCCCACGCTGCACGCCATCGCCACCTCCGGAGCCGACCGCATCTTCGCGCTGGGTGGCGTGCAGGCGTTGGCGGCGATGGCGTTCGGGCTTCTCGACGGCGCTGCGCCGGCCGGCGCCGTCGACATGATCGTCGGCCCGGGCAACGCGTTCGTGGCCGAGGCCAAGCGCCAGCTCTTCGGCCGTGTCGGGATCGATCTGCTCGCCGGCCCGTCCGAGGTGGCGGTCATCGCCGACGACACCGCCGATCCCGAGCTCGTGGCCGCCGACCTGCTGGGCCAGGCAGAGCACGGCCCCACCTCGCCGGCGGTTCTCATCACCACCTCCGAGACGCTCGGGCGCGCCGTCATCGGCGAGGTGGAGCGCCAGCTCGGCGATCTGGAGCGCCGCGGCGACGGCTCCGCCGACACTCCCCGCCGGGCCTGGACCGACCACGGCGTCGTGATGGTCGCCGCCGACCGCGAGCACGCCGCCGCGCTCTCGGATGAGGTCGCCACCGAGCACCTGGAGGTGCACACCGCCGACGACGCCTGGTACCTGAAGCGCCTGCACAACTACGGCTCGATCTTCCTGGGCAAGCGCGCCACGGTGGCCTTCTCCGACAAGGCGATCGGCACCAACCACACGCTGCCCACCGGTCGCGCCGCGCGCTACACCGGCGGGCTCTCGGTGGCCAAGTTCCTCAAGACCCTCACCTATCAGCGCATCGACTCCGACGATGGCGTCCGGGCGATCGCCCCCCACGTGGTGGAGATCTCCCGCGCGGACCTCATGCCCGCGCACGAGGCGACCGCGGCCAAGCGCCTGGAGCGCCTTCAGCGTCCGGCGTAGGGGCGAGAGCGCCGGCGCGCCCGCTCCACCCACCGCCCCAGGGCGAGCGCGGGGATGAGCACGGCCGCGAGGATCGCCCAGCCGATCATGGCCGCGCCGCCTGGAGTTCATGCCGGCATCTGTCCATGCTCGAGATGATCGGCCCCGAGTCGTGCAGACCGCGTGCAGATCGCCCACGCCGGCGTGAAGATTTCGTACAGGTGCGCCCGCGGCGCAGGCGCTCAGCCCGGAGTTCCGCGTCATCACGTGGGACGAGCGCGGGTTCGGCGAGACCCAGTTCGACGGTCACCCGTTCACCGACTGGGACTCGGCGCGGGACTGTCTGGCCCTGCTCGACCACCTCGGCGTCAAGAAGGCGATCCTCGGCGGAATGTCACAGGGTGGCTTTCTCTCCATGCGGGCGGCGCTGCTCGCATGCCTCCAACCTCACCCACCCGGTCCAGGTCAACGACCCGCTGCTGGGGTTCCTGCGCTCGCTGCCGAACGAGGTCAATCCCTGAGCCGCCGACCCTACGTTCCGTCGCCCACCCGATCGACACGCCCGGTCAGCAGACGGCCGAGCAGCGGCGCGAACTTGAAGAGCGCCGGACCGGTCACGCCGAGCACGCCGCCCTGCTCCAGCACGTCCCAGCCGTCGTGGGCCTGCGCGGGGCTGGGCGCCGAGGCGCGCAACGGGTATTCGCAGGCGATGGCCCGCTCGGCGATGGGCTGCAGCTCCGGGAACACGTGGCGCACGAGGCTCACGACGCGCCCGTGCGACTCGCGGATGTGGACGGCCTCGGGGACGCTCGCCGGGGCACCGCCGCTCAGCCCCACGGAGTAATGGTCGGGCCCGTCGGGGACCGCGTAGAACGGTTCACACAGCGTCTCGTCGCGGTTGATCCAGCACGGCACGCGCAGGGCCGGCGGCTCGCGATGGGCGAACGAGAAGCGCACCGAGCGCATCCGCTCGGGCTCGGGCACGCCCAGGAGCCGGTAGGTGTCCGGACCCGCACACACGACGACTTGATCGCCGCCGATGCGCTCGCCGCCCTGCAGTGTCACGCCGTCGCGGTCGGCGACGGCCACCTCGCCCAGCACCAGCGACACATCGGCCTGCAGGAAGCGAATGGTGTCCTCGGCGCGAATGGCCGCGCCGGTGGGCTCGAACGCCCACCGCTCGAGGGCCACGGCGAGGGGATGGCGAGCGCCGGTCCCGTGCTGCACCCCACCGTGGGCGGCGAGGTGGATCTCGCGGTCGGCCACGTCCCCGGTGAGGAGCAACCCCACGCGATCCAGCAGCGGCCCTCCCGCCTCGCGCTCCCAGCCCTCCCACAGCGCGAGCGAGTCCGCCGCCGCCTGGGTCAGCCCGCCGTCGGCGTGGGCCAGGCGGAAGATGCGGGTCAGCCCCGCCGACTGACGACTTCCCGGGACATCGGCGCTGACCACGGTGACGCGGTGCCCGGCGCGCGACAGCTCATGCGCCACGGACAGTCCCACCACGCCCGCACCGACGATGACCGCTTCGCTCCCCACGGCCGCAGACCCTAGCGGCGCAACTCCGTCATTTATCCTCTGACCGGTGGGTTCGGGGCCTGTGAGCGCGATCTCGGCGGTGCCTGCGCTCGGACGCGACGCCGAGCTGGCGCGGCTCGAGGACGTCCTCCAGAGCGCCCGCGCCGGCGCCGGCGGCGCCCTCGTGCTCCGCGGCGAGCCGGGGGTCGGCAAGTCGCTCCTGCTGGCGACCGCGACCAGCGCGGCCGAGGACTTCACCGTGCTCGCCGCGACGGGGGTGCAGTCAGAGTCTGACCTCGCCTTCGGCGCCCTGTCGGCTCTGCTGCGACCGGTGCTGGCGGGCATCGAGCAGCTGCCCGGCGTCCAGGCCGAGTCCCTGCGCGCCGCCGTCGGCCTGGCCGCGCCCGCGCAGGTGGAGCAGCTGCCGTGTCACGCCGGGGTGGTGAGCCTGCTGGCCGCCGCCGCCGAGGCGCGGCCGGTGCTCGTCGTCGCCGACGACGTGCAGTGGTTCGACGAAGCCTCGCGCGACTCGGTCCTGTTCGCGGCCCGGCGTTTGACCTCGGATGCGGTGGCGTTCGTCATGGCCGTTCGCGACGGCGAGACCGAGACTCCGCTGGTCACCGGGTTGCCGGAGATACCGCTCGCCGGCCTGGCCGAGGAGCCCGCGCTGGCGCTGGTGGCCCGCACCGCCGCCGAGGTGTCGCCCGGCGTGGCGCGGCGGCTGTGGTCCCAGACCGCCGGCAACCCGCTCGCGCTTCTGGAGATCCCCCGCAACCTCAGCCCCGAACAGCGCTCCGGGCGAGTGGCGCTCGACCAGCCGCTACCCGTGGGACGGCGCCTGGAGGACTCGTTCGCGGCGCGCGCGGCGGCCCTGCCCGAGCCCTCGCGGCTGGCGCTGCTGGTGGCGGCCGCCAGTCACACCGGAGCGACCGACACCATTCTCGCGGCGCTGCGCGACCTGGGGCTGCCCGATGGAGCGCTCGATGCCGCCGAGGAGGAGGATCTCCTGGCCATTGTCGACGGCCGGGCGCGCTGGCGGCACCCGCTCGTCCGCTCCGCGGTCTATCACGCCGCTGCCGCCCCGGCGCGCCGCGCCGCGCACGCCGCGCTGGCGCGGGCCGGCGGCGAGGCGCGCCTGCCCGATCATCGCGCTTGGCATCGCGCTGCCGCCGCGGCCGCCCCCGACGAGGACATCGCCTCCGAGCTCGGCCGGGTGGCCGCCGAGGCCGCGGGGCGCGGCGCTCCCGCGACGGCCCTGCGCGCGGTGCGCCAGGCGGCCAAGCTCAGCCCCGGCGAGGCCGAGCGCGCCCGCCGCGAGGTGCAGGGCGCCGAGCTGGCCCTGGCGGTGGGACGCTTGGACGAGGCGCTCGAGCTTCTGGACGGAGCCCGCGGGCGCAGCGACGATCCTGTGCTGCGCGCCCACGGCGAGCGCGTCCGCGCCCGTGTCGAGATGCTGCGCGGCAGCCCGCAGGCGGCCCACGACCGCCTCGTCGCGATCGCCGAGTCGCTGCAGGACATCGACCGGCCGCTGGCCGCGACGGCCATGACCGAGGCGGTCCTGGCGCGGACCGTCACCGGCCCCCTGCCCGCCTACCGCGCGACCGCCGAGCGGGCCTTCGCCCTGGCCGAGGGGCTCGGCGGCGAGGTCGAGGCGATGGCCGGGGTAGCCCTGGGCTGCGGCCTGGTGCTCTCCGCCGAGACCGACGCGGGGCTCGCGCTGTTCGCGCGCTACGGCGCGGTGGTGGAGAAGCCCGGGGTCTGGCACAACGCGCCCGAGCTGCCTGGCATGTACGCCTGCCTGCACGCCTCGATCGAGCGCTTCGAGACCGCCGACCGGCTGTTCATCGCCATGACCACGAGCGCCCGCGACCAGGGCGCGGTTCGGGCCCTGCCCTATCCGCTGAGCGGGCGCGCGCTCGTGGACCTCGAGCTCGGCCGCTGGCCGGCCGCGCTGGCGTGGGCGCAGGAGGCCGTCGAGCTCTCGCGCGAGATGGCCGGAGCCGGGATGCTGGCCTCCAGCCTGGCGGCGCTGGCGCAGGTCGAGGCCTCCATGGGCCGGCCCGAGGCGACACGGGCGCACGCCCAGGAAAGCCTGGCCATCTGCAAGCAGCTCAACGCGTGGGCGGTCGAGCCCGAGCCGGTGCTCGCCCTGGCATCACTCGCGCTCAGCCTCGGCGAGCACGAGGCCGCGGTCAGCGTCTGGAGGCAGACGACCGTCGATATCCGGGAATGGGTGCTGGAGCCGGGCTGGGAGCACCTCGACGACGTGATGATCGAGGCCAGCGTCCGGGCCGGCCGCCACGCCCAGGCCGAGCGCGAGCTCGGCGATCTGGAGGCCAAGGCGCAGCGCACCGGCCGCACCTGGGCTCACGCCGTCGCCGCACGCTGCCGGGGCCTGCTGGCGCCGGCCGCCGAGATCGACGCGCACTTCGCGCGGGCCCTGGAGTGGCACGACCGAGCGCCGCTGCCCTTCGCCCGCGCCCGGACCGAGCTCTGCTACGGCGAGCGCCTGCGCCGCGCCCGCCGCCGCTCCGATGCGCGCGAGCAGCTCGCCGGGGCGTCGGCCACCTTCCACGCGCTGGGGGCGACCGTCTGGGCCCAACGTGCCGAGCGCGAGCTCGCCGCCGCCGGCTACAGCCGCCAGTCGCCTCCGGAGCAGTCCCCGTGGTCCGAGCTGACCGCCGCCGAGACCCGGGTGGCACGCGTCATCCTCGAGGGCGCCACCTACGACGAGGCCGCCAGCGCCCTCTTCGTGAGCCCGCGCACCATCGAGACTCATCTGCGCCAGATCTATCGCAAGGTCGGGGTGCGCTCGCGCAGCGAGATGACCCGCCGGCTGGCCGCATCGGACACCGCGTAAGCGCCACCGGTCGCACTGCGAAGTTCAGGGTTTCCCCTGATGCGCCGCGCTGCCGGGCACGCGACTATGCAGGTGTTCGACGGGGCAGACGGGTGTCGAACAGGGGGGCGCTCGAACCGAAATGAATCGGGGGCGACAAGCGGGACCCGGCGCGGAGGGTCGTCTCACCTCCGCGCCGGGGGGCGACGCTACTCCAGGCCGCGCGTCGCGGTCAGGACGAGCGCGTAGCTGAGCACGTCCTCGGCGACCGCGGCCGACAGCTGGCGTGAGCCCCGTGGCACCTTCCCGCGCAGCCGCGATCCCGCGTACGCGCTCGCCACGGCGGCCGCGGCGGCGACGCCCGCTCCAGGCAAGCCGGCCAGCTGGCGCCCGCCCTCGCCAGAGAAGGCCAGGCGGGGGGCCAGGCCGGGCGCGGACCAGCGGCTGGGCATGGAGGGGAGCTTGTCGGCGACCACCTCGCCGGCGGCGCCGGCGAAGGCGAGGGGGCGCGCCGAGCCCGACAGGGGCCCGCGGTCGTGGACAGCCAGTGCGACCGGAGCGGCGAAGGATCGCAGACCGCCACCGAGGCCCAGCAGGGCGGCACGACCGAGATGTGAGTCTCCGGCCATCGGGGGTGCCGATCCTAGCGATGGCCCGCCGACTACCCTTCTTCACATGCGGACCGTCATCGCCGGCGCCCACGGCCAGATCGGGCTCAGGCTCGTCCGTCTCCTGGCCGCACGCGGGGATCAGGTTGCGGGCCTCATCCGCAATCCTGACCAGGCCGCCGACATCGGCGCGGCGGGCGGCGACCCGGTCGTCTGCGACCTCGAGCGCGCCTCGGCCGACGAGGTGGCCGAGGCTGTCGGGACCGTGGACGCAGCGGTGTTCGCGGCCGGCGCCGGCCCCGGGAGCGGCGCCGCGCGCAAGCTCACGATGGACCGCGATGGCGCCATCAAGCTGCTGCGGGCCACCGCCGCGAGCGCGGCGCGGTATCTCGTGGTCAGCTCGGTGGGCGCCGAGTCGCCGCCCGCCGGCGACGACGTCTTCGCGGTCTACCTGCGCGCCAAGGCCGAGGCGGACGCCGCCGTCATGGCCTCGGACCGCGCGTGGCTGATCGTCCGCCCCGGGCCGCTGAGCAACGACCCCGGCACCGGCCGCGTCAGGATCGAGACCGAGCCCTTCCGAGAGGAGGTGACGCGCGACGACGTGGCCGCGGTGCTCGCCGCCGCCATCGCCGATCGCGCGCTGGATCGCAGGATCCTCTATCTCGGCAACGGCGACGTCCCCATCGAGCGGGCGCTGGCCGACATCCGGCGCTAGCGCCCTCGCCGCCCGACCCCACGCCGGCCGCGCTCCGGCTCCGGAGGCGGCCGGCCCGTGATGAACGCGTCCAGGTCGGCGCGCGCCTTGCGGCGCACCATGCGGCGGAGCAGGGGCGTCCAACCCAGCGCGGTCCCGGTCCCGCCCATGCCCTGGCGCGCCCACGCATAGAACGAGAACGTGTCCCGGTGCTCGACGATCCAGCCCTCCTCGAAGCGGAACCGGGCGCGAACGTCGTTGTGCACCTTGCGGCCCGTCGAGAAGGTGTAATCCGCGGTCCAGTGCGCTTGGCCGCGCTCGTGATCGGCGTCGTGCTCCAGGAGCGTCACCTTCAGATCGCGGGCGCGGCCGGTGAGCATGCGCCACATGGCCCCGGGCTCCTTGTCGCGCAGATCGCCGAACACCGGGTCTGAGAAGTGCGCCCACGGCGAGTAGCACTCGGCCATCGCCTCGCCGTCCAGCCGCGCAAAGGCCGCGTAGAAACGCTCGATCAACTCGTCGTTGGGGTGGGCCATGGCCCTTCAAGTCTGCCGATTCGGGCGCCGACTAGGTCACATGGGCCCGCGAACGCCCTCACCCGCCATGCCTTCGACCCTCCAGACCCACCTCGATCTCGCCTCCAGCGGCGACGCGGCGCACCTCCGCGCGGCCCTGGTACGCGCTCGCCGCGCCTACTACGAGGAGCCCGCCGACGCCCTGGCCCTGGCCATCCGTTGCCATGAGACCGCCCGCTCGCTGGCGGACGACGGGCTCTGCGCCCGGGCCCGCGCGCTACAGGGCGCGGTCTCGCTGCACCGCGGCGATCTGCGCAGCGCCCTCGATCTCGTCGTCGAGGCCGAGCGCCACGCCCAGCGCGGTGGCGATCCCGCGGCCCGCGCCGAGGTGGCCGCGCTGCGGTCGCAGGTGAGCTTCTTCACGGGGTCCTATGCCGAGGCGCTGAGCCACGCGGAGCTCGCCGTGGCGCTCGCCGACCAGGTGGGCGATGACGACCTGCGGATCTACGCCCGCCGCGCCACCTGCCTGGTATTCGGCAACGTGGTCGTGCGCGACCTGGAGGACCGGGTGCGCGGACTGCTGCAGCTGACGATCGACGTGGGCGACCGCTGGGAGGAGACGATCTCGCGCAACGATCTCGCCTGCTTCCTGCAGCAGACCGGGGACCTGTCCGGCGCGGAGGAGGAGATCGCCCGGGCGGTCGAGGTCGCACAGGGGGTCGCCACCGCCAACCGGTTCGCCCTCGGGCTGGTGCACTCCACCCGCGCCGACATCGAGCTCCTGGCCGGACGCCCGGCACAGGCGCTGGCTGACGCCGAACAGGCGATCGCGCTGCTCACCGCCGGGGGCGAAGCCAACCCCTACGTACTGGGCGTGACCGTCCGCGCCGAGGTCCAGGCCCGCATGGCGCTGGCCCAGTTCGACGACGCCCAGCAGTCCGGGGAAGGGGCGCTCGCCTGGCTGGGCGATCGGGTCCCGCAGATCCGCAGCCTCATCCTGTCCACCCTCGCCGGCGAGCTGCGGGCCGCCGGTCGCGTCGAGGCAGCCTACGACGCCCTGGCCCGCTCGGCAGAGCTCGAGCGCCAGGCGTTCCGCGAGCTGTCAGAGCTCCAGCTCAGCCTGGAGCGCGCCACCCTGGAGGCGACCGCCGCCCGCCGCGCCGGCGATGAGCTGGCGGGCAAGAACCGTGAGCTGGCCCAGGCTCACGCCGAGCTGATGCTGCGAACCCGCCAGCTCGAGTCCCTCCAGGAGCAGCTGCGCGACCAGGCCGACCGCGACTGGCTGACGGGGCTGCACAACCGGCGCTACCTCGCCCGCGAGCTGGAGCGTCCCGCCCCCGGACGGCTCGGGCTCCCTCTCAGCCTCGCCGTTCTGGACATCGATCATTTCAAGTTCATCAACGACAGCTTCGGACACGCCGCCGGAGACCAGGTGCTCGTCCGCGTGGCCGGGCTGCTGTGCGATGTGCTGCGCGACTCCGACATCGTGATCCGCAGCGGGGGTGAGGAGTTCCTGGTGCTCATGCCCAGCACCGACGCGCGCGCCGGCGCCGCCGGCTGCGAGCGCATCCGCCAGGCGATCGCCGACGAGAGCTGGGGGCGGATCGCCCCCGGGCTTGCGGTCACCGCCAGCGTCGGCGTGGCCTGCACGCAGCAGCCGGGTGACCTCGAGGCGCTCGTGCGGCTGGCCGACCAGCGGCTCTACGAGGCCAAGCGCACCGGGCGCGACCGCGTCGTCAGCTGAAGGCGCCACGCCGGGGTGGGGAGATTCATCCTCGCGCCGGCGTCGCCGCGCGACGCCGCGGCGCTAGACGACCGGCTCGTCCTCGTGCACGAGGAACCCCGCCGCCTCGAGCACCCCGCGCGCCTCCAGGCGCTCGAGGTGCTCGCCCACGCGCAGGTTGTCGATGACCTCCCAAGCGGCCGCCGCCGCCGTGCCCTCCAGGGCGCGCAGCCCGTGGTCCTCGGGCTCATCGACGGCGTTGCGCAGCCAGGCCAGGTCGTCGGAGATGCGCCGCGGGCGGTCGGTCGAGGGCTCCCACGGATTCTGGCCGTGGCGCCGTTCGGTCATGCCGGAGGGCAGGGTCAGCGCCGTGGCCAGTGCCTCGCTCCAGCTCGGGCGTTGGTGTACGAGTTCGAGCAGCATGTCCGTAGCTCTACCCGAATCCGGCGCGATACCAATCAGAGCTCAAATCCCGGGGGCGCTATCGGCGCCAGCGGCGCGCTGGACAACGGCTCGACTTCGCGACACGGCGAGCGCCGGTCGTGGCGGCCACACACCTCCGGTGCAACCGCCACGGACCTTGCGCTCCCTGAGGAGGGCTTCTCGTCCCGCGTGGCCCTCTATGAACCGGCGATCTTGTGGTAGGCGGCGATCTGCGGATCCGACGAGGAGATCGGCGTGCAGCCCTGGGCGACCACCATCGCGCCGCCGCTGGAGCTGGGGGTCACCGTGTAGTCGGTGTTGTTGGGGATGTGCTCTGAGTAGTTGCCGTAGGTGAACGGCTGGCAGAGCATCTCGGTCTTGTAGTTGTTGATGGCCTTGAAGGCGTTGTTGACGCTCTTGAGCGTGTAGGCCCCCTTGACCTTCTCCAGCGCGGCGACGGCCATCTCGGCATCGAGGAAGCCCATCTGGCTGAAGCTGCCGATGCCCCCGGTCACGCTGGAGCCGCCGTACTGCTTGAGGATCGCCTCGTACAGCTGCATCTCCTTGCCGTGGTAGACGTCGGTCGGGGTCAGCTCGGCGTTGATGTACAGCTTGTTGTGCCACTTGGGACCCAGGGCCTTGGCCAGGAAGTCCGTGTTGCACGGCGTCGAGCACGCCCACGCCTTGACGCGGTTCTGCAGGCCGAGCTTCTGGGCGGCCTGGAGGATGACCAGCGCCTCGGGCGGGGTGAAGTTGAGCACGACGGCGCCGTTGGGGCCGGCGTCGTTGACCAGCCGCAGCGCCACCGTGTTGGCGTCGTTGATCGGGACGTTGTCGGTCTCGGTCTTGATCGGCACGTGGGCGGCGCCGGCGATCGCGGTCGGGCCCGCGGCGATGTAGCCGGTGCCCGGGACGTTTGACTGATCGAAGGCGATCTTGTTGGGGTGCAGGCTGAGCACGTACTGCGTGGCGCCGTCCGAGCTGTAGCGCGGGCCCATGTTGACCGAGGCGCTGTTGGGGGTGGACCAGCACTCGGGCGCGATGCCTGCCCCCAGCTCGAAGATCCCCGTCTTGGCCCAGAGGGCGTGATCCACGGAGCACTCGATGATGTCCGACGTGCCGACGATGCCCAGCACGTGGTCTGACTGGATCAGCTTGTTGGCCGCGGCGGCGATCTGCGCCGGCTGGGTCTGATCGGTCTGGATGAAGTACTTGATCGGGTGGCCGTTGACGCCGCCGTTGTCATTGACACAGGTGAAATAGGCCTGGGCCATCGACGCCTGGTCGGTGAAGTCGGTTCCGGGCTGCTTGGTGTTGATCGTGCCCAGGTTGATCGGTGAGCCGCTGGCCTTCACGCCCGGCTTGGAGCCGCAGGACGAGGTATTGACGCTGCCCGAGCCACCGCTGCTGCTCGTTGCGCCCGACGCGCTCGTCGTCGCGCCGCTGCCCCCGCCGCTCGGGGTCGAGCCCGCAGCCCCGCTGCTGCTCGAGTTGTTGCTCCCGCATGCCGCCAGGGCCACCAGGGCGGCTGCCAACATCGCCGCCAAGCGCAACCGGCGGCGCGGCACCAGGTCACCGCGACTCATATGCTCCTCCTCCTCGGGTCTCGACGTGGCTCGGTGAGTTGAGCCGGCCGGCATCCTAGTTGTTGGCGAGATTGTATGCAATCCTGCGTACCGAATTGGCGGCTGTCCCTAGCCGTGGTAGGTTGCTGCGCGTTGGACGAGATGCTTGACAAAGCCGGGGTCGTCCCACAGCGGGCGGAAGACCACCTGCGCGAGGCGATCGTGACCGGTCGTCTGCAGCCCAACGAGCGGTTGGTCGAGAGCGACCTGGCGCGTTCCATGGGTGTCAGCCGCACGATCGTCCGCGCCGCGCTCGTCAGGCTCGAGCACGAGGGTCTAGTCGAGCACGAGCGCCACCGCGGCGCCCGGGTCCGGCTCGTGAGCGTCCGCGAGGCGGTCGAGATCCTCGAGACCCGCGCCGTGCTCGAGGGACTGGCTGCCCGTCTCGCGGCGCAGAGGGCCGACGTCGATGACGTCGAGGACCTCAAGACCATCCTCGCCGACATGCAGCGCCTGCGAGAGGCCGACGATCTGCTCGCCGTCTCAGACGAGAACGCCAAGCTCCACCGGCGCCTCCTGGACATCAGCGGCCACGAGACGGCCGCGCGTCTGATCGGCGCGCTGAACTCGCAGATGGTGCGCTTTCAGTACCGCACGATCCTCCTGCCCGGCCGCAGCGAGCGCTCCTTCGCCGAGCACGCCGAGATCATCGCCGCCGTGGCCACCGGGGACGGCGAGCGCGCCGAGGCGGCCATGCGCACGCACCTGTCCAGCGTGGCCGACGCGCTGCGACGCGAGGCGCCCGAGTCCTGACCGCGCCAGACCGGGCCAGACCGGGCCAGACCGGGCCTACAGTAGCCGGTGTGCCCGATCTGGCCTCGATTGACGCCACCCTCGACGTGCTGGCCACACAGCCGTTTCGCGCCCGGTTTCACCTGCGCGGCCGCGAGGCGGCCACCGTGGAGCTGCGTGGCCTGGAGGCCGTCCGCGCGCATGCCCACGAGCTGCTGGCCAAGCGCCTCGCGCCGGCGGCGCCGGCCAAGGATGGAAAGCAGACCCCGTACCGCGGCCACCCGGTCTTCGTCGCCCAGCACGCCACCGCGACCTGCTGCCGGACCTGCCTTGAGCGCTGGCACAAGATCCCCAAGGGCCGCGAGTTGAGCGGGGAGGAGCAGGAGTACGCCGTGGAGGTCATCTGCCGCTGGATCGAGGCTGACCTTGCGGCGTCGGGCCGGCGTGCGCCCCGCTGAGGATGGTCCGGGCGGGCGGTCAGGCGCGGTCGCCGGAGCCGGCCGCGGAGCGTACGGCGAGACCGGCCGCCTCGGTCACGCGCGGGACCGCCTCCACCTCCCACCCGGGCGCCATGATGTGCACACCCGCCACGCCGTCGAGCTCGCGCAGGCGGCGGATCACATCGCTGGCGATGCGCACCCCCTCCTCCTTGGCGGCCTCGCCCTCCAGACCGCGCATGCGCGCGAACGTGGCGTCATCGACTTCGACCCCCGGAATCCGCTCGTGCAGGTACTCGAGCATCCGCCCGCTGCGCGGCGGGGTGACACCGACGAGCATCGGCGCCCGCCGTGTCAGGCCGGCCGCCAGGACTGGCGCGAACCAGTCCGCGAACCGATCGACGTCGTAGACGATGTTGGTCTGAAATAGGCCGATGCCGGCGTCGGCCTTGGCCTCAAGGCGCTCCACCGAGTCCATCAGGGGGTTGGCCGCTCCGGCGATGAGAAAGCCGGTCGGACTCGCCAGCTGCTCACCGGCCAGCAGACCCCCGCCGTTGAGTGAGGCGATGATCCGCGCCAGTCCGACGGAGTCGACGTCGCCGACGCGTGTGGCCAGCCCCTCATAGGGGCCGACCTTGAGCGGATCACCGCCCAGGGCCAGGACCGAACGCACCCCGAGTGCCCACGCGCCGAGGAGGTCGGCCTGCAGGGCTAGCACGTTCCGGTCGCGCGCGGTCAGCTGCATGATGGGCTCCAGGCCGCACTCCAGCATCACCACCGCCGCGGCCAGCGGCGACATCTTCACGCTCGCCGCCTGGTTGTCGGTCACGTTGGCGGCGTGCACCACAGGCGCGAGCGCGGTCGCCGCGCGCCGGACGAGGTCGGCGTCGGGCTCGGCCGGCGGGCCCAGTTCGGCGGTGACGACGAACGTCCCCGAGCCCAGAAGGTTCGCGAGCGGCATGCCCGACACCCTATTGCGCGCACACGGCCACCCCGATGCTCGGGACACTTGCGTGCGCTCGTGATCAAGCCGCGGCGCCCGCGTTGGAGCACCGCCCGGGCGGGCCCGGATACGCTCCCAGGGGCCGTTTCATCCCGATGAGGTGATGCTCCGAGTGCGAAGGAGCAAGATGATGTGGCTATGCGCGTTGTCTGCGCCGTCAGGATCCGATGCGTTGGAGGAGACCGTGACTGAGAGCGAGCCGGTCGCGGAGGTGCTGTCGGTGTTGCGCTGGGTGCGCTGGGGGTTGATCATCCTCGGCGTCCTGTGCGTGGTCGCCGGCGTCATCGTGCTCGCCGAGCCCCACAGCCTGGCCACGCTGGCGGTGATCAGCGGGATCTTCCTCGTCGTCGACGGCATCTTCGACGTCGTCGCCGCCGTCTTCGGCGGGCCCGACGGACGCGCCCTGCGCGTCGTGTTCGGCGTCGTGTGCGGTGTGATCGGCATCATCCTCATCCGCCATCCCACGCAGAGCGTGGTCGCGATCGCGCTCCTGGTCGGCCTGTGGTTCGTGATCGCGGGCGTCCTGCGCATCGTGACCGCCGTCGTCGAACGGCCGCGCCGGTTCTGGATGGTCGTCCTGGGGGCCGTGGAGCTCCTCGCGGGGATCGTCATCGTGTCCAGCCCGGACATCGGCGTGGCCACCCTGGCCCTGCTGGTCGGCCTCGGGTTCATTCTCCGCGGCCTGATGCTGTGCGTGGTGGCGTGGCTGGCCGGGCGCCTCACCGACGAGGCGACGCGCGGGGCGCGCGGGGCGCTCCCCGCGAGCTGACGGCCGTCGAACAGCGAGCAGCCCTTTACCTGGTGGCTGCCGCGGCCGGTCCCACCGTGGCGCGAGCGAGGCAATCGGCTTCTGACCAATGCCCTCCCGGTACTCGTCACCCAATCCGGGTGATGGCGTGGGCGGCGCTGGATATGAGTGTCCGACTGAGACAGCGTTCCGAGGGTCGATGGCACGGCCGAAGAGGGGTGGCGTGGTGACGGATATCGAGGTTGAGGGCCCGGAGTCGTGGCATCGCAGCGCATGCCGGCGTCCTCGGGGCTCGCGCCCCTGCGGGCGGCCGATCGCCTCCGATGGTGAGTGACGTCGCCACCGCCGCCGCCGCCGATGAGGGGGCGGGCAGCCGGCGCCTGTCGCTGTTGCTGGCGATGGCCATGTTCGTGCTGGTCGTCGACACCTCGCTGATGAACGTGTCGATCTCAAAGGTCGTTCACGATCTCGGGACGACGGTGAGCGCCGTCCAGTCCGCGATCGCGCTCGAGGCGCTCATCTCTGCCGCGTTCATCCTGATCAACAGCAAGGTCGGAGACCTCATCGGCCGCAAGCGCGCGTACATCCTGGGCCTTCTGGCATACGCGATCGGCGCGCTGGCGATGACGCTGGCCCAGGGCATTGCGGCCATCGTGATCTTCTGGGCGATCATCGGCGGCATTGGTGCCTCGCTCCTGTTGCCGGCGATGCAGTCGCTGATTCATGGCAACTTCGAGGGCGCCGCTCAGAAGAGGACCTACGCGCTCGTAGGAGCCGCGGCGGCGATCGCCGCGGCGGTCGGTCCGCTCCTCGGCGGGTTTCTGACGACCTTCCTGTCCTGGCGCGTCGGCTTTCTGCTCGAGGTGGTCGTGATCGCGATCATCCTGTCGCAGATCAAGCTGGTCAAGGATGTCCCGTACACGGGCGATCGACACTTCGACGTTGTCGGAGCGATCCTCTCGGTCCTGGGCATGGGCGGCGTGGTGCTCGGCATCCTGGTGTGGCAGGAGGGCGGCGACTACGTCGTGCTCTTGATCGTGCTCGGCGCGCTGTCGCTGGCAGCGTTCGCCCGCCGGCTCGTCCGACGCCACCGCGACGGCAAGGTAACGGTGCTCGACCCGGACCTGTTTGCACTCTCCCACTTCCGCCTCGGGATATCCGCGCAGACGCTCCAGAACATCACGCTGGGCGGTGCGATGATCGCGCTGCCGATCTTCCTGCAGATCAAGCTCGAGTACAACGCGATGCAGACCGGCCTGTCGCTGGCTCCGCTCTCGCTCACGATGTTCGCGATAGCGATCCTCGCCGGGAGACGAGCCGGACACCGGCGCGCGGCGAGCCTCATCCGGATCGGGTTCGGGCTCAGCACGCTGGGCATGGCGCTGCTGATCCCGATCGTCCCGCGAGCGACCTCGGGCTGGTACCTCGTTGTGCCGTTGATCATCGCGGGAGCAGGGCTCGGCCTGCTCGTGTCCCAGCTCAACAACTATTCGCTCGCACCGATCGACGAGGAGCGCATCAGTGAGGCAGCTGGAGTCAATTCGGCAGCCGGATCGTTCGGCCTGTCATTCGGCCTGGCGATGGCCGGCGGGATTCTGCTGGCGACTCTCTCGGTGGCGTTCACCAACATGGTGAACGACAGCTCCGTCATCCCATCGTCGCAGCAGCAGCAGATCTCAAAGACGTTGGAGCACGACGCGGAGGTCGTGAGCAACACCCAACTGCAGGAGCTCGTCAAGCACGAGCCTCGCGCCGTCCAGGACGAGATCCTTACGATCAACACCGACGCGACGAACCTCGCCCTCCAGGTGGCGTTACTGATCCCGATCCTGGCCGGCGGCCTGGGGCTGTTCAGCGCCTTCCGGATGATGCGCCTCCCCGAAATCAAACCCTCCGCGGCGGCCGAAGCCGCCGCGCTGGGATGACCGCCTCCCGGCGCGCGAAGCTACGGGGCCTTACCTGCCGAGCAGCGCGCACACCGCCGATGCCTGGACCGAGCGCAGCTGCGCCAGCAGGGCGCCCGTCGGCGCCGCGATGTTGAACGATGTCGTCACCGATCGCCGACCGTCGGCCGTGGCGGCAGCCCACTGCACGTAGCCGGGGAAGTTGCCGGTATGACCGTAGACGGTGCCGCAGCGCGTCTGATAGCGGAAGATCGCGAGACCCGCGGAGTTCGTGCCCGGACCGGCCGGGCTCGACGAGCCGCGGACGAACCGCATCTGCTGGCGCCGCTGAGCCTGACCGAAGAACCGGCCGCCGAGATCCGCCCGGATGAACGCCCCGAGGTCAGCCGGTGTGGAGACGATGGCGCCCGACGCCCACGCGCCACTCGGGCTCAGAAAAGTCGTGACGTCCTGCGGCGGCTTGCCCGGCCGGACCTGATAGCCGTGCAGGAACGGCACCGGCAGCGAGACCCTGAGCGTCGGGAAGGTCGTCTGCGTCAACCCCGCTGGGCGGAAGACGATGCTGGAGAGCAACCGACCGTAGGACTGGCCACTGACCCGCTGCGCGATCAGACCGACGACGATGTTGTCGGTGTTGGAGTACTCATAGCGTGAGGCCGGCGTGAAGTTGAGCCCGGCGCCGCGTACCCAGTCGATGATGTCCATCGGCGAGACGTATCCCCTCGGGTTCTTGGTCGCCTGCGCGCGAAAGCCATCTGACTGGGTGTAGTCAGGCAGCCCGCTGGTGTGATTGAGCATCTGGCGCACCGTGACCGCCGACCATGCCGGCGGCATCATCCCGGGAAGCCGTTGCCCGATCGTGTCGTCCAGACCCAAACGGCCCTGCGCCACCAAGTGCAGCGCGACCGCACCACTGAACGCCTTGGCGATGCTGGCGATACGCATGTGATCCCCCACGCGGGGCGCCCGCGGACGGGTCACGTCAGCCCTTCCCGCTGTAAGGACGGCCGTGCGGCCGTTGCGATACAGGGTCGCGATCGAACCGATCGGACCGCCCGGCGCGGACACGAGACGCTGAAGGCCGCGCACCACCGATGCGTCCGTGGTGCGCGCCGCCGCCGTCGCAGAGGCGCCGAGCAGGACCATCACGGCGGCCGCGGCTGCCGACCCCCAGCCGATCAGTGCATTCCAGCATCGCCACCGCACGATCACGATCGTCCCCCATTCCAACCTCGATGACAACCATCGCCTCACATTTCGAGCCCGATGAGTCGCGATGACGGGAGCGCGTCTAAGCGGGGTGTTGCGGGGCTCGACTGCGCGCAGCTCGCGCCTCGACGACGGCGTGAGTGATCGATCGGCTGGTCTGCAGTGCGTTGCGGAGGTCGACCAGCTGGTCGCGGTCGTACTCATCGCGTCCGTCGGGGGTACGCGCCGGCGCTGGGAAGCCGTACCGGTCCTCCCATAGCCGCAGCGTGTCAGGGCTTACGTTGAGCACCGTGGCTGCTTCGTTGATCGTGAACGTGGCTCGACCCTCCTTCACACGATGTATCGGCAGCCCGGGGCCATTCCTTTAGCGCTTTTCAGAATCGCGGACGGCCGTTGTAGCGGCGCAGCAACGCGGCTCAGCGCTGGGCCCGCCGAGCTGACCCGGCGGCCCGCGCGCGGGCGGCCTGGCGGACCAGATGGTCGCGTTCGGCGACGTTCGTGGCCCGCTGGGCGGACTCGGCGTAGGCCGTGGCCGCGGCGGGCAGGTCGCCGTCGAGCTCGTGCAGGTGGCCGCGGACGGCGTGCCACCGGTGCCGGTCGCCGAGCACCTCGCGCAGCCGATCGGTCTCGAACAGGCCCGCTGCCGACCCGAGCACGTGGCCGACCGCGACCGCGCGACCGAGCACGGAGGCGGGGTCCTGGCGCACCGGGTCGTCGGTGAGGGCGACGAGGTCGTCGTACCAGGCGAGGATCTGCGGCCAGTCGGTCTCCTCGGCGCTGGCCGTGTCGTCGTGCAGGGCGGCGATGGCGGCCTCGATCTGGTAGCGGCCGGGACGACGGGCGGCCAGCGCCGATTGCAGGACGCGCACGCCCTCGGCGATCTCGCGAGTGTCCCACAGGCCACGGTCCTGCCGTTCAAGCGTGACGATGCGACCCTCTGAGTCAAATCGGGCGGGGAGGCGGGCGCGGTTGAGGAGCATCAGTGCGAGCAGCCCGCGCGCCTCCGGCTCCTCGGTGGCGAGGGTGAGTTGGCGGGCGAGCCGGATCGCCTCGCGCGCCAGGTCCACCCGGGCAGGCGAGCCAGTATGCCCGGCCGTGTAAACGAGGTAGAGCACGCGCAGCACGACGGCGAGATCACCGGGCTGGTCCAGGCGGCGGGCGGGCGGGCCAGCAAGTGCGCGCTTGGCTCGGCTGATCCGTTGCGCCATCGTCGCCTCCGGCACGTAGAAGGCGTCGGCGATCTCTTTGGTGGCGAGGCCGCCGACGGCGCGCAGGGCCAGCGCCACCTGGGAAGCGGGCGCAAGGTCGGGGGGACAGCAGCAGAAGAGCAGGAAGAGGGTGTCGTCGCCCTCCTCGGTGACCGAGGGCTGCGGCTCGGCGTGTGTCGCCTCCTCGCGGCGGTGGCTGGCGGCCTCGCTGCGGCGGGCGTCGACGAGCCGCCGGGTCGCGACCGTGGTCAGCCACGCGGGGGGGTCGCGCGGCGGGTGCTCGGGCCAGACCCGGAGCGCTTCCAGCAGCGCCTCCTGCAGCGCATCCTCAGCGGCATCGAAGTCCTCGCCCCGCCGGACCAGGCCCGCGAGCACCCGAGGGACGAGGACGCGCAGCGCGCCCTCGTCCAGCCATCGCGTCGGCTCGTCGATCACGCCGCGTCAGTCCTCCGACGAGGCCGCGGACATGACCTCCCGGACGTCGATCCACTCATACAGCGGCTCCCCGCCCGGCCCGACCTCAGAGGAGACGTAGGCTGCGAGCTCGACCGCACGCTCGCGCGAATCGACGTCGATCATCCACCAGCCGGCGACAAGGTCGCTGATTTCGGGGTGCGGGCCGTCGGTGGTGACTGGCGCAGCGTCCGGACCGCCGTAGCGCACCCAGGTGCGCGCCGGGGTGAGGCCGCGCACGTCGACGTACTCGCCATTCTCCTCGAGCAACTCGGTGACGTGCCTCTGGAAGGCCATGTGCGCCTCCACGTCCTCGGGGGCCCACTCGTCCATCGGAGGGAACGGATGGTGCGGCTCCGGGCCGCCGCGGTAGTGCTTGAGCAGCAGATACTTCGGCATCGGGGTCTCCTGGTGTCGCGGGCCGCGCCTGTCGAGGCCCTTCACCTGGTGAGCGGAGCCGGTCAGCGCTTCTCGACATGGAATCACTCATTTCAGCTCCCAGGTCGTCGCGTAGGAAGGACCCCGGAGAGGGCGCAAGGTCGGCACCAACCGCGCGCCCCGCTATGCATCGCCGGCTCTGTATATCCCGAGCCAGATCAGCCTAGGCTCGGCCTCACCCCACCTCCCTGCCGTCACGCGGCTTGTCTGGCGCGATCGCGGCCCAGAACGTCGGCGAGCGTGGTCCAGGGCAGGTCTGGATAGAGATGGTGGATGGGAGCGCTGTCGAAGCTGAGGTCGGCGTGATCCATGACCAGCGCGGCGCGCGCCTGCCGACCGAGTCGTGGTTTGACGCGTCCGACGCTGTTGGCCACCAGATCGAGCACGGGTGGTGGAATGTGTCTCGGTCGCTGCCGGCGACGAGCGGCTGCCTGGACGGCTTCGGCGAGGTGGTCGAGCGTGAGGTTGTCGGGTCCGCCGACCTCCAGGATCTTGCCGCGGGTGATCGGGTCGATGACCGCGTATTCGACCACGGCCGCGACGTCGGCGACTGAGACGAAGTTGATCGGGTTCGCGCCGCGCCCGAACACGAGAGGTCGGCCCGAGCGTCCGGCGGTCTGCCGGAGCAGGTCGATCCACAGCTCGAGGAAGGCGGTCGATCGTACGATCGTCGTGGGAACGGCGCTGCCTGCGGCGCGTTGCTCGGCGGCGTGCTTCATGCGGAACAGCTCCATCGGGCTGTCCGCCGCGGCTCCCACGGTCGACATCAGGACGAACTCGCTGCCCGCGGTCTTGGCTGCATCGATGAGGTTGGCGTTGCCGTCACGATCAACTGCCGCCGGGGCATTGGCGCGCCGGCCGCCGAAGCCGTGCACTGCGGAGACGACGACGTCGACCCCGGCGGTTGCCGGTCCGAGGCTCTCGCGGTCCTGGACATCGCCCACGACGACCTCGACGGGGCCGCCGACAAGACGCGCGGCGCGACCGGGATCGCGGGTGAGAACCCGGACCTCGAGATTACGGTCGACGAGGCGATCGACGAGAACCGACCCCAGCCTGCCGGTCCCGCCGGCCACGAGGATCATGACCGGCCGCCGGGCAGAACCTGCTCGCGGACCGCCTGATCGACGCTGCCGGCGCTGTCTTGTACCGGCTCGAGGTAGAAGCGCGCCCAGGTCGCGCAGCCATCGTCGACGCCGAAGATCACCACACCGCGCATCAGGTGTGGGGTGCCGTCCGCTCGCGTCCCCCTGTGCTCCCACTCGCTCCAGACCGTGTCACCGTCCACCGCGCAGCCAACGACCTCACACGAGACGTCGGGGATAGCGGCGAAGATCTGAGTCCAGTTCGCGCGAACCTGGTCGCGACCGGTGAAGCCCCGCTCGGGGTGCGCCGGGGTCTCGTTCCGGTAGTCGGCACTGAAGCACGCCATGAGCGCGTCGAGGTCGTGATCGTTGGTGGCCTGCTGCAGGCGTTGCACCATCGCCTCTGGATTGGCCTGGGTTCGCGTCGCGTTCATCTTCAGTCCATTCTCCACGGTTTTCGATCAAGTAAACTGGAACCGATCTAGCACTATGGACCCAAAGTTGCCTTCTGTCAAACCCAAGCGTCCGTACGACTCCGCAAGGCGCCGCGAACAGGCCCGGCAAACGCGCGAGGCGATTCTCGACGCCGCCAGGCGGCTCCTCCTGACCGATGGATTCGCCCCCACCACCATCGCGGCGATCGCGGCCAAGGCTGGCGTGTCGGTCGACACGATCTACAAGAGCTTCGGCGGCAAGCCTGGCCTGGTTCGCGCCATCTGCCAGCAGGCTCTGGCCGGCGAGCAGCCCATGCCCGCCGAAAGCCGCTCCGACGCACTCCAGGCAACCGAGCCCGATCCGCGCAAGATCATCCGTGGCTGGGGTGCACTGACGGCTGAGATCGCCCCCCGCGTAGCACCGATCCTGCTGCTCGTGCGCGCGGCGGCGGCCGCCGACCCCGAGATGGCCGGCCTCCAGTCCGACATGGACGCCCAGCGACTGCAGCGCATGACCCGCAACGCCGGCAACCTCCAGGTCTCAGGCCACCTGCGCCCAGACCTCGACGTCAAGCTCGCCGGTGAGATCATGTGGACCTATAGCTCACCAGAGCTCTACGAGCTCCTCGTGCTCACCCGCGGCTGGCCACTGCAGCGCTACAGCGGGTTCATCGCCGACGCGATGATCGCCGCCCTCCTCCCGCCCGAGACAACCTCGTCTCCCGCCGCACGGCCCCGCTGACCACCGGCTTGCGGCGACCGGGGGGCCGATGGGCGGTCCCAGCTGCCGGGGTCGCAGTGCCTGCGGTCGTCCGATCAGAACATCAGCTCACCATGTGAGGGCGCGCACTAGTAGCGGTGGCGAGGTCGGGCCGACCCTTCCGGGTAGCTGACCATTGGGTCGATCTGCGCCTCGCCGAATGGACATTCCAGCCCGGTGCACGAGCTCAATAGAACTCTGTGCATGGCGTGGCTCGTGCGCATCCTCGAGGCGTACCGCCTGCCCCTAAGACGAGCAGGCGTCAGCCGCGCTCGGACCGCCGCCGGCGAGGGGCCCAGGGCCGAGGCCCCCACCACGGGTGCCTGTGCCACGGCTGCCCCGTCGCTCATCGTGCCTGATTACACCTTCGATCCCGGAAGGGGTTCCCTTGTCTGATAGTCCCGATGGCGTTGTTGGAGAGATGAACGAGGAGCGCGCCGGCGGCTGCCCGGTCGTGCACGAGCGCGCTGCACGTCCGCCCCTGGGCGGGGGGAACCGTGGTTGGTGGCCGGAGCGGCTCAACCTGAAGATCCTGGCCAAGAACCCGGCGGTGGCTAACCCGCTGGGCGAGGCCTTCAACTACGCCGAGGCGTTCAAGACCCTCGATCTGGCCGAGGTCAAGCAGGACATCGTGACTGTGTTGAGGACCTCGCAGGACTGGTGGCCGGCCGACTTCGGCCACTACGGCCCGTTCACGAT
>DASXJW010000200.1:0-16987 GCA_036497165.1 Solirubrobacteraceae bacterium
TACTGCGGCGTGCCCAAGCAGGAGATCGACGTGTGCCCCACGGGCGGCTGGCTCCGCGATTTCGCCGATCCGCTGACCGTGCTGTACGTGCCGTTCTACGGCCCGGCGATCACCCCCACCAACAACTCCAACTGGGGTCAGGTCAACGACCCCGAGATCAACGCCGCGATGCAGAAGGCGGCGCTCGTCACCGATCCGGCGGCGCGCGCGCAGGCGTGGGCCAACATCGACAAGATGCTCGTCGCCAAGGCCGTGGCCATCCCGGAGGACTTCGACAACCAGCCCAACGTCGAGAGCAAGGACGTGGCCGGCGTCAACGCCCTCTGGAACGACGGCACCTGGGACGTCGACTTCACTTCGCTGAAGAACCCGTAGACGCTCTCCTCGCAGCCGCGGGGCCGTCTTGCCTGCCCACCCTGCGGCGGTGGGCAGCGCGGGACGGCCTCGCCTCCCACGCCAGCGCGGCGATGAGGGCGCCGGCGCCCAGGTACAGCGCCGCCTGGCCATCGAGCAGCACCATGAGGCCCAGCGGGGCGGTCAACAGCCCCGCGGCGGCGATGCCGAGGGCCTGACCGGTGGTCTCGGCCAGGCCCAGGGCGGCGAATACCCGCCCCCGCTCCCGGTCCGCGGCCGCGCGCTGCAGAAAGCTGATGCCCGCCGTCTCCAGGATGACTCCCGGCGCACCGGCGAGCACGAACAGCGCGACGTACATCGCCTCGGATCGCGTCACCAGCGGCCCGTTCCAGATCGTCAGATCGACCGCCCCGAAGGCGGCGGCGGCCACCGCGGCCAGCGGGATGGGGCGCCACCGACCCCCGGCGAGGGTCAGCATCAGGCCCCCGGCGATGGCCCCGATCGCCTGGACGCCCCGCAGGAGGCCGATCTCGGACGAGCCCCCACCCAGCCGGCGGGCCACGAACACGATGAACAGCACGACGAAGATCCCCTGGGCCACCGAGGCGATCAGCGTCACGAGCAGAGCCGCGGCCAGCCCGCGATTGCGCAGGACGGCGCGCAGACCGCCGTCGCCCCGACGGCCTGCGTCGCGGCTGGCTCGACTGGGCGTGCCATCACGGGTCGGCCGGAGGCAGGCGATGAGCACCGCGGCGATGGCGAAGCTGGCCGCGTCGGCCACGATGACCGCTCGCAGGCTGCCCGCGGCGAGCAGCAGGCCGCCGAGCGGGCCGCCCACGAGCCGTCCGGCGGCCGCCCCCAACCCCATGAGCGAATTGGCAGACACGAGCTGTCGCGGGTCGACGAGCACGGGGACCAGCGCGTTCTTGGCCGGATCAAACAGCGCCGCCAGGCTCGCCTGGACGACGATCACGGCGTAGACGATGGGCAGCCCGCGCCCGTCGTGGACGAGCAGCAGCGGCAGGAGGGCAACCGCCTGCAACGCGCTCAGCCCGATCATCAGGCTCCGGCGGTCCAGCGCGTCGGCGAGCCGGCCGGCCAGCGGCGCCAGCACGATCCCCGGGCCCAGCTCGGCGGCGAATGCCGCCGCGGTGCCGAGCGCGGAGCCACTCACCTTGAAGACCACGATCGGCAGTGCGATGAGGAGCAGCCAGTCGCCGGCGTCGGAGACGAAGCCGGCGGCCCACAGGGCGCGAAAGGCGTGGTTGCTCAGCGGCGCGCGCGCTGCCACGGCGACTCCAGACGAGGGAACGCGAACAGGTCGAGCGCCACCAGCGCGGCGTCCGCCGGCGCCGCCGCGCGGCCAGCGGCGATGAAGGGGCGGATGAGCGCATCGATCTGCTCGCCCAGCGCCTTGAGCTCACCCGGGCTGACCCGCAGCCCGTAGCTGGAGGCAAGGTCGGCATCGCGCCACGCCTCGGGCACATCGTCACGGTGGGAGAGATACTCGCGGGCCAAGCGCTGCTGGAGGGCCAGTGAGGCCGCCATCACCGCGGCGGCGCCGCGACCCTCGCGGGTGGTGGGGTCGGCGATCTCGTCGAACTCGAAGCCCGTGATCGTGGCGCGCCACGGTCGCTGGCGCCGGTCCGGTGAGGGGACGGACTCGACGAGCCCATGGCCGGCCAGGGTGCGCAGGTGGTAGCTGCAGTTCGACGGCGTGTCCCCCACGGCTCGGGCGCAGGCTGACGCACTGGCGGGCCCGTCGGACATGAGGTAGGTGAGGAGGTCGAGCCGGACGGGATGGGCCAGCGCTTCCAGCACCTCGGGGTCGGTCAGTACGGGGCGGCGCGTCGTCATCGCCCTCCTCCCAGGATCTGAAAGAGCATTTCAGATATCTATAGCGCGTCGGCGCAACGACCTGCAAGGCTCTTTCAGATCTCCGGCGGGCTAGATTGCCCGGCGATGCCCCACCGCCATCCCTCGCTGCTCGGCGCCCCCGCTCCCGCCGCGGGCCGCACGTGGCTGACCGGAGGCCGGTTGTTCGACGGCACCGGAGCCCCCGTGCGAGAGGACGCCGCCGTGCTCGTGACCGAGGGCGCGATCGAGCGCATCGGCACGGCGCGCGACCCCGCCCCCGACGGCGCGCGCGTCCTCGACCTCGGCGGCCGGATGCTCATCCCCGGGCTCATCAACATCCACGTGCACGTACAGGGACACGAGCCCCGCCCGGCGCACGGCGCAGAGCCGCTGTTGCCGGGAACCAGCGCCCATTTCCTGCAGGCGCGCCTGCGCGAGACGCTGCGCATGGGCGTGACCACGCTGCGTAACGTCGGGTCCCAGCGCCGTGCGCCCCAGGAGGCCCGCCAGGCCATGCGCTACGGCGCCTTCCGGGGCCCCCGCCTGCTCACCTGCGGGCTCATCATCTCCGCCACCGCCCCCGGCGGGCGGTTCTACGGCGCCATGTACCGCGAGGCCGACGGCCCCGACGAGATGCGCAAGGCCGTGCGCGAGCAGCTGCGCGACGGCGCCGACCTCATCAAGGTGATGACGACCGGGGCGCGCTCCAACGAGCTCGAGGATCCCGAGCCCGCCCAGATGACCGACGCCGAGCTCACGGCCGTGGTCGATGAGGCCCACCGGATGGGATTCAAGGTCGCCGCCCACGTCGAGGGTCTGGACGGGACCGCGGCGGCGATCGCCCACGGCGCCGACACGATCGAGCACGGCATGTATCTCAATCAGCGGCCCGATCTCCTGGAGGCGATGGCGGCCTCCGGCCAGGTGCTGGTGCCCACGCTCAGCGGCTACTACTGGATGGGCGGTCTGGGCGAGGTCATCGACCCGACGGCGGCGACAGTCGACGCCCAGATGCTCCCGAGCATCGTCGAGCTCGCGCACCACAACCTCGAGCAGGGCACCCTGAGCATGCGCGCCGCGCGGGATGCCGGCGTGAGGATCGCGTTGGGCTCAGACCGCGACGGCGTGTCCGGGCAGGACACGGCGCTCGAGCTGGCGCGCATGGTCCATCACGGGCTGAGCCCCACCGACGCCCTGCGCTCGGCCACCGAGATCGCGGCGCAGGCGATCGGCCTCGAGGATCACATCGGGACGGTGCAGGCGGGCAAGGTGGCCGATCTGGTGGTGGTGGACGGCGATGTCGTCGCCGACCCCGAGCTCCTGCTGGACCCAGGCCGGATCTGGCTCGTGCTCCAGGGCGGCGAGGTCGTGGGCGGGGCCGCGCTGGAGGCCGCCCCGCCCGTTTGACCGCTTGCGGGGCGGCCCGTCGGCCGCCCCGTGCGCCTGACGAGATCTAGGGTGCGCTGCTAGGTATGCGCGGCCGCCGCGCCCGGCGCTCGCTCGCTCCCGACCAATGGCGGCCCGTCGGGCACGCCCCAGCCGCTGACGGCGTCATACCCCCGACCCGCGCTGAAGCCCCAGCCCGGCGGGGTCGACGTGTTGTCGCCCGCGATGATGTCCCGGCACACCGACGTGCCCAGCGGATGGCCGTCCGGCCCGGCGCCGTAGAGCAGCGGCGCCAGGAACACCGGGGCCCGCGGCGGGTGCAGCTCGGCGGCCGAGCGCGCGATGAGGGCCGCCCACAACGGTGCCGACGCGCTCGTGCCCCCATTGGGCGCCGGCTGGCCCTGCAGCACGAGCTGGTAGAAGGGAGGCCCGGCCAGCGCCGCGATGTCGGGGATGATCCGTCCCGCCTGGCCGCTGCCGTCCGGCGCGGTGACGTCCACGTTCTGCCAGGGCGGCCGTGGGAACACGCGGCTGACGCCGCCGCCGGTGGAGCCGCCGCGGTGCGCCCGGTCGCCGGGCGGCTGCCACCAGGTGACTTCCTGGTCGCCGTCGAGCATCGTCCCCCCCACCGCGAGCACATGCGGGCTGGAGGCGGGGAAGTTCACGTGGGCCTGGCCGTCCTGCATCTGATCGCCCGAGCCGTCGTCGCCGGCCGACACGCATACCGTGACCCCGAGCAGGGCCGCCGCCTGCAGCCGCTCGTCGATCGCGCCGCGCGCGGCCGCCGAGAAGTCGGCGCTGTCCTCGGCCAGGCCCCAGCTGACCGATACCGCCACCGGTGCCGCCGGCACGCCCTTGATGATCTCGTTGAGCAGGTCGATCCAGCCCTTCTGGTCAAACTGGGTGAAGTACACGACGATCTCCGCCGCCGGACACAGTCCGGCCACGATCTGCACGTCCATGTTGACCTCGCCCGCGGCCTCCATGACCTGCTCGCGCTCGGCGGGCGCCAGCGCCATCACCTGCTCCTCGGTGAGCACCGGCACGCCGAGGCCCACCTGCCGCACCGTTGGCTCGGGGCGGCCCTGCTCACGGCAGAACTTCGCCAGGTCCCCGGGGAAGTAGGCCCCCCCGAACTCGGCGATGGCCACTGTCTGGCGCGCGGCCGCACCGGCGGGGAACCGGTAGCGCTCCTCCAGGTCCGACGGCGTGAGGGCCGCCTGGGCCACCTCGGCAGCGGTCCCCTCGTAAGGCGGTATCCCCGGCGCACGGCGGGCGACCCGCCGCTGGTCCAAGCCGAACACGCCGGTCACGACCCCGTTCAGGCGGCCCGGGATCTGCAGCTCCCCCTCACGCCCGCGGAACTCCACCCCGTTGGCGCGCCGGTATACGCCGAGGTCGGCCCGGAAGGCCGCGTCCATCTGCGCCGCGGTCCCCCTCACGCGCATGCTGCGCGCCGACGGCATGCGATCGAGCTCCTCCAAGCCGTAGCCCTGCAGCGCGGCGGCCACCGCGTCCATGTCCTCGGTGCTGGAGGCGTATGCGCGCTCCAGCTCCTCGCGGCTCATCGAATGTCCGGGCGATACCTGGGGCAGCTCGGGCCCGCGCAGCGTCACGGTCACCTCCACCGCCGCCGACGGGTCGACGTCGCCTACTCGCTCCGCGTCATGCTTGCGCGGTCGCTCACTTCCGGACAGCACCACGTGGGTATCTGTCATGTCCCCTCCGATCCCAAAGAGAATGGAAACTGCGCCGCGGCCATTTTCCGCCGACCTGATCCCAGCGTCAATGCTCGCGGTTGAAAACGAGCACAAACGCCGCGCAACCTCTGCTAGCGCGGATCCGCCCCGCCCGGCTGTCATCTGTGCGCATGTTCGAGAGCCACACCCGCGGGCCGGCGGCCTGCTCCCTGGTACGGTGACGCCCTCGTTCATGTCCGCGTCCGATCTGAAATCGACCTCATCCGGCGAGCTCACCGCGACGTGCGGGGAACTGGAGATCTGCTACGAGACCTTTGGCTCCTCGGACGCCCCGCCGCTGCTGCTGATCATGGGCCTGGCCTCGCAGATGCTCCTCTGGGACGAGCAGTTCTGTGAGCAGCTCGCCTCGCGCGGCTTCTTCGTCATCCGCTACGACAACCGCGACATCGGCCGCTCGACCCGCCTGAAGGGAGCGGTCATCGCGACGCGCTTGCAGCTGTTGAGAGGCAGCGCCAAGGCGGCGGCCTATACCCTGGACGAGATGGCGCAGGACGGCGTGGGGCTGCTCGATCACCTGGGCGTCGCCGCCGCGCACGTCGTCGGCGCCTCGATGGGCGGCATGATCGCGCAGGTCATGACCATCAACCACCCCGAGCGGGTCCTCTCGCTCGTCTCCATCATGTCCACCACGGGCGACCGCCGCGTCGGCCGGCCCCAGCCCCGGATGATGATGCGGCTGATGCGCCGGGGCGCGCGCGAGCGCGACGCATACATCAAGGACCACCTCCAGACCTACCGCGCGATCGGCTCCAAGACCTTCGACTTCGACGAGGCGCACAAGCGCGAGCGCGCCGCGCGCATGTTCGACCGCGGCGTCTATCCCGCCGGCAGCGCGCGCCAGCTGGCCGCGGTGGCCTCCGCCGCCAACCGCACCGAGGCGCTCGGCGCAGTCCGGGTCCCCACCACGGTCATCCACGGCGACGCCGATCCCCTCGTCGACGTCTCCGGCGGCCGCGCCACCGCGCAGGCGATCCCGGGCGCCAAGCTCGTGATCTTCCCCGGCATGGCCCACGATCTCCCCCGCGAGCTGTGGCCGGAGATCATCGAGGCGATCGTTGACAACGCAGAGGCGGCGGCGCAGCCGTCCTGACGCCCCCGGCGGGAAGCCGATAGCGTGCGCCTGCGGCGTCGCAGCACCGAGACGGGCCACCGCGCTTGAGGGCGCGCGCCCTCTCCGGGGTCACCCCGGGGACCTCCCATTACATGGGACAGTGCATCGCGAGCCCTGTCGTGCATCCGTTCGGAGGCACCTTGGGGCACGCACGACATGGAGCAGTCGGGGCGCGGCGCCGCGATCATCTCCACCAGCATGTACACGCGTCGAGAACGGACCGCGGTGGCCGGCCAGCTCGCCGGGGCGATGCTCGGCGTGCGCTGGATGCCGGAGGCCGTCGCCGAGGCGGCCGCGACGCGGCTCGGCCACTGGCCCAGCTGGCTCGACGCCCTCGCGTCCCACCTCGTCGCCCTGTACCCGCGGGCACCTGACGCAGCGCCTGAGGAGCTCGCCGCCCTCATCGAGGCCTTCCTGGCCGAATGCCGCGCCGGCCCCGAGCGGGTGCGCTTCGAGTGGCCGGTCGCGGCGATCGGGTCGGTGGATGACCTAGCGGCCGCGGTGGAGCTCTCCGACGGACAGCTGGCGTGGCTGGCTGACGTGCGCGGCCTCGAGCGGACCACGACCGTGGAGAGGCTGCGCAACTACCGCTATGCCGCGGTGCCGCGCCGCAGCGGGCTGCCGCGCGTCATCGAGGCTCCCAAGCTCCGGCTCAAGGAGGTGCAGCGCTGGATCCTGCGCGAGGTCCTGGACCAGATCCCGGTCCACGAAGCCGCTCATGGGTTCGCCCGGGGGCGCTCGGTGATCGAGCATGCGCGGCGACACAGCGGCCGACAGGTGATCCTGCGCCTCGACCTCGCGGACTTCTTCGCGTCGGTTGCAGCCGGGCGGGTGTTCGGCATCTTCCGCACAGCCGGGTACGAGCCAGCGGTGGCCCACGCGCTCACCGGACTGACCACCAACGTGGTGCCCCAACACGTCTGGACGGTCATCCATGGCGCGGCAGCCTCCGCCGGTGTCCAGCCGCGGTTCCGCCTCGGCCGGCAGCTGGCCACTCCCCACCTGCCCCAGGGCGCGCCCACGTCACCGGCGCTGGCCAACCTTGCCGCGTTTCGCCTCGATCGGCGGCTGAGCGGCCTGGCGGGATCGCTCGATCTGCGCTACTCCCGCTACGCCGACGACCTCGCCTTCTCCGGCCCGCGGGTCAGGACCGGGGCCGGGCGCGTGCGCGCGGCGGTCACCGACATCGTGCGGGAGGAGGGCTTTGCGCTCAATGCGGACAAAACCGCCCTGCGCACCGCCGCCGCCCGCCAGCAGGTGTGCGGGATCGTCGTCAACGCGCGACCGAACGTCCCGCGTGCCGAGTACGACCGCCTCAAGGCCATCCTGCACAACGCGTCCCGTCACGGGCCGGCCGGCCAGGGCCTGGAGGGGCGGGAAGCCCAGTTGCGCGGCCGCATCGCCTGGGTGGCCTCGCTCAACCCCGCTCATGGCGAGAAGCTGCTGCGGCGCTTCGCCGAGATCGACTGGGGCCCCGGGGCCGAGCCGCCGTTCAGCCGAGCTCGATGAGCACCCGGCCCGCCTCCGTCCGGACCGGATAGGTGCAGAGGTTCACGCGCGCGGGCGCCCGCCTGGCCTCGCCCGTCTTGTAGTTGAAGCGGCCGTTGTGCTTGGGGCACTCGATGATGTCGCCCTGCACCAGACCGTCGGCGAGGCTTGCCCGCTCGTGGGTGCAGAGCGCATCGGTCGCGTGGAAGGTGTCCTCGGGGCTGCGATAGACGGCCAACGTCCGTCCCCCGCACTCCACCTCGATCACGTCCTCCGCCTCGACGTCGTCGATGGCGCAGGCGTCCACCCACCCGCCCGCGCCCATCACGCCTCGAACACGGCGTCGTGCATCTCGGGCCGGAACGGCTGAGCGGCCGGCGGAAGCGCGCGGCGGACATAGTGGTCGGGTTCGCGCATCTGGCGCAGCAGGGTCGGGACGATCTCGCGATAGGCGGCAAGCAGGCTGGGGTAGGGCGTGGGCATGTTGTCGGCGACCTCGGCGTGGAGCCGGGGCAGGGCGTGGTAGGGGACCATCGGGAACATGTGATGCTCGACGTGGTAGTTCATGTTCCAGTACAGGAAGCGAAACACGGGATTCATGTGGATGGTCCGCGCGTTGAGCCTGTGGTCCAGAACGTTCTCGGCCAACCCCGCGTGCTGTGAGATGCCGAACAGCGTGGCCAGCCACCGGCCGTACAGGGACGGCAGGCCGACGTACATGAGCGGCAACAGCGAGTGCAGCACGAGCGCCAGGGCCACGACCGCTACGTAGATCGTCACCCACGCGCGGGCCTCGCGGCGGACACGGAAGTGTTCGTCCTCGGGGATGAAGCTCCGCTCCTCCTCGGTGAGACGCCCCGCGGCATGACGGGCGACGCTGATCGCGGTGTCCCAGGCGTCGCGCAACCCGACGACGTTGATCACGAGCTTGGCCACGTCGGGCGGCCGCATCGCGGCGATCTCGCGGTCGCGCCCGACGATGATGGTGTCCGTGTGGTGGCGGGCGTGGCTCCACCGCCAGAACGTCGGCTCCTTCAGGTTCATGAACGACGCCACCTGATAGAGCACGTCGTTGAGCCACGAGGTCTTGAAGGCGGTGCCGTGACCGGTCTCATGCCAGCGCGAGTCGGTGGCCGACCCGTAGAGCACCCCATAGGCGATGAAGCAGGGGACGGTGAGCCACGTGCCCCAGGTGAGGCCACCGGCAACGCCGAAGCCGATCAGCAGCGTCAGCCACACCGCGGTGTCGCGCAGCGCGGGCCCATCGCTGCGGCGCATCAGCTCCTTCATGCGCTTGCGCGGAACGTCGGGGTGATACCAGTCAGCCGCCACGAGCCCCTGCTCGGCCGCCCGCTGGGCGCTGGGTCCGATGAGGCTGTAGTCGCGCTTCTCCATCCCGCCTCGATCCTCGACGACGTACCAGGCGCAGTCAATCACAGCCGACGATCCGGTTGGCGGTCCCGCTCAGGCGGTGCGCCCGGCCAGCCGCCGGAAGAAGCCCGACCAGACCGCCCCGATCCGGCGCAGCAGGCCGCCCTCGACGCGGGGGCCGCCCGTGCCGGATGCGTCCACCGCGGCGGCGCTCACCGCCGCCGGCGTCGCGGCCGGTGTCGCAGCCGGCGCGGACGCGGGCGCTGCGCCGACGTCGGCGGGCGCGCTGCCGAACAGCGACTCCGCCGCGGTGTTGGCCCAGATCAGCGACCGCAGATAGAGCTCGTCGGCGTGGGCCAGGGTGGCGACGCCGGCGCTGTCTCCCGTCTCCCGCGCCGATGCGGCGTCGAGCAGCTCGCCCATCGGGCCGCGCCGGTGGACGAGGGCCTCGCGCATGTCATCGGCGAGCGGCAGCGATGCGACCGCCTCCTGCATGGGGACGTCCATCAGCGCGTCGATGACGCTGAACAGCCCCAGGGTGAACAGCTCGGAGGGACTGGCGATCGCGAGCTGCTCGCCGGCCAGCTCGCAGAACCGCGCGCGGGTCAGTGCAGTCAGCGTCAGCTCCGTGGGCTTGTCGTCGACGCTGGCCAGGACGCTGAGGGTGGCCCAGCGCCGGGCGTTCTCCACGCCCAGGAGCGCCAGCGCCTGGCCGATCGAGCGGACGTCGCCGCGCAGCCCGAAGAAGGCCGAGTTCACGTAGCGCAGCATCCGGAAGCTGAGGGCGACGTCGCGCGCGATGAGCTGTTCGAGGTCGGCAAGCTCGACATCCGGGCGCTGTAGCGCGGCGACCACCTGCAGCAGCGCCAAGCGGTTGGCGGTGATGCTGCGGGTCGCCACCACGGTCGGCTGGCAGAAGAAGTAGCCCTGGAACAGGTCGCAGCCGGCGTCGACGCACGTCTCCTGCTCGGGCGGGGTGGCCACCCGCTTAGCCAGGACCTGACAGGAGTGGGATCGCAGGCTCTCGACCTGCTGGGCCAGCCGCTCGGCACCGAGCTCGCGCACGTCGAGCTTGACGACGTCGAAGAGCTCGAGTACGGCAGCTGGGTGCGGGCGCGACCCGAACCCGTCCAGGGCGAGACGGTAGCCCCGCTCCTTGAGATCACGCAGCCCGGCCACGAGCTCCTCGTCGAAGACCTCGTCGTCGGCGACCTCCAGGCCGCCCCGGTCGGCGGGGATCGCCTGAGCCAGCCCCTCCAGGATGAACGCGCGCGTCACGTTGATCCACGCCCGCTTGCGCCCGACGATCCGGGTGAGCTCCAGCTCGGTGAACGAGTTCAGCACCACCGTCGCCGTCGCGCGATGCGGGCTGTCGGAGGACCCGTCGCCCGCGTAGCCGCGGCCGCGGAACAGCAGTTCGTAGCCCACCACCTCGAGCTTGCGGTTGAAGATGGGCTGGCGCGCGATGAAGGCGGATTGCATGAGCGGGTCCTCAGGGTGTTGTCGGCATCGATGCGCGGCCGCTGAAGCCGGAGATCAGGCACGTGGACCGGACGGCGAGCGGGCGTCCGCTCACGGTCCGCTCACGGTCCGCTCACGAGCGCGATGGTGACGGTGCTCGTGTACGCCGCAGCACCGACCGCCTGCATTCAGCTGTCCCAGGACTGATCGTCGAGCGCGTCGGCCACCGCAGCGCCGGCGGACTCGTGATAGGTCACGTCGACGCTATCGCCGGCCATGACCCCGGTGAAGAGACCCGAGGCAGGGTCGGCCGAGATCGTCTGGGAAGGCCCGCCGGCGCCCTCGTCGAGCGTGATGCTGCCGTCCCCTACCGCGGTCACCACGCCCGAGGCGTCGTCTTCCACGTACTCGACGTCATCGGCCCAGGGCGAGCCGTCCGCATTCTGCGCGGAGGTCACAGCGACAACGTCACCGACGACGAACCCGTCGGTGAGCGTGGAGGTCGGGTCGACCGCGAAGCTTTCCTCCCCTGATCCCGTGTCGATGGCCAGCAACGAAGCTGAGACCTGGGTGATCCTCCCCTCGGTGACCTGATCGTCCGCGGTCGGGTCGTCGCCGGATGCGATCGTCGCGCCGGACGTGGCCGGCGGTGGCAGGGTGATCGTCACAGTCCAATGGCCGTGCGCGTCGACGGCCTCCGCGATGAGCACGACGACTCCGGGGGTCAGCCCGTGGATCAGGACCGTCACCGGCGCCGACGCGGCGCGAGTCAAAACGGCCCGCCCAACGGCCGCCGCGTGCGCCGCCCCCTTGGCCGACACCTGCTTGGAGGAGAGGCTGAATGCGTCGCCGTCACTGAGACGGAGTTGCACGCGGCCCGCGCTGGAGCGCACTACCTGCGCGTAGAACGAGACCGTGGCGGAGGCGCGCGCCGCGCGAGCCACATGCGAGATCGTGTGGCCCGAGCGCCGGAAGGAGATCCGGTCGCCCAGGTTCAGGCGCGGGAGCTTGCCCCGGTAACGGTAGGCATGGACGAGGTGGCCTGCGTCCACCACTTGCACGCTGTGCTGGCGCTTGTCCACCGAGAACACCGTGGCCCGGGGCGTGCCGGCGAGCGCGCCGGCGGGAACCAGGACGAGCGCCGCCAGCGCTCCGCCCAAGCTGAGACGTCTCATGATGTTGCGCGTCCTTGCGTTGTGCTCCGCCCATGGGGCGAAGCGGGTAGCTCCTGCTGGTCTCACCAACGGCAGCGATACCGCGCTCAGTGAGCACGGGAGTCTGCCATCGACGACTGTTCGAGACCCGCGACGACGGCGTCAGCGACCGGCGGCCTGGCCTCCGTCCACGTGGATCGTCTCCCCGGTGACGAAGGTGGCACGCTCGAGGTACAGGACCGCTTCGGCCACGTCGGCGGTCGTGCCCAGCCGCCCGAGGGGGTGCAGCTCGGCGAGGCCCTCGTATGACGACGCGTCGTGCGTCGAGGTCTGGATGATCCCGGGGGCGACGGCGTTGACACGAACGCCCCGCGAGGCGTACTCGATGGCCAGCGACCGGGTCACCGCCGCGAGTCCGCCCTTGGTGAGGGCTACGAGCGCGGCGGGCGGCGGGAATCGAACGGGACGTCCCCACCACCGCATAGCCGGCACCTCGCAGCGCGGTGGTCAGCGACGCGCCGATGCCCTGCGAGGCGCCGGTGACGATCGCGACGCGGAGAGTCCCACGGGGAGCGCTGTCGGCGCGCATCGTGCTGCTCCTGACTGGATGAGGGTGAGCGGTGCCGCGCCAGCCTGGCGCTCCGGGCGGATCGTCGCGCCCGTGAGAACCCTGGTCAGGCGCCCTGGACCACCTCCGAGGTGAGCGCGGTTTGACGGGATCATTCGGGGGAATTTCCAGGACCATGGCGACCGAAAAGCAGCGTCAGGCAGCACGCAAGAACGTCAAGAAGGCCCAGAGCGGCGCCCGGAACAAGCGGACGATCTCCAACCTCTCGAGCGATACGCGGTCGGCGCTCGGCCGCGAAGGCGCCAAGGCCGCCGCCCGCAAGCGCGGCGCCTCGCGCGGCACCGGCAGTGGCGCGGGAGCGATGACCGTGCCCGAGCTGCGCCGCGAGGCGGCCAAGCTCGACATCGAGGGCCGCTCGAAGATGGGCAAGGCCCAGCTCATCCGCGCCGTCTCGCAGAAGCGCCGCTCGTCAGGCTGACGCGCTCGGGCCCCACAGGCGCGGACGTGCCCGTCACGACCGCGCGCGGTCCCCCGATCGCATTGCGGGCCCCATTGCCCCGGACGTGCGGCCCGGCGCGCCATGGGCGTCGGCATCGGTGTGGGCACGCAGCGACCCCGCGTGGGCCCGAGCGGTGGGCACGCGCCGGATTCGGATGAGACTGGCCGCCGTGGTGACAGCCAGGATCGTGGCGATCACGGCGAGCGAAAGGCCGGTCGAGATCTCAGGAATGGCCCCGCTGTGCAGATGGGCGAAGTGCAGAACGAGCTTGAGGGCGATGAACCCGAGGATGACCGCGAGCCCGGTCGAGAGGTAGACGAGCCGGTCCAGAAGTCCCGAGACGAGAAAGAACAGTGCGCGCAGGCCCAGCAGGGCGAACGCGTTGGCGGCGAAAACGATGTAGGCATGCCGCGTGACGCCGAACACCGCCGGGATCGAGTCGAGCGCGAACAGGACGTCGGTGCTGGCGAGGGCGACGAGCGCCACGAACAGGGGCGTGAGCATCCGCCGGCCGGCGCGCTGAGTGACCAGGCGGGGGCCGTCGTAGTCCTCGGCGACCGGCAGTGCCCGCTGCACGACGCTCACCAGCGCGTTGTCGCTGACCGATGGATCGGCGTCACGGTGGCGGAACAACTGCACCGCGGTGACGAACAGCGCCAGTCCGAACAGCAGGTAGGTGAAGGCGAACGCATCGAGCATGGCGGCGCCGAGGGCTATGAAGACGGCACGGAGCGCGAGCGCACCCAGGATCCCGATCATCAGCAGGCGCGACTGCTGGCTCGCGGGAACCGCGAAGGTGCTCATGATGATCACGAACACGAACAGGTTGTCCACCGACAAGCTCTTCTCGACGACGTAACCGGCAAAGTACTGAGCGCCCAGGTCCCATCCCGCGATGAGCGCAAAGGCGATCCCGAACAGCACGGCGGCGGAGATGTAGAACACCGACCAGCCGGCGGCGTCCCGGAGGCCCACGGCGTGGGGTCGGCGACCGCCGTGCCACAGGTCGAAGCCGACCAGGCCGGCGATCAGCCCCAGCGTCGCCGCCCAGCCGAAGAAGGAGACGGTCACGAGGGGTGTCGCCGGTGATCCATCACACGCCAAGGTTGGCGCGAGCCGGGGGCGCCGGGAATGGGGTCAGGCCCTCATGTCGCCTGGGCGAGGTCGAACATCGCCCGCTGCTCGGCGAGCGTCAGCGGTCGCCAGCGATCCCTGTCCTCGCTCCACACGTGCACCGTCACGTCGACGGTGCTGCGAACCTCTCGGAGGAGGTCGATCGCCTCGGCCGCGGGGCCGTCATCGAGGAGCGTGCGGCGGGTCATCAGGTCGACGATCCGGAAGCGACGCGGAGTCCGCGGCGCGACGTCCCGGGGCTCGGGCTCGGGCTTGCGGGGCGCCGGCTCGCGTGGCACGAGGACGGGCGTGCGGGCGGACCCGCGCTTCTGCGCACGCTCCAACGGGACCATCGTGGCGCCGGTGCCCTTGGTCTCGGTCTGCAGAATCCACGTCTTTCCCATGCCTTCAGCATAGAACAAACGTTCGCTAAAATCTCAGTCACCCTGACTGAGATCTGAAATGGCAGATCGGAAAGACTGAGAAACGTGGAATTTGAGAATCAGAACAACGAAACCGCGCGTTTGTGCGACATCTGTGGCGAACGCCCGGCAGCCGTGGACGTGATGTTCGTGGCCGGCGGCGCGCGGCGTCGCGGTGGGCTGTGCGAGCAGTGCGCCCACGACGCCATGGCCCAGCAGCAGCTGGGCGGCGAGTCCGGCGGCCCGCTCGGGCCACGGCTCGGTGAGGGCGTGGGCGCGGGGCGCTCCGATGCGTCCGAGCTGTCCGATGGGCGCCCGGCCGTGCGCCAGCGCACGCCCGCTGAGCAGCGATCCTCGACGCCCGCGCTTGACCGTTTCGGCCGGGACCTCACCGCCGAGGCCCACGCGGGCCGGATCGACCCGGTCATCGGCCGCGAGGCTGAGATCGGGCAGGTCGTCGAGGCGCTCAGCCGGCGGCGCAAGAACAACGCCGCCCTCATCGGCGAGGCCGGCGTCGGCAAGACGGCCCTGGCCGAGGGTCTGGCGCTACGGCTGGCACACGGCGACGTGCCCGAGCCGCTCCAGGGCGTCCGGGTGGTGGCCCTCGACCTCGCCGGGATGGTTGCCGGAACCCAGTTCCGGGGGGCCTTCGAGCAGCGGCTGAAGGCGCTGCTGGATGAGGTGGCGGGCTCCCACGGGCAGGTCATCCTGTTCGTCGACGAGCTTCACACGGTGCTCGGAGCCGGCGCCGCCGAGGGGTCGATGGACGCCGCCAACATGCTCAAGCCGATGCTCGCCCGTGGCGAGCTGCGGATGATCGGCGCGACCACGCTCGCGGAATACCGCAAGATCGAGCGCGACTCCGCCCTGGCTCGGCGCTTCTCCCCCGTTGTCGTCGAGGAGCCATCGGTGCAGGATGCGATCGCGATCCTGGAAGGGCTGCGGCCGCGGTACGAGGAGCACCACGGGGTGCAGATCGCCGATGCGGCGCTCGAGGCCGCCGCTCGGCTCTCGGATCGCTACATCAGCGAGTACCGGCTGCCCGACAAGGCCATCGACCTCGTCGACCAGGCCGCAGCGCGCCTGCGCCTGCGGGCGGCGGGAACCGAGTCAGACCGCCTGCGCACGGAGCTCGACCGGCTGCGCGCCGAGAAGCAGGCCGCCGTCGATGCGGAGGCCTACGAGGAGGCCGGCAAGATCAAGCAGCAGATCGACGTGCTCGAGGGGCGCCTGTCCGAGGAGGCCGACGAGGGCGCACTGCTCGTCTCAGAGCATGAGATCGCCGACGTGGTGGCCGCTCGCACCGGGATCCCGGTGGGCCAGCTCGTCGCGGGCGAGCTCGAGCGGCTCGGCACGCTGGAGGCCGACCTGCACCGCCGCGTCGTCGGTCAGGAGGCCGCCGTTCAGGCGGTGGCGGAGACGGTCCGCCACGCCCGCGCCGGGCTCTCGGAGCCGGACCGGCCGCTGGGCAGCTTCCTGTTCATGGGCCCGACCGGCGTCGGCAAGACGGAGCTGGTCAAGGCGCTGGCCGAGCGGCTCTTCGTCACCGAGAAGTCGCTCGTCCGGATCGATATGTCCGAGTACCGCGAGCCGCACACGGTCGCCCGGCTCATCGGGTCGCCGCCCGGCTACGTCGGCTACGGCGACGGCGGCCAGCTGACCGAGCCGGTGAGGCGCCGGCCCTATTCCGTGATCCTGCTCGATGAGATCGAGAAGGCGCATCCCGAGGTCTGGAACGTGCTCCTCCAGGTGCTGGATGACGGCCGGCTCACCGACGGCGAGGGTCGCACGGTCGACTTCACCAATAGCGTGATCGTCATGACCTCGAACCTGGGCGCCGGAACGGCCAAGCGTCCGCTCGGCTTCACCGGCGGTGCCGCCGAGCCCGCCGGGGACCGCATGCTGGAGGCGGCCAAGCGCGCCTTCCTGCCGGAGTTCCTGAACCGCATCGACGAGATCGTGGTCTTCGAGGCCCTCACCGAGGAGCAAGTCCAGGAGATCGGCCGGCTGCTGTGCTCGCGGATCGCGGCACGATTGCTCCAGGATCACGACGTGGAGCTGGAGGTGGACCCGGAGCTGATGGACCGGCTGGCTCGTGAGGGCTTTGACGGCGAGTTCGGCGCCCGGCCGCTCAAGCGACATCTGCGCCGCACCCTCGAAAAGGAGCTGACCCGAGCCATCCTGGATGGGCGCCTGACCGCGGGGAGCCGGGTCCGGGCCACCGAGGACGATGCGCAGTCGATCGTCCTCCAGGAGCTCGAGCCGGCCCGCGTCTAGATGGTTGATTCCACGACCCCGCGTGCCGGATGAATCCGGATGATCTACGCCGGATCGGCGTCCTCGGGCTCGCCCATACATCCAGTATGGGCTTCGCCCTGCGTCCTTGACCGGCTTGATCCCCGAATTCCCCGGCAACCACGCGGCCGCGGAATCAATCATCTAG
>DASXJW010000201.1:0-17532 GCA_036497165.1 Solirubrobacteraceae bacterium
CCGTCCGGGCGCCGCCGAGGCCTATGTCGAGGGCGTGTTCGCGATCCCGCCGGCGCTGGCGGGCTCCGAGCGGTTGCCGGCGGGGGCCGAGGAGATCGTGCTGGCGCGGCGCGTGTGGCCCGACGGTCGCACGCGCGCCTATGTGTGCGGACGGGCCGCCACCCAGGCCGACCTGCAGGAGCTGGGCAGCGGGCTGCTGTCGTTCTATGGCCAGCACGAGCACCGCAAGCTGATGTTGTCCACGGCCCAGCTGGAGCTGCTGGACGCCTACGTCGGCCCCGAGCAGCGCACGCTGCGCGACACCCTGCGCACCGTCTACGATCGCGTCCGCGAGCTGGAGGGGCGCGCCGGCGAGCTCCGTGAGCTGGCCGGCGCCCGCGATCGCGAGCTCGATCTGCTCACCTTCGAGCTCGAGGAGATCGAGGCCGCCACGCCGAGCGAGTCAGAGCAGGCGTCGCTGGCCGCCGAGCGCGACCGGCTGCGCCACCAGGAGGCGCTCGTACAGGCCGCCAGCGTGGCCGCCCACAGCCTCGCCCCGGAGGCGGGCATGGGGGCGACCGAGCTGCTGGCCGAGGCCGCGAGCCGGCTCGAGCCGGTGATGGCGGTCGACCCCCGGCTGGCGTCCCTGGCGCAGCGCGTCGAGGCGCTGCGCTACGAGAGCGAGGACGTCAGCGCCGAGCTGCGCGGATACCTGGCCGAGCTGGAGGGCGGGGAGGCCGGGCCCGCGCGGCTGGAGGAGATCGAGGAACGGCTGGCCCTGCTGGCGCGCCTGGAGCGCAAGCACGGGGGCAGCATCGCCGACGTGCTCGCCCACGCCGAGCGCTGCCGCATCCGGCGCGACGAGCTGCACAACGCCGACTCGGCGCTCGAGGCGATCGAGGCGGAGCTGGCCGAGGCGCGCGCCGAGCTCCACGCGCTCGCCGGGAAGCTGGGCAAGGCGCGGCGCCGGCGAGCGCCCAAGCTGGCCGGCGCGGCGCGCGAGCGCCTGGCCGAGCTCGCCATGGCCGACGCGCGCTTTGAGATCGAGCTCTCGCCGCGGCCCGGCGGCTGCGGGCCGCGCGGTGCCGACACCATCGAGATGCGGATCGCCCCCAACGCGGGCGGCCCGCTCGGGCCGCTGCGCGAGGTCGCCTCCGGCGGCGAGCTGTCGCGGGTCATGCTGGCGCTGCTGAGCGTCGCCCATGGCACCCTGGATCCCGGCGCCGAGGTCGACGAGACGGGCTCCATGCTCGTCTTCGACGAGATCGACGCCGGCATCGGCGGCCACACCGCCCGGGCGGTGGGGGAGCACCTGCGGGCGCTATCGGCCGGCCGCCAGGTCCTGTGCATCACCCACCTGCCCCAGGTGGCGGCGCTCGCCGACCGGCATTTCACGATCGTCAAGGACACCGGCGTGGTCCCGGCCACGACCACGGTCACCGCGTTGGACGGCGACGACGTGGTCGGCGAGCTGGTCCGGATGCTCGGCGGCGGTGCCGAGGACCGCGCGGCCAACGAGCACGCCCGGGAGCTCCTACGGGCCGCATGAGGGCGTCGTGACCACGCTTTGCCCGCTATGAGCGGGCAACTTGGCCGGCGAGCGGGAACCCGCCGGAGCCCTCGATAGACTCGTTCTCAGTCGATGGCACACGGCGAGACGCGCTTTATCTTCATCACCGGCGGGGTCGTCTCCTCGCTTGGCAAGGGCATCGCCGCCGCCTCGATCGGCCGGCTGCTCGTTGCTCGCGGCCTGTCGGTGCAGCTGCAGAAGTTCGACCCGTACATCAACGTCGATCCCGGCACGATGTCGCCCTACCAGCACGGCGAGGTGTTCGTGACCGAGGACGGCGCCGAGACCGACCTGGACCTCGGGCACTACGAGCGCTTCACCGACGCCAACACCAGCCGCGCCTCCAACGTCACCGCTGGGGGGATCTACAACACGGTCATCCGGCGCGAGCGGCGGGGCGACTACCTGGGCGCGACGGTGCAGGTGGTGCCCCACATCACCAACGAGATCAAGCAGCGCATCAAGCTGATGGCGGACTCCTCGGACGTGGACTTCGTCATCACCGAGATCGGGGGCACCGTCGGCGACATCGAGTCGCTGCCGTTCCTGGAGGCCATCCGCCAGTTCCCGGTGGACGTCGGCCGGCGGCGCTGCATGTTCATCCACTTGACGCTCGTGCCCTACATCGGCCACGCCGGCGAGCTCAAGACCAAGCCGACCCAGCACTCCGTCAACGAGCTGCGGCGCATCGGTATCGCGCCGGACATGGTCGTGTGCCGGTCCGAGTCCGAGCTGGGCACCGACATCCGCTCCAAGATCGCCCTCTTCGCCAGCCTCCCGGTGGAGGCGATCGTCTCGGCCTACGACGTCTCTGACGTCTACCGCGTGCCCCTGGTGTTCAACAACCAGGGCGTGGACGACTTCATCCTCTCCGAGCACTTCGGCCTGGAGGTCGGAGCGCCGGACCTGAGCGGGTGGGAGGCCATCACCCGGCGCGCCGCCGTGGCCCGGCGCCGCGTGCGGATCGCGCTCGTGGGCAAGTACGTGCAGCTCGAGGACGCCTACCTCTCGGTGGCCGAGGCGCTGCGCCACGCCGGCATCCACCACGATGCCGTGGTGGAGGTCGACTGGGTCGACTCAGAGACCGTCGGCGATCCCGAGGTGTCCGAGCGGCTGCACCGCGCCGACGGCATCCTCATCCCGGGCGGCTTCGGCGGCCGCGGCTGGGAGGGCAAGATCACCGCGTGCCGCATCGCGCGCACCCGGCAGATCCCGTACCTCGGCATCTGCCTGGGCATGCACGTCGCCGTCAGCGAGTTCGCGCGTCACGTCGCCGGCATGGACGGCGCCAACTCCACCGAGATGGACCTCGAGACCCCGTTCCCGGTCATCGACCTCCTGCCCGAGCAGAAGGAGATCGCCGACATGGGGGGGACGATGCGCCTCGGCGCGGACCCGGTCCGGCTCCACGACGAGACCCGGATCCGCGGGCTCTACGGCGAGGCCGTGGTCTACGAGCGCCACCGTCACCGCTATGAGGTCAACAACCACCTGCGCCGTCACCTGGAGGGCGCGGGCCTGATCTGCTCGGGCACATCGCCCGACGGCCGGTTGGTCGAGGCGGTCGAGCTCACCCAGGGCGACCACCCGTTCTTCATCGCGTCGCAGTATCACCCGGAGTTCAAGTCGCGGCCGGAGCGCCCGGCCCCGCTGTTCCGGGAGTTCGTGGGCGCCGCGCTGGCCCACGCCAAGTCGGGCGCCGACGCCGAGCTCTTGCCCGAGCGCGAGGAACCCGGCGTGAGCGTCTCGCGCGCCCCCGCCTCGTGAGGCGTGCCACCGACGCCGAGCGCGAGCGCCTACACGAGACATTCGCCGCGCTGTGCCGCATCGCGAGCCCGTCACGGCACGAGCGTGGCGTCGCCGACTGGCTGACCGAGCAGCTGCGCGCGCTCGGCCTCGACGTGGACGAGGACGGCTGCGGGCCGGTTGTCGGATCCGACGCTGGCAACCTGCTGGCCCGCATCCCGGGCGGCGGCTCCGGCAGCATGCTGCTGTGCGCCCACATGGACACCGTGCCGCTGGCCGCTCCGGTGGAGCCGGTGCTGGTCGACGGACGGTGGGAGAACGCCAACGACGGGATCCTCGGCGCCGACAACAAGACGGCGGTCGCCGTCATCCTGGAGCTGACGCGGCGGCTTACGGCGGCCGCCGACCCGCCGCCGATCGGGATCGAGATCCTCTTCACCACGTGCGAGGAGGTGTCGCTGAGCGGGTCGGAGGAGTTCGACGTCTCGCAACTGCAGAGTGCCTTCGGCTTCGTGTTTGACCACGCCACCCCGATCGGCGAGATCATCACCGCCTCCCCGACGCACTACCGGATCCTCGCCGAGCTGCGGGGGCGCGCGGCGCACGCCGGCGTTCGCCCCGAGGCCGGCCGCAGCGCGATCGCGGCCGCAGCCCACGCAATCGCGGCGATGTCGCTGGGGCGGCTGGACGCCGAGACGACCGCCAACGTGGGCATGATCGAGGGAGGCAGCGCGATCAACGTCATCCCCGAGCGCTGTCGGATCGAGGCGGAGGTCCGGAGCCTCGACGCCGATCGCGCGGCCACGGTCGCCACGGAGCTCGTCGACCACCTGCAGGACGCCGCGAACGCCGCCGAGTGCGACCTCGATGTCAACGTGGCGAAGATGTTCGCGGGCTACCGCACCAAGAGCCGCGCGCCGCAGTTGGCCGTCGCCGAGCGGGCGCTGCGCTCCTGCGGCTACGAGCCGCGCCACATCGCCTCGGGCGGCGCCTCGGACGCCAACTCCTTCGAGGCCGCGGGGTTTGCCTGCACCTGCCTGGCCGACGGCGTCGAGCACAACCACGAGCCTGGAGAGCGAGTCAGCGCCCAGGATCTGGAGATGATGCTCGACGTCGCGATCACGCTGGTCGACGAAGCCGCGGCGGAGCTGGGCGCGTGAGTGGGTTCGAGCTCCTGGGCTCTGACGTCAAGTGGCGCGGGAAGATCATCACGGCCGGGATCGAGCACTTTCGCCACGCCGACGGCGCCGTGGTCGCCCGCGACAAGGTGTGGCACCCCGGTGCGGTCGGCATCGTCGCCGTCGACGACACCCAGGTGTGGCTGACCCGCCAGCCACGCGAGGCGGCCGGGATGACGGCGTCACTGGAGATCCCGGCGGGCAAGCTCGACGTCCCCGGCGAGGAGCCCCTGGCCTGCGCCCAACGCGAGCTGGCCGAGGAGATCGGCAAGCAGGGCGGCCGCTGGCAGGAGATCCAGGCGTTCTACACCAGCCCCGGCTTCAGCGACGAGCGCGTCTGGCTGTACCTCGCCACCGACCTGAGCGACACCGAGGAGACCGCGGAGGCCGAGGAGGACGAGCGCATCGAGATCGTCCCCTGGTCGCTGGACGATCTGGACGGCGCCCTGGCCGAGTCCGAGGACTCCAAGACGCTCATCGCCTTGTTATGGCTCGCCCAGGCCCGCGCCCGGGGCAAGCTTCACACGGGCTGACAGCGCGCGTTCACCCGCAGGAGTGCAGGCTGAGGCGGGCGAATACGGCCCCACATGGCCATCGCCGAGGCATCCCCGGTCCAGCGCCGGGTCACCGACCTCACGCTCGAGTTCCTCGCCGCGCTCGAGCTCGAACGCGGTCTGTCTCGCAACACGCTCGAGGCCTACCGATCCGACCTGCAGCAGTTCGGCCTGTTCCTGGCCCGCCGCGACCGCGACCCGCTCGACGTCGGACCGGCCGACCTGGCGGCGTTCGTGTCCGAGTTGGCCGACGGGCACGACGGCCGGCGGCCGGTGGCGCCGGCCACGCTCCAGCGCAAGATCGCGTGTCTGCGGTCGTTCTACCGCCACCTCCGCCGCGAGCAGATCATCGGTCATGACCCCACCGCCGAGCTGCGCCCCCCGCGCTCGCGAGGGCGGCTGCCCAAGGTCCTGACCCGCGATGAGGTCAACCGCCTCCTGGCGCAGCCGCGCGGCACCTCACCCGCCGCCCTGCGCGATCGGGCCCTGCTGGAGACGATGTACGCCTGCGGCCTGCGTGCCTCGGAGGCGGTCACGCTGGAGCTGTCGGAGATCGACCTCGAGGCGGGGATGCTGCGCGCGCGCGGCAAGGGCTCCAAAGAGCGCCTGGTGCCGATCGGATCCAAGGCGGTGCAGACGCTCGAGGCCTACCTGGCCCGGGGTCGGCCCCGGCTGGTCGGCATCCGCGACGAGCCCCACGTCTTCGTCAACCAGCGGGGCGGCGGTCTGTCGCGGCAGGGGCTGTACCGGATCGTGCAGAGCCACGCCCGCAGCGCCGGCCTGGAGCGGCGCATGAGCCCGCACACGCTGCGCCACACCTTCGCGACCCACCTGCTGGCGGGCGGCTGTGACCTGCGCTCGCTGCAGGAGATGCTCGGCCACGCCGACATCGGCACGACCCAGGTCTACACGCATCTGTCGGCGGACCGGCTGCGCGACGTCTACTTCGACGCCCACCCGCGGGCGCAGATGGAGCCCGACCAGCGCCCGTGACCGTGGGGCTGACCCACTTCGACGAGGCGCCCTCCCGTGAGTACGCGCTCGGTCATCTGCGCAACCGCTGGACGATGCTGGGGGAGGCGGCCGGGTGTGAGACCGTCGGGGTGCGCCGGATCCAGATCGAGCCCGGGGGGTGGTCGACGCCGGCGCACGAGCACGGCCGTTCCGAGGAGGTCTTCTACGTCCTGGCCGGCAGCGGGCTGTCCTGGCAGCGCGGACGCACGGCGCCGATCCGGGCCGGCGACTGCATCGTCTATCGGGCCCGCTCCGGGCCGCACACGCTCCATGCGCTCCAGGCGCTCGACGTCCTGGCCTTCGGCACCCGTGCGTACGACGAGGCGCTGCGCCTCCCGCGGCTGGGCATCTCCACGCTGGGCGGCCGGGCGGTCGAATCGGTGGCCGGCCCCGCCGACGGGACCCCGATCCAGTTCGTGCGCGAGGCCGAGCTGGGCCCGCCCGAGCTCCCGCCGGAGCCTGACCAGAGCCAGGCGCGGCCGTCGACGATCGTCAACGTCGACGATGTCACCCCCGACGTCGTGGAGCGCCCGCGGGTCGCGCGCAGCCGGCGCGACCTGGGCGGCGCGGCCGGAGCCCGCCGTTCGAGCCTGCGGTGGATGGAGGTCGCGCCGGAGAAGCTGGCCCATCCGCAGCAGTGCCACAGCCTCGAGGAGAAGATCTTCGTCGTCCTCGGGGGGTCGGGCGCGCTGCTCCTCGGCGACGAGGAGATCGCGATCGGGACGGGCCACGTGATCGGCCGCCCCGCCGGCACCGGCGTTGCCCACACGCTGCGCGCGGGCGCGGGCGGACTCACCTTCCTCGCCTACGGCAGCCACGAGCCCGGTGACCTGCTCTACTTCCCGCGCTCGCAGAAGATTGCGCTGCGCGGGGTGGGCATCATCGCCCGCGTCCAGGCCGTCGACTACTGGGACGGGGAGGACTGAGGGAGAATCCCGGCGTGCGCACCCGATCCAGGCCAGGGGACGCCGCGTGAGGCGGGCTTTCGTCGTCGTGCTCGACGCCTGCGGCGTCGGCGCCGCAGCTGACGCCGCCGAGTACGGCGACGCCGGCACCAACACGCTCGCGCACCTGGCGGAGCACCTCGGCGGCCTGGAGCTCCCGACCCTCCAGCGCCTCGGGCTCGGATCGATCCTGCCGCTCGCCGGCGTGGCGCCGTCGCGCGAGCCGTCCCTGCACGGGCGGCTTGACCCGCTGGGGCCGGGCAAGGACTCGACCGCCGGTCACTGGGGGCTGATGGGGGTCGCGGCCGCGGACCCGCCCCCGACGTATCCCTCCGGGTTCCCGCCCGACGTGCTCGAGCTCGTGCGAGCGGCGAGCGGCCGCGGCGTCATCTGCAACCGCCCCGACAACGGACTGGCCGCGATCGAGGAGTTCGGCGCGGCCCACGTCGCCGGCGGGGACCTGATCGTCTACACCAGCCAGGACTCCGTGCTGCAGATCGCCGCGCACGTCGACGTCGTTGCTCCCGCCGACCTCTATGCCATCTGCGAGCGGGTCCGCGCCGCAATGACCGGCGAGCACGCCGTCGGCCGGGTGATCGCACGGCCGTTCGCGGGGGAGGAGGGGAGCTATGAGCGCACCGACGGTCGTCGCGACTACGCGCTCGCCCCGCCCGCGCCCAGCTACCTGCAGGCCCTGCAGGACCATGGCGTGCCCGTGCACTCGGTGGGCAAGGTGGCCCAGCTGTTTGCCGGCGTGGGCATCGACGTCGAGCACCCCGGCGCGACCAACGACCGCGCGCTGGAGGAGACGACCGCCCTCCTCGCCGGCCTGGAAGACGGGTTCGTCTTCACCAACCTGATCGAGACCGACCAGGTCTACGGGCACCGCCATGACTTCCACGGCTTCGCTGGGGCGCTGCGGCGGATCGATGACCGGGTGGGTGCGTGGCTGGACATGCTGCGCGAGGAGGACCTGCTCATCCTCACCGCCGACCACGGCTGCGACCTCACCTCGCCGCGGACCGACCACACCCGCGAGCGGGCGCCGCTGCTGGCGTGTTTCGCCGGCCACGGGGGTCGCCGCCACGACGGCGTGCTGGCCGACGTGGGGGCCGCCGTGCTGGCGTGGCTGGGCGACGGGGCCCGGGCACCCGATCTCCCCGGCCGCTCCTTCGTTTAATACCGGTCGTGCCCGAGCTACCCGAAGTCGAGACCATCCGCCGCCAGCTGGCGCCTCACCTGGAGGGGCGCCGGCTGCAGGAGGTGGAGATCCTCGATCCCCGCTGGACCCGGCCCGAGCCGCTCGGGTTGGTGCGCGAGGGCCTGCGGGGCCGGGTCGTGGAGGAGGTGGGCCGCGCGGGGAAGTATCTGGTGTGGCGCTGCAGCGGAGAGCGCTACCTGATCATGCACCTACGCATGACGGGCGCGCTCCTGTTCGATCCGCCGGTCGACCCGCCTCACACCCGGGTGCGCTTCATGCTCGACGGCGGCCACCATCTCGTCTACAACGACCCGCGCCGGTTCGGGACCGGTCACCTGGTCGCCGGCGCTTGCGCCCGCGACGCCTACCTCGGCGAGCGCCTGGGCATCGAGCCGCTCACGCCCGCTTTCACCACCGCGCACCTGCGGGCCCAGGCGCGCGGGCGCACCGCGCCGATCAAGTCGTTCGTGCTCGACCAGCGCCGCATCGCGGGCGTGGGCAACATCTACGCCGACGAGGCCCTGTTCCGCGCCCGGATCCATCCGCTGCGCGCCGCCGGCTCCCTGAGGGGCGCGCAGCTCGAGGCGCTGCGCGAGGCCATCGAGCACGCGCTGGCGGCCGGCATCGACGCCAAGGGGGCCACGATCGACGACTTCCGTCACGTCGACGGCGCACAGGGGTCCTTCCAGGACCTCTTCCAGGTCCACCAGCGCGAGGGCGAGCCCTGCCCGGTGTGCGGCACGGCCATCCGCAAGCTCGTGGTGGGCGGGCGCGGGACCTACGTGTGCGAGCGCTGCCAGCCGCGTCCGCGGCGAGCGCCGGCCCACGGAGGGACGCGGCGCGGGGGAGCGCCCGTCGCCTCAGGCGGCGAGCAGCTCTGACAGCGTCCCGGCACGGTCGGCGGCCAGCAGCTCCTGGAACCCGCCGAGGGTCTCCCCGTCGATGACGATCTGGGGAAAGGTGATCATTCCGGTGAGCTCTGAGAGCCTGGCGCGCCCGTCCGGGTCGCGTGCCAGATTGATCTCCTCGTATGCGATCGAACGCTTGGCCAGCAGGGTCTTGGCGCTCGAGCAATACGGACAGAAATCCGTGGTGTAGACGGTGACTTGCTTCATTGCTTCACTAAAGATAGCGGGTGGTGCGTCGTGGCCGGCCCGCTGAGGACCGAGGCGATCGTGCTGCGGTCGATCCGCTACGGCGAGGCCGACCGCATCCTTCACCTCTATACCCCGTATCACGGTCGTTTGAGCGCGATCGCCAAGGGCGCCCGCCGCGCGCGCAGCCGCTTCGGGGCTCGGCTGGAGCCGTTCTTCCACGTCCGCGCCGTCCTGCACGAGGGGCGCAGCGAGCTGCTCACCGTCACCAGCGTCGACACCATCGCCGCCCACGGCCCGCTGCGCGACCACGCCGCCACCCTCGATGCCGCGGCGCGGGCCTGCGATGCGGTGACGCGGCTGTTCGAGACCGCCGATCCCCATCCCGAGGTCTTCCAACTGCTGGCCAACGAGCTGGGCCTGCTGGGATCCGACGCGGCCCAGGCCCGGCCCGCCAACGGCCTGGCCTTTCGCCTCAAGCTGCTCCTGGCGGCGGGGATCGTGCCCCAGCTCGCCGCCTGCGCCGTATGTGGGGAGACCGAGCACCTGAGCGGGTTCTCCGGCGCGGCCGGCGGAGTCGTCTGCAACGCCTGCGAGGCGGGTGCGTTCTCGCTGTCTGAGGAGGCCTACGACTTCCTGGTCGGCGCTCTGGGCTCCTCGCTGGCCCAGGCGCCCGAGGGCACCGAGCTGACCCTGCGCCAGGTCGAGCGGGCCATCGGCGACACCGCCGCGCACCACGCCCACGTGCGCCTGCGCCCGCTGCTGGCCGCGTGAATCACGCGAAACGTCGCTGATTGGTGACAAACCCGGTGGCGCCGCTCGACGCGCTGTCAGAATCGGGGTGTGAGCGAGCAGACGACGACCGCCGGGTATGAGCACCCCACCGGGCCGGTGGCCGAGCGGTTCGCCGATCGCGTCCGCGCTCGGGAGGCGGCCGAGTTGTCGCCGCTGGCCACCCCGTCCTACCCGGCGCTCCGCCGCCAGCCCGAGCCCGACTGCGGTCTGCGCACGCCGTTTCAGCGCGACCGGGACCGCATCGTGCACTGCAAGGCGTTTCGCCGGCTCAAGCACAAGACGCAGGTGTTCGTGGCGCCCACCGGCGATCACTACCGGACCCGCCTCACCCATACGCTGGAGGTCACCCAGGTCTCCCGGACGGTCGCTCGTGCGCTGGCCCTCAACGAGGATCTGTGCGAGGCGATCGGGCTGGGCCATGACCTCGGGCATCCGCCGTTCGGCCATGTGGGGGAGGATGCCCTGGAGCGCTGCCTGCGCGAACGGTTCGGGACCGGCTTTCGTCACTACGAGCACTCGCTGCGCGTTGTCGACAGGCTCGAGCGCAACGGCCGCGGGCTCAACCTCACCGAGCCGGTGCGCGACGGCATCGTCAGCCACTCGGGGCGCTCGGCTCAGCCGGCGACGCTCGAGGGCAGGATCGTCCGCCTCGTCGACCGCGTGGCCTACATCAACCACGACATCGACGACGCGGTCCGCGCCGGGGTCCTCGCCGCCGCCGACCTCCCCGCCGGTCCGATCGAGATCCTCGGGGACACCGGCGAGCGCCGGATCGACCGCCTGGTCCACGACCTCGTGGAGCGGTCCGACGCCGCCGACGACATCGTTCAGGGGGAGCTGTGCGGAGGCGCCATGGCAGAACTGCGCGCGTTCATGTTCGAGCACGTCTACCTGGGACCGGTGGCCACCCGCGAGCACGCCAAGATCAACCTGATGATCGAGTCGCTCTTCGCCCACTACTGCGAGCATCCGGAGGAGATCCCGCAGTCGATCCCCGACGGAGACCTGGCCACGCGCGTGACCGACCACATCGCGGGGATGACCGACCGCTTCTGCATCCGGGTGTTCGAGCAGCTCAACGTCCCGGCGTCCTTCGCCCCGTGACGCGCTACACGGCCGACTCCAAGGACCGCGTCCTCGATGCGGTGGACATGGTGGCGCTCGTCTCCGCGCGAACCGAACTGCGCCGCGCCGGGGTCAACAGCTACTTCGGCCGCTGCCCGTTTCACGATGAGCGGACCGGGTCCTTTCACGTCAGCCCCGACGAGAAGCTGTATCACTGCTTCGGCTGCCAGGCCTCGGGCGATGCCTTCCGCTTCGTGATGGAGACGGAGGGCCTGGACTTCAAAGGGGCGCTGGAGTCGCTGGGCCGGCGGTTCGGCGTCCAGCTGGAGGCCGAGGACGAGGATCCCGCCGCCGCCGCCCGGCGCCAGCGACGGGAGCGGCTGTACGCGCTGCTGGATCGTGCGGCCTCCTACTACGCCCGTTACCTGTGGGAGGCCGGCGAGGCGCAGCGCGCCCGGGAGTACCTGCTGGGCCGCGGCCTGGACGAGGAGACCCTCAAGGAGTTCCGGGTCGGCTATGCCCCCAGCGCGTGGGACCGGATCCTCCTCGCCTCGCGGCGCGCCGGCTACAGCGACGAGGAGCTGCTGGCGGTGGGGCTGGCCCAGCGCTCCCGCAACCGCCCCGGCGCCGTCTACGACCGCTTCCGCGAGCGGATCATGTTCCCGGCCGTCGACGCTCGAGGGCGCGTGCACGGCTTCGGCGCCCGCCGCATGCGCGAGAACCAAGGCGGGGCCAAGTACCTCAACACTTCCGACGGCGACCTCTACCACAAGCGCGAGGTGCTGTTCGGGATCGACCTGGCCCGCGCCCCGGCGGCCAAGGCCGGTCGCATGATCCTCGTCGAGGGCTACACCGACGTCCTGGCGCTGCACCAGGCCGGTATCCGCAACGCCGTCGGGATCATGGGTACGTCGCTCACCGAGGAGCAGATCCGCGAGCTCGAGCGCGTGGTCAAGGTGCTCGAGCTGTGCCTGGACGCCGACCGGGCTGGCCAGGACGCCATGCTGCGCGCTGCCCGCCTGGCCGCCGGCCGTGACCTGGAGCTCCGCGTCGTCCCGCTGCCCGAGGGCACCGATCCGGCCGACCTGATCGAGCGCGACGGGGTGGACGCCCTGCGCTCGCTGGTGGAGCGCTCGACCCCGTTCGTCGTCTTCAACGTCGAGCGCATCCTCGATCGCGCCGACACGCGCAGCGCCGAGGGTCGCGACCGCGCGCTCAACGAGCTGCGGCCGGTGCTCAACGAGCTGAGGGCCAGCGTGCTGCGCGACGATCTGGTGCGCCGGGTGGCCGGACGCCTGGAGCTCACCGAGGGCCGCCTGGCGAGCCTGCTGGCGGGCGGCGGCTCGGCCGGTGGAGTGGTGGCCGCGTCGCGCCGCGGCAACGGCTCGGGCGACGCCGGCGCTGCCGAGGTGCCAAGCGGTCCCAGCCAGGCGGTCCGATCCGAGCGGCTGCTCCTGGCGCTGTGCCTGGCCCTGCCCGAGCCCGGCGCCCGCGTGCTGGCCGAGCTCGACGTCGACGAGATGCTCACCAGCGCGCTGCTGCGCCGCGCCGCCCCGCATCTGGCCCAGCACCTGCGGGCCCCGCTGTCCGACCTTCCCGCCGACGACGAGGAGCTCGCGCGTGCCGTCAGCGGGCTCGTCGAGCTCGCCGGCCGCATCCCGGATCCATCCTCGGCACGGCTGGAGCACGCCCGTTTGAAGCTCGACCTCGACCGCCTGGACCGCGCCATCATCCGGGCCCGAGCCGAGGGGGTCGGCACCAGCGAGCTGGCCCACCAGCGCGAGACCGTGCGCGACGCCATCCGCGACGCCGTGGCGAGCCTCGAGCAGACCCTATGACCGGGAGTGATGTCCTAAAGATCGTCGCCGCCCTTCCGAGTACAGTTCACAGGCGCCTGCGGAAGGCAGCTCAACACGTCCCGATCCGGGGTAGCTCAATCGGCAGAGCGTTCGGCTGTTAACCGAAATGTTGTGGGTTCGAGTCCCACCCCCGGAGCTTTCTGACCCGGCAGACACCGGGGCGACCCTTCGGTCGCCCCGGCAACAGCTACGGCGGGATCGTGTGCGTGGACTACGGGTGCTGGGCGGCCCCCGACGGCACGATCAGGGTCAGGCCTCCGGCCACCTGGCCGGGCTGCACGGCCTGCCGGCCGGCCAGCTGGTTGATCGTCCCCGCGAACTCGCCTGAGACCTCGGCGAGCAGGCCGTTGAGGTCGAGCTCGCCGTTGGGCGTCGCCGCCGCCTCGAGCTGGGCGGTGTCGATGTCGAACAGCTTGAGCTCGGGGCCGCCGTCGACCGAGAAGTAGAGCCCGGAGGAACCGTCGATCCCGGTGCCGATGCTCAGCACCGGATTGGTGAGGCTCACCGACGCGGTCCCGTTGGACAGCTCCAGCCCGCCGGACAGCGGCACGGTCGCGGTCAGCGTGCCGTTGTCGTAGCCGGCGCTCGCGACCGGGGCGCCGCCCAGGCCGGGCACGGTGACGTTGGAGGGGTCACCCACCGGAAGCGTGACTCCGCTCAGCCCGCCCGACAGGCTCCTGGCCGCGGGGCCGAGCGGCGTGACGCTCAGGCCGCTCCGATCCAGCGCGGTCTGCACGGCGGGGGTGAACGCGAAGCCGACGCCGGGGGCGCCGGATCCCGGCGCCGCGGGGGCGCCGGGCGTCCCGGGTGCCCCGGGCTTGGTCACCAAGGTGGCGCGGCTCGTCAGCACCAGCGAGAACGAGCCCAGCTTCTGATTGGCCTTGAACGCCTTGTGCTCGAGGCCGGAGTTCAGGAGCGCAGCGGCTCTCTTGGAGAGCTTGGCGGTGAAGCCCGAGACGGTCTCCTTTGCCCCCTTCAGCTTGACCTTGACCTTGCCGGTCAGGCTGAGCAGCGTCACCTTCCTCTTGCCGAGGAGGGCGACCAGGGAGGCGGATGACTTCTTGCCCTTGAGGGTCCGCGTGAAGCTCAGCCGCGTGACCTTCACCGACCGCTTGCGGCGAACAAAGCGGGTGACGCCGTTGTAGGTGACGCTCCCGCTCGTGTTGGAGAAGTTCCACTTGCCCGACTTCTGCGGGAAGATGGCGTTGTTGCCCTTGCGGCTGGCGGGCTTGCTCGCCTTGAGCGAGATGTGATTCTTGGCCAGCGCCCGTTTGGTGGCCTTGTTGAGCGTGATCGTGGCCTGGTCGCCCTTGGTGGATTTCAAGGTGACCGTCTGCGTCGCGGCAGTCGCCGCCGACGCCGAGATGAGACCCACCCCCACCAGGAGGAGGGCGAGTGACACGCGAGAGGTCAAACGCGTCATTGACGTCCTTTCTGGAAAGTTCCCGGTTCTGTCGCTTACGGCCGATCTGCTCCGGATTCCGGTGTCTCAAGCACGCCTCAACGGATGGGCGATGGCCAGAGCTGCACAGGCCTGCCCAAACCGGCAATAGCCTCTGCGAGGCGCGCCGCGGGTCAGCCCCCGCGGCGGGTCAGCCGATCGCGGCGGGTCAGCGCACCACGGCGGGTCAGCCCGTGGCGGCCAGCCGCTCGACCAGGTCAGCCGCCCGCGCCGCCCCCGGGTGGCGCCCCGCCCACGTCTCGAGCTCCGCGGCGCGCCGGCGAAGCTCAGGGCGCCCCAGGGCCCGGCGCGCCGCCAGCCTCAGCGTGGCCGGGGTGAGCAGGGGCCAGGGGAGGCGGACGCCCGCCCCCGCCCAGTCGACCCGAGCAGCGTTCTCGGCCATGTCCCCGACGTGGGGCACCGCCAGCACCGGACACCCGGAGGCGAGGGCGCGCACGAGCGTCCCGTGGCCGGCATGGCAGATGACCAGGGCGCAGCCGGGCATCGTCTGGGCGTAGGACAGCCACTCGACCAATCGCGTGTTGGGACCCAGCCTCTCCGGGCCGGGCAGGGGGCGGCGGTTCCAGGTCGCGAGCACGCGGACGGGCTCGCCCGCCAGCCCGGCCACCGCCGCCCGCAGCAGTCGGTGGGTCGGGTCCTGCGCGGTGGAGGGCGCCACCAGCACCAGCGGCGCGTCTCCGGGCGGCGCCTGCACCTCCCCGAACGGCGGCTCCCACATCAGCGGCCCCACCACCTCGACGTTCTCGGGCCACCGGCGAGGGTACTCGAGCTGGGGCAGTGTCCCCACCATGGTCAATCGCGGGCTCAGCCCGCCGTGCACGCGGCTCAGCGGACCGAGCCCCAGTCGGCGGCGGGTGTCGTTGAGCTCGGCCCGGCCTCGCATCAGTCCCCTGCGCACCGGCCGGTCGAACACGCGCCACGCCGTCCGCCCGACCCGGGTGCGCGACGGCCGGGCGCCGAGGGCATAGGGCGGGAAGCCGGGCTCCATCACCGGATAGACGTGCGGAATGAGGGTGGCCACCGGGATCGACTCGAGCTCTCCGGCCAGGGCCGGGGCCAGGGTGAGGATGTCGTGGACGACCACGTCGGGGCGGACGTCGGCCAGCGCCGGGCGCGTCTGCGCCGTCGCCCGCACCACCGCCTCGTAGGGACCCAGCGGCTGCTCGTGGGTCGGGAAGGCCGGGTACTCGGGCGCGGCCAGGAAGCGCATGCCGTGGCCTTCGACGTGCTCGCGCCAGCGCCGCCACGTCTCGTAGGTGACGTCGTGTCCGCGCGCGACCAGCTCGGCTCCCAGCGCCAGCATCGGAAACGCGTGCCCCGGCTGCCCGAAGGCGCCGAGGAAGATGCGCAGCGGCCGGTCCGCCCTCAAGCCGCCAGCTCGGCCACGGCGCGCAGCTGCTCGATCCGGTCCTCCCGCGTGAACGCCATCGGCATCACCATCAGCGTGCCCACCCCGGCCTCCCGGAACGCTGCCAGCCGGTCGCGCACCACATCGCGGGGGCCGCAGAGGGAGACCATGTCCACCAGCTCGTCGGGCAGGGCGGCCGCGGCCTCCTCCTTGCGGCCGTCGAGATACAGGTCCTGGACGGTCTGGGCCGCCTCCTCGAAGCCGTAGCGCTGCACGAGGTTGTTGTAGAAGTTCTGCTTGCGCGAGCCCATGCCGCCCACATAGAGGGCCAGGCCCGGACGCATCAGGTTGCGTGCCGCCTCGCGGTCATCGGACACGTAGGCGGAGACGGTGGGGGCGATCTCGAAATCGTTCAGCGAACGCCCGCCGCGCTCGGCGCCCTCCTGCAGCAGCGCGCGGAAGTCGGCCACGTACTCGGGCGAGAAGAACGTCGGAATCCACCCGTCGGCGATCTCGCCCGCCAGTGCCGTGTTCTTGGGGCCGATGGCCGCCAGGTAGACGGGGATGCGCTCCTGCACCGGGTTGATCATCAGCTTCAGCGCCTTGCCCGGGCCGTCGGGCAGCGGCAGCTCGAGCGTCTCGCCCTTGAATTCGAGGCGCTCGCGGGCCAGCGCCTTGCGCACGACCGCCACGTACTCGCGCGTGCGCTGAAGCTGGCGGGCGAAGCGCTGACCGTGCCAGCCCTCGGCCACCTGCGGGCCCGAGGACCCGATCCCGAGCACCATGCGCCCGCCGGACAGCTCGTCGATGGTGGCCGCGGTCATCGCCGTCATCGCCGGTGACCGGCCCGGCATCTGGAAGATCGCCGAGCCGAGCCTGATCCTGCTCGTGCCCGCCGCCAGCCAGGCGAGCACCGTCGCGGCATCGGAGCCGTAGGCCTCGGCGGCCCAGACGGAGTCATAGCCCAGCCTCTCGGCCTCCTGGACCACGCTCAGCTGGTCCTGCGGCCCCATGCCGAACCCCCAGTAGCCGACGTTCACTCCGAGCTTCATGGGCAACGTTCCTTTCGAGCCTCAGGCCGGGAGCCCGGCGGGCACCGACCCCGGCGCCTGGAAGATGATCTCCGGAATGACGCACCCGGGGGAGAGACGCAGCAGCATGCGCACCGCCTCGGCGACGTCGTCGGCCTGAATCATCGTCTCGGCGGGGACGGACTGCTTGACGAACTCGGTCATGGGCGTGTCCACGAAGGCGGGGCACAGCGCCGTGGACTTGATGCCCTCGGTGCCCAGCTCCTTGTTCATCGACTCCGTGAAGCCGACCACCGCGGCCTTGGTGGCCGAGTAGACCGACAGCCAGGCCTCCCCGGACTTCCCCGAGATGGACGACGTGTTGACCACCAGCGCGTTGCGATGCTCGGCCCCGGCGGCGCGCAGCAGGTCCACGGCCTCGCGGTAGAGCAGGATGACCGAGCGCAGGTTGACGCCCAGCTGCATGTCCAGCCGCTTGGTCTCGATGTCGGCGACCAGAGCGCCCACGCCCACCCCGGCGTTGTTGACGAGCACGTCGAGGCGCCCGAAGCGTTCGCGGTGCGCGGTCACCACCTGGGCCGCCGCTTCCTCGGAGGCCATGTTGACCGCCACCGACGCCACCTCACCGCCGGTCGCCGACAGCTGCGCCACCGCGTCGGCCAGCTTCTCGGGGCGCCGCGCCGCCACCGTCA
>DASXJW010000202.1:0-19581 GCA_036497165.1 Solirubrobacteraceae bacterium
CGATCGGCGAGACGCACCCGAGCACGACGTCATCGACGCGCTTGGGGTCGAGCTCGGAGTTGCGCGCCAGCACCTCGTGCATCAGCCCGACCACCAGGTCGACCGGCTTGACCGTGTGCAGCGACCCATTGACCTTGCCGCGTCCTCGCGGCGTACGGATGGCATCGAATATCAACGCTTCCGAACTGCTCATGTGATGCTCCTCATAGTCGGAATCCCACCGCGAAAACATCGGGCCGAGCCTGAGGCCGGCGCTCTCAGCGCCGACGCGGCGACCCTCACCTTCCGATCGTAGCAGTAATTGGCACCCCGCCAATTAGCCCTCTGGACCCGTTCGCGGAGGTGACGCGACCCCACGCGGCGTTAGTCACTATACTTTATGAAGTATGTCCACGTTCCGACGACTGCTCGGCTTCCTGCGTCCCTATCGGAAGGATGTCGTGTGGTCGTTCGCGCTAGCCGCCGGAGCGATGGTGATGACGGTTCTGATCCCGTACCTGACGGGTGTCGCGATCGACTCGATCCGGGACGGCAGCCGCCACCGGCTCATCTTCTGGGCGATCCTGATCACCGTCGCCGGGCTCGGCCGCCTCGTGCTAAGCGTACTGCGTCGCCTCGTGGCCGGTCGTGTTTCCCTCGCGGTCGAAGTCGACCTGCGCAACGGCCTGTACGGACAGCTGCAGCGACTGGAGTTGAGCTTCTTCGACCGCCAGCAGACCGGTCAACTCATGTCGCGCGCGACGGTCGATCTGCAGTCGGTCCGGTTCTTCCTCGGCTACGGCCTGATCTTCATCGCGCAATCGATCCTCACGATCCTGCTCGCTGCGATCGCCATGTTCGCGCTGCAGCCGCTGTTGGCCGCGCTGTCGCTGGCGCCGGTCCCGTTCGTGATCCTGATCGCCAAGCGATACGGCCACAAGTCGCGCCCGGCCGTCCAGGAGGCGCAGCAGCGAATCGCCGAGCTGACCGCCGACGCCGAGGAGAACGTCTCCGGAATCCGCGTCGTCAAGGCCTTCGCCCAGGAGCGCCACCAACTGGACCGCTTCGGCCGCACCGTCCAGCGGGTCTTTGACCAGCAGATGCTGGCCACCCGCATCCAGGCGTTCTACAACCCGCTCATCAGCTTCCTGCCCAACCTCGGCCTGGCCGCGATCCTGCTCTTCGGCGGCCGGCGGGTGATCGACGGCTCGCTCAGCCTGGGCGCGTTCACCGCCTTCTACGCGTACCTGCTCATGCTCATCTCGCCGATGCGGACCCTCGGCTACATGCTCGGCGCGGCGCAGCGCTCGACCGCCTCGGGCGCGCGGATCTTCCAGGTGCTCGACCGCGAGCCGAAGATCGAGTCGGCGCCGGACGCGCCATCGCTGCCCGACGGCGGCGGCCACGTCACGCTGCGTGGCGTGGGCCTCACCTTTCAGGGAGCCACCCATCCGGCGCTGAGTGACATCGACCTTGACGTGCCCGCCGGACAGGTGGTGGCGCTCGTGGGTGCCATGGGGTCGGGCAAGTCCGCGCTGGTCTCGCTGCTGCCGCGCCTCTACGAAGTCAGCACCGGGTCGGTCACCATCGACGGCGCCGACGTGCGCGATGTCCAGCTGGCCAGCCTGCGCCACGCCATCGCGGTGGTCAACGACGATCCCTTCCTCTTCTCGGCCACCGTCCACGAGAACATCGCGTATGCCCGCGGAGACGCCACCCGCGAGGAGGTGGAGCGCGCCGCCGTCGCCGCCCAGGCCCACGAATTCATCGCCCGCCTGCCCCAGGGCTACGACACCCGCGTGGGCGAGCGGGGGCTGACCCTGTCGGGCGGTCAGCGCCAGCGGATCGCCATCGCCCGAGCGATCCTCGCCGACCCGCGGATCCTCATCCTGGACGACGCGACCTCCTCGGTGGACACCTCCACCGAGCTCGAGATCAAGCGCGCGCTGTCAGACGTGCTGGCCGATCGCACCACCTTCGTGATCGCCCACCGTCTGTCCACGATCTCCCTGGCGGACCGGATCGTCGTGCTGGAGGACGGGCGGATCGTGGCCGACGGGAGCCACGACGACCTGCTCGAGCAGTCCGAGCTGTACCGCGAGATCGTGGAGAAAGGCCTCCCGGATCAGGTGTTCCTCACGCGCAAGCCGACCGAGGCGGAGGTGGCCGGACTATGAGCGCCATGACCACCCGGCGCGCCGAGCTGCGCCGCCGCCTGCAGGAGACCGGCGGGCGCGGGCGCAAGCTGCGCGGCCTGGCCGAGCTGCTGGCCCCCTACCGCTGGCGCGTGCTGGCCATGTTCATCTCCCTGCTGGCGGCCACCGCGGCCGCGCTGGCGCCCGCCCCGCTGGCCAAGCTGGCCATTGATCAGGGCATCCGCCACCATGACACCGGCACGCTGGATCTCATCGTGGTGGTCTTCCTGGGCTCGGCGGTGATCTACGGCGTGGCCACCTACGCCCAGACCTACCTGGTCGGCTGGGTGGGCCAGCGGGCCCTGCAGGACCTGCGGCTCAAGCTGTTCTCCCACCTGCAGTCGCTGTCGATCGGCTTCTACTCGCGCAACCGCGCGGGCGTGATCATCAGCCGCCTCACCAACGACGTCGAGGCGCTCGACCAACTCGTGGAGGACGGCCTGGCCACGCTCATCCAGTCCAGCCTGACGCTGCTGGGCGTCGTGGTGATCCTGCTCGTGCTCGACTTCCACCTGGCGTTGCTGACCTTCCTGGCCCTGCCCATCCTGGGTCTGGGGGCGCTGGCGTTCCGCATCGCGTCCGCCGACGCCTACCGTCTGACGCGCGAGAAGATCGCGACCATCACCGGCTATCTGCAGGAGACGCTGTCGGGCGTCCGGGTGGTGCGGGCGTTCGGCCAGGAGCGGCGCCACATCGAGCAGTTCAAGGCGCTCAACGACGAGAACCGGCAGGCCAACATGACCACGGTCAAGCTCAACGCCGCCTACTTCCCCGCCGTGGAGCTGCTTTCGGCCCTGGTGACGGTCGAGATCCTGCTCATCGGCGGCTTTGAGGCGATCAACGGGAACACCTCCACCGGAGTGGTGTTCGCCTTCATCGCCGCGCTCAACAACTTCTTTGACCCCATCCAGCAGCTCTCCCAGCTCTACACCACCTACCAGTCCGGGATGGCGGCGCTGGACAAGATCTTCGGCCTGCTCGACGAGGAGCCCGAGCTCGTGGACGCCCCCGGCGCCGTCGAGCTCGACCAGATCCGCGGCGAGCTGACCTTCGACGACGTGTCGTTCCGCTACGGGTCTGATGAGAACGACCCCACGCACCCCTGGGCGCTTCGCGACGTCGACCTGCGGATCGCCCCCGGCGAGACCGTGGCGCTGGTGGGTGAGACCGGGGCGGGCAAGTCCACGTTCGCCAAGCTGGTGGCGCGCTTCTACGACCCCACCCAGGGCGCCGTGCGCGTCGACGGGCACGACGTGCGGGCGGTCACCGGCCACTCCCTGCGCTCGCAGATGGGAATGGTGCCCCAGGAGGGCTTCCTCTTCAGCGGGACGGTGCGCGACAACCTGGCCTTCGGGCGGCTCGACGCGACCGAGGCGCAGCTGCGCGACGCCGCGCGCGCGGTCGGCGCCGACGACTTCATCATGGGCCTGCCCCACGGGTACGACACCGAGGTGGGCGAGCGCGGAATCCAGCTCTCCGCCGGGCAGCGCCAGCTCATCGCCTTCGCGCGCGCCCTGGTCGCCGACCCGCGGATCCTCGTCTTGGACGAGGCCACCGCCAACGTCGACGTCCACACCGAGGGCCTCATCGAAGAGGGGCTGCGCCGGCTGGTGACGGGACGGACGGCGATCGTCATCGCCCATCGCCTCTCCACCATCCGCCATGCCTCCCGCATCCTGGTCATGGAGCATGGCCGCATCGCCGAACAAGGGACCCACGACGAGCTGCTGGCCGCCGGAGGGCGCTACTGGGAGCTCTACCGCGACTGGGCCGAGCAGGCCGCCGCGTAGCAGCCCAGGACCGCCCAACCGCCGGATATCCGGCACACTGGGGCCATGGCGATCACCGTCACCGGCCTGCTCACCACCCCCGTGAAGGGCACCCGCGTTTTCGAGGTGGCCGAGATCGAGCTGGGCGAGCGGGGCGCGCGCGGCGACCGGGCGTTCTATGTCATCGATGAGCGCGGGCGCATGGTCAACGGCAAGAACTTCAAGAGGCTGCAGACGGTGATGGCCGACCATGACCGGGCGGCCGGCACGCTGGAGCTGAGCTTCCCCGACGGCGAGCGTGCGGCCGGCTCGGTCGAGTACGGCGACACCGTCACCACCAGCTTCTTCTCTCGCCCCAAGGCGGCGCGCGAGCTGCGCGGCCCGTGGTCCGGCGCGCTGTCTGAGTTCTTCGACGCGCCGCTTCGCCTCGTCGGCGCCGAGAGCGGGGTGGATCGCGGGCGCAAGGGCGGCGTCTCGGTCATCTCGCGCGCGTCGCTGCAGCGCCTCGCCGACGTCGCCGAATGCGATGCGGTCGACGGGCGGCGCTTCCGCATGCTCATCGAGCTCGACGGCATCGCCGCCCACGAAGAGGACACCTGGCTGGGGCGGCGGGTGCGCATCGGCGGTGCGGTGGTCAGGCCCCACGGGCACGTGGGACGCTGCGCGATCACCACACGCCACCCCGACACCGCGGAGGGAGACCTGGACACGCTCAAGCTGCTGGCCACCTACCGGCACAAGCTGGACACCACCGAGCCGCTGGCCTTCGGGATCCACGGAGAGGTGCTGGAGGGCGGCCCGGTGCGGGTCGGGGACCCCGTCACCGTGGAGGACCGATGACCGAGGAGCAGCGCGTGCGCGTCGAGGTGGCCGACCACATCGCGACCGTGACGCTCACCCGCCCCGATAAGCACAACGCGCTCGACGTGCCGATGTTCGAGCAGATCATCGGCGCCGCCGAGAGTGTGGCCTCGAGCCCCGGTGTGCGGGTGGTGGTGATCCACGGGGACGGCCCCAGCTTCTGCAGCGGCCTGGACGTCGTCAGCATCATGGCAGCCGGCAACGGCCTCGACGGCCTCACCGACCGCGCCGGCGGCGAGCTCCCCAACTGGTTTCAGCGCGTCGCGCACACGTGGATCGAGCTCCCCGTTCCGGTGATCGCCGCGGTGCACGGCAACTGCTTCGGCGGTGGGCTGCAGATCGCCCTGGGCGCCGACATCCGCATCGCCGCCCCCGACGCCCGCCTGAGCGTGATGGAGGTCAAGTGGGGGCTGGTCCCCGACATGTCGATCACGCGCACGCTTCCGCGCCTGGTGGCCATCGATGTGGCCAAGGAGCTGACCTTCACCGGCCGGGTGTTCGACGCCGCCGAGGCGGCGGCGCTCGGAGTCGTCACCCGCGTGGCCGCGGATCCGCTGGCCGCAGCGCGCGCCCTGGCCGCTGAGATCGCGGCCCGCTCGCCCGACGCCGTGCGCGCCGCCAAGCGGCTGTATGACGAGTCCTGGACCGGCAACGCCGAGCAGACCCTGGCGCTGGAGGCCTCGCTTCAGCTGGGTTTGATCGGGTCGCCCAATCAGCTGGCGGCGGTGGCAGCGGGCTTCTCCAAGGAGCCCGCCGAGTTCGCCGATCCCTGACCGCGATCCAGGATCGCCCGCAGCGCCGCTTCGAGCTCGCCGGCGGGAGCCTCGACCATCGCCGCGGCGCGCCAGCCGACGTGGGCGTCGGGACGCACGAGCACGCACCCGTCCTCGTCGACCTCGCGCAGGCGCGACCAGTCCTCATAGAGGTCGATGTACTGCCGCCCCGGACCGATGACGTGGGCGGCGATCTCGATGCCGAGCATGTCGCCGACCGCCCGGGCCGCGTCTGCCCACCGGCCGCCGCGGATCCCGGTGAGCAGCGCGAACCGCCCCTTGCCCACGAGATCGTGGGTGCTGACCTTGTGACCGTCTGCGCCCAGCCAGCAGTGGGGCAGGCGGGCCCCCGGCCACGTCGTCGGGTGGTAGTAGAGCTCGGGGTCGCGGGTGTACTCCGGCTCCGGGGTCCCGTCGCCCACCACCGCCCCCGAGCGGTAGCGCTGCCCCAGCTCGACGCCATGGGCGTTGAACTCATAATCCTTGAGCTCGAGGGCGGCGCGCAGCTTCGCGCGCTGGACGGCCGCCTCCGGCGTGTCGTCGAAACGGGCCCGCATGCGCTCGGTCATGACCTCGGGATCGCTCGTGTCGGTGATCCCGAGGGCCTCGAAGATCGGACCGAACTCCTCGATCGACTTGTTGGCGCGCAGCACGATCTGCTTGCCGATCGGCGCGCGCTCGGGGTCGTAGCTGTCCAGCAGCCCGGGGCCGGCCTGCCCCCGCAGCACGTAGGCCAGCTTCCAGCACAGGTTGTAGGCGTCCTGGGCCGACGTGTTGGAGCCCAGGCCGTTGGACGGCGGATGCCGGTGCACGGCATCCCCCATGCAGAACACCCGACCCGAGCGATAGCGGGTGGCATACCACTTGTTGTTGCCCCAGAGCGAGGTGGAGCGGATCGTGATCGGCACGGTGTCGTCGCCGATCAGGTTGTGGGCGATCCTCGTGGCCGCCTCCTCGTCGAGCTCGGGCGGCGGCTCGTTGATGTCATAGCCCCACACGATCAGCCACTCGTTCCAGGTGCGCACCATCCGCACCAGCCCCAGGCCGATGCCGCCGATGTCCGAGCCGGGCTGCAGCACCCAGTACAGGACGCTGGGGCGGTGCGCCACCTTCGCGCTCAGGTCGGCGGAGAAGACGATGTTCATGGATCCGGCCACGTCCATCTGCCCCTCGGAGGGGAGCTCGAGGTCACGGGCGATCTGGCTGCGGCCGCCGTCGGCGCCGATCACGTATCTCGCCACGATCGTGTACTCGCTGCCCGACATGCGGTCACGCACCCGCACCTCGACGTCGTCGTCGCGCTGGGTCAGGCCCAGGTACTCGGTGTCGAAGCGGATGCGCGAGCCGCGAGCGGCGGCCCGCCCGACGAGGATCGGCTCAAGGAGGGTCTGCGGCAGGTCGCAGTGCGTGGAGGGGCTGGCCAGCGTGTAGTCAGCCTGGCGCGCCGGATGGGTGCCCCAGGTCCGTACGCGCCCGATCTCATCGCCCGACAGGCTGGTGCAGAACACGGTGTCGCCCATCAGGTGCTGTGGGGTGCCGTTGGCCGTGATGTCGTCCTCGATCCCCAGGTCGCGGAAGATCTCGACCGTGCGCTGGTTGGTGATGTGGGCCCGCGGCGTGTTGGCGGTCCACCGGTACTTGGTCACCACCATGTGCTCGACCCCCAGCGTGGCCAGCGCGAGCGCAGCCGTGGCACCTGCGGGCCCGGTGCCCACCACGAGCACGTCAGTCTGAATCGCGTCGGTCATCGACCGCAAAACCCTTGCATACGAGGGGCCCGGGACGCAATGGGCAACGTCCCGGCTGCGCCTCCGGACAACCGGCGGTGCGCGCATCGACTGGCGGTCGCGGCGCGAGGTGATAACAATCCCCCCTCACGCTTGGGCCCACCGTCGGAAAGGAAACGCCAATGGCCACCGGAATAGGACAGCGCATTCGCCGCCGGGAGGATCCGCGCTTCCTCCTCGGACAGGGCCGCTACGTGGACGACACGCGCACCGAGAATGCTCTGCATGTGACGTTCGTGCGCTCCTACGTGGCCCACGGCACGATCACCTCGATCGAGACCGAGGAGGCGCGCGCGCTGCCCGGCGTCCAGGTGTTCACCGCCGCCGATCTCGGCCTCCAGCCCAGTCCGCCCCCGCCGATGCTCCAGGTGCACGAGAGCATGTTCCGCCCGCCCATGGCGTCCGACACGGTGCGCTACGTCGGCGAGATCGTGGCCGCGGTCCTCGCCGACTCGCGGGAGGCCTCCGTTGACGCCGCCGAGCTGGTCGTCGCCGACTATGACACCAGACCCGCCGTCACCGACATCCGCGAGGTGGTCAAGGACGAGGTCCTGCTCTTCGAGCCGTCTGGTTCCAACACATGCCTGCGGATCCCGGCCGCCGGAGACGAGAACCTGTTCGCCGACTGCGACATCGTCATCTCCGGCTCCAACGAGAGCCCGCGGCTGCTGGCGCTCCCGATCGAGCCGCGCTCGACCGTCGCCGAGTTCGACGACGGCAAGCTGACGATCCGGCTGTCGACCCAGACCCCGCACCAGGACAAGCAGGGACTGGCCGCGACGCTCGGGCTCGAGCCCGACCAGGTGCGCGTGATCGCCCCCGACGTGGGCGGCGGGTTCGGCGGCAAGGGCTTCGACGTCGAGGACATCCTCCTCGGCGCACTGGCACGCGCCACCGAGCGGACGGTCCGCTGGACCGAAACGCGCTCTGAGCACATGGTGGCCATGCACCACGGCCGCGCCCAATGGGCCGACTTCGAGCTCGGCGGCACCAGGGACGGCACGTTCAAGGCGCTGCGGGTCAAGCTCCTGCAGGACGCGGGCGCCTACCCGGGCATCGGCGCCTTCCTCGCCGTCCTCACCCAGATGATGTCCAGCGGCGTCTATGACATCCCCAAGATCGAGGTGGACATCACCGCGGTCGTCTCCAACTCGACACCGGTCGGCCCGGTGCGCGGCGCCGGCCGCCCCGAGGCGACGCAGATGATCGAGCGGGCCGTGGACATGTTCGCCGTCGAGGCGGGGCTCGATCCGGCCGAGCTGCGCCGCCGCAACTTCATCGCCAATGACAAGTTCCCCGTGCAGACCGCCGCCGGCGCCACCTACGACATCGGGGACTATGCCGGCGCCCTGGACCGGGCGCTGGAGCAGGCCGGCTACGAGGACCTGCGCCGCGACCAGGAGCGACGCCGCGCCGACGGCTCGAGCACGCTGCTGGGCATCGGCCTCAGCGTCTACGTGGAGATCACCAACGGGATCAGCGAGGGCGAGTTCGGCGCGGTCGAGATCACCGAGGACGGCGGCGCGATCGTCCGGACCGGCTCGTTCTCCCACGGCCAAGGCCATGAGACGACGTTCGCCCAGATCGTGTCCGAGCGCACAGGCATCGACCTCGACCGCATCCAGGTTCTGGCGGGCGACACCGACCGGGTGCCCCGGGGCACCGGGACCTACGGCTCCAAGTCGACCCAGATCGGCGGCGCGGCCGCCGGGCAGGCGTCGGAGATCCTGGTGGATCGCGCCAAGCAGCTGGCCGCCGACTCCCTGGAGGCCAGCCCTGAGGACATGGTGCTCGACCTCGACACGGGGAGCTTCCACGTCGCCGGATCGGCCGAGCCCTCGCTGGGCTGGGCGGAGCTGGCCGGCCGCCTGCTCGCGGACGGCCGCCTGGCCGAGCTCAGCGCGGAGACCGACTTCCAGCCCGACACGCCGACCTTCCCCTTCGGCGCGCACGTCGCCGTGGTCGAGGTCGACACGGAGACGGGCGCCGTCCGCTTGAAGCGGATGATCGCCTGCGACGACGCCGGACGGATCATCAACCCACTCGTGGCCGACGGTCAGGTGCACGGAGGCCTGGCCGCCGGAATCGCGCAGGCGCTCTACGAGGAGGTCCGCTATGACTCCGACGGCAACCCCCAGCACGGCAACCTGGTGACCTACTGCATCCCCACCGCGGCCGAGCTGCCCTCGTTCGAGCGCATCCAGATGGAGACGCCCACGCCGGTCAATCCGCTCGGGGCCAAGGGGATCGGCGAGTCGGGGACGATCGGCGCAACGCCGGCGGTCCACAACGCGGTGATCGACGCGCTGGCCCACCTCGGCGTGCGCCACCTCCCGATGCCGGCCAACGGCGAGACGGTGTGGCGCGCCATCCGCGACGCCGACGTCGCCCGCGCCAAGGTGCGCACCTAGCGACCACGGGCGCGGCCCCGGGCTCTCAGAGGAAGCCCAGCAGGTCCGCGACGCCGTCGATGGCGGCGTCCGGACGCCGCCGGTGCGGGACCGACTCGAGGTCGATCTGCCCGCTGATGCCGCTGCGCACCAGCACGGTCGAGGACCCTCCGAGCTTGCCCAGGGCGACGTCCATGCCGAGGTCGTCGCCGACCACGGCGATGTCGGGGGCGGGCACCCCGAGCCGGTTCTGGAGGGCCTGCACCGCCGCCCGTGACGGCTTGCCCAGCACGCGCGGTCGCGCCCCCGAGACCTTGGCGATGGCGGCGGTGATCATCGCCCCGCGACTGAAGATGATCCCGTTGGCGCCGGCATAGCCGCGCACGTAGCTGGAGGTGAACAGCGGTGCGCCACGGCTGGTGATCGCCCGGGCAGCCCGCTCCACCTCGGCGAGCGCGACATCCTGGAGATGGGCCACGAACACCGCACCAGCGTCCTCCCCCTCGGTGAGGGCGATGCCGTTGGCGCGCATGTAGTCGCGCACGCTGTCGGTGGCGAAGGCGTGGACGGGGTGGCGTCCGCGGTGCCGGGCCAGCCACGCGGTGGCGCTGTCCACCGGGGTGAGCAGCTCGTCGTCTGAGACGTGGAGCCCGTCGTCGCGCAGGCCCTGCGCGATCACGGCTGACGGGACGTGGCTGCCGTTGGTGAAGAGCACGAGCGGCCGCCCCGAGGCGCGGATGCGCTCGAGCACCTCCACCGCGCCCGGCTGGGGTCGCCCGCGCCCGTCCGGTCCGCGGTGCAGCAGCGTCCCGTCGATGTCGAACATGAAGGCGCGGGCCCCGTCGAGGCGCAGGCGTCCGTTGTCAGCCACGGCGCCACACCACCCGCTCATCCTCGGTCTCGATCTCGACGCTGGTCAGCGACGGGCGGCGTTCGAGCTCCTTGAGGAGGGTGACGAGGGGGGCGCGCCCCGGGCGCGCCGCCGGCAGTGGGCCACGCGAGCGGCCGTTGGCCCCGTCGCGCGCGGCCACCATCGCGTCCACCTGCTCGGCGGGCATGGTCAGGCGCAGCAGGAGATCCTCCTCGGAGATCCGGTGCCCGAACTTCTCGCGGGCCCCCGCGAGGGTGATCGGCACAAGGTCCGCGAGCTTGCGCGCCTGGGGGCGGCTGAGGACCTTGTCGGCGATGGCGGGGTCGACCGGCGCCGGAGGATCGCCGTAGTGGCCCAGGAAGAAGCGGATGGTCTCGTCAGACACGTTGACCCAGCGCTCGCCGTCGATCACGTTGCGCGCGGCCTGGCTGGCGATGAACTGGGACACGGGCGTGACGATGATCGGGTAGCCCATCTCGGCTCGGACGCGCGTCACCTCGTCCAGGACCTGGTCGAAGAGCTCGGGGCGGCGCAGCTCGGCCAGCATCCGCCGCGTCGTGGTCACCATCCCGCCGGGAAGCTGGTGGCGGTAGTAGGCGGCGTCGAACTCCCGGGGCGCGCCCGCGGGCAGCTCCTTGGCGGCGGCGATCTGGGCGAAGTGGTCTGACACGGCCTGCTGCGCCACCAGGTCGAGACCGTGCGTGAAGCCGGCGGCCTCGAGGTTGCGGGCGGTGCTCAGCACCTCGGGCTGCGAGGTGCCGCGGCCCAGCGGGCCGGCCGCCGTGTGGACGGTGTCGAAGCCGGCCTTGACCCCCTCGACGTAGACCTGCGGCGCCAGCCCGATGGTGCAGTGGCTGTGGAGCTCCAGCGGGCGCCCGCGGGCGGCCGCCAGCAGCGGCGGGGCCAGCTCGCGGACCGCGTCGACGGTGAGCAGGCCCCCGGGATCCTTGAGGTAGAGGCGATCCATATCCGGGCAATCGGCCAGCGCCGCGGCAACGTCCGCGTAGTACTGGTGGGTGTGGACCTCGCTGATCGAGTAGGTGAGCCCGATCACCACCTCCTCCACGCCCTCGGCCTTGGCCATGGCCGCGATCCGCCTGACGCGATCGGGCTGGTTGGAGGGATCGGCGATCTTCACCCGGCGCAGGCCGTTGCGCACGGCCAGCCGGTAGGAGAGCGCCATCACCTCCTCGTCGGCGGGCACCCAGGAGATGAAGCGCATCCCGGTCGTGATCATCCCGAGTGGCGTGTGCGGCATCGCCGCCGAGACCAGCCGGATCCGCTCCCACGGATCCTCCTGGTGAAATCGCACCGAGACGGCCATGTGGGTGCTCGAGGTGAAGTCCAGGGCGTGGTAGCCCACGCGGTCGAGCACCGGTGCGATGGCGAGCACGTCGGGCGTGGTGAGCCCGGTGGCGCTCCACAGGCTCTGGTTGCCGTCGCGGGTGGTGGTGTCGACGAACTCGATGGTCCGGGTCATCGCAGCGCGCGCTCCAGCCAGTCGGTGGTCACGGGGCCGGCACGGAAGTCGGGGTGGCCCATGATGCCGATGAGCAGCGTCCGGTTGGTCTCCACGCCGTCGACATCGAGGTCCTCCAGCGCCTCGATGAGGGTATCTATGGCGTGCTCGCGACTGGAGCCGTGGCCGATGAGCTTGGCCAGCAGCGAGTCGTAGTAGGGCGGCACGGCGCTGCCGGCCTGGCAGTGCGTGTCGACCCGCAGCCCCGGGCGCTCGGGCACGGCGAACAGCGACAGGGTCCCGGGGCTCGGGCGGTAGCCGTGGGCGGGGTCCTCGGCGTTGAGGCGGCATTCCACGGCATGGCCGTGGTAGGTGACGTCGTCCTGGCCGATCTCCATCCGGTTTCCGGAGGCGATCTGGAGCTGCATCCCCACCAGGTCAAGGTAGGTGATGGCCTCGGTCACGGGATGCTCGACCTGGATGCGGCAGTTGACCTCGAGGAAGTAGGGCTCTCCGGTCTCCGCGTCGATGACGAACTCAGCCGTGCCCAGGTTGCGATAGCCGATCCGCTCGGCAAAGGCCACGGCCGCCTCGCGCAATCGCGTGCGGGTGGACGCCGGCAGGTGCGGGGCGGGCGCCTCCTCCACGACCTTCTGGAAGCGGCGCTGGACCGAGCAATCGCGCTCGCCGAGGTGCAGCACGGCGCCGTGCTCGTCGGCGGCGATCTGGACCTCGACGTGACGGGCGGACTCGATCAGCTTCTCGAGGTAGACGCGGTCGTCGCCGAAGGCGGCGCCGGCCTCGCTGCGGGCCAGGCTGAGCAGACCGTCGAGCTCGTCCTCGCCATGCACTCGCTTGATCCCGCGGCCCCCTCCCCCGCCGGCGGCCTTGACCAGCAGCGGGTAGCCGATCTCGGCCGCCAGCCTCCGGGCCTCCTGGGGGTTGGCCACCTCGCCGCCGGGCAGGACCGGGGCACCGGCGCGGGCCGCCTCCGCGCGGGCGGCGAGCTTGTCCCCGGCGAGCCTCATGGCGCTCGCGGGCGGGCCCACGAAGGTGAGCCCGTGCTCGCGCGCGCGGTCGGCCAGAGCGGGGCTCTCGGAGAGGAAGCCATAGCCCGGGTGGATGGCATCGCAGCGCGTGCTCAGCGCGGCATGGACCACCAGGTCGTCGCGCAGGTAGCTCTGTGACGCCGGCCCCGGCCCGATGCACACCACCCGATCGGCCAGGCGCGCCGCCAGCCCCTGCATGTCGGGCTCGGAGGCGCCGACCACGCACTCGAGACCGTGCGCATGGCAGGCGTTGACGATCCGGACGGCGATCTCGCCCCGGTTGGGGATGAAGACGCGCCTCATCCCTCGGGGGTCACGCGAAACAGCGGGTCGCCGTACTCCACCAGCTGCCCGTTCTCCGCGACGATCTCGGCGATCGTCCCGCCCAGGCCCGCCGGCACCGAGTTCATCATCTTCATGACCTCGATGATGCACACCGTCGTGTCCGGCTCGACCGTGGCGCCGAGCTCCACGAAGGGGTCCGCCCCGGGGGCCTCGGCCCGGTAGAAGGTCCCCAGCATCGGCGAGGGGACGGTGACGAGCCCGTCGTCCGGCGCCGGAGGAGACGGAGGCGCTGCGGGGGATGCGGGTGCACGCTCTGGAGGTGTTCGTGGCAGGACACCTCCAGAGCGTGCATCGGCAGCCACGTCTCCTTTACGGACGTGGAGGCGGAAGCCGTCGGTCTCGATGGAGAGCTCATTCAGGTCCTCCGACTCGTCGATGATGCGGAGGATCTCGCGGACGTCGGCGTCGGTGAGGCCCATCTAGCTGCCCGCTCCGAATTTGTTGAAGATCAGCGACATCGCTGAGCTCGGGGGGGCCGGCGCCTCGGTCTTCTTGGCCAATGCGGTGACGGGACGTGACTGAAGGACGAACAGTTCGTCGTCGCGGTCAAAGGCCCACTCGATGTCCTGGGGGGCGCCGAAGTGGCGCTCGACGCTCCGGCCGACCTCGATCAGCCGCGCGATCGCCGCGTGGTTGAGGCTGGGCTCCCGCCGACGCGCCTCGTCGACCTCGACGCGCTGCGCTCCCGCGGGGCCGGACACGTACTGGATGTGCTTGTCGCTGATGGTCTCGCGCACGATCTCACCGGTGACCTTGCTGACAAGGTAGTCGTCCGGGGTCACCTCGCCACCGACGACGGAGAGGCCGAGGCCCCAGCTGGCGTTGATGGCGACCATGCTGCGATCGCCGCTCAACGGGTTGCAGGTGAACATGACGCCGGAGGTGGCGGCATCGACCATCAGCTGGATGGTGACGCCCATGGCGGGATTCTCGATGCCGAAGCGCTCGCGGTAGGCCACCGCCTCGGGGTTGTGAAGGCTGGCCCAGCACTTCTGCACGGCCTCGCACACGGCGTCGGCCCCGCGAACCCACAGGTAGGTGTCCTGCTGCCCGGCGAAGGTCGCCTCGGCGCTGTCCTCTCCGAGCGCGCTCGATCGCACCGCCACCGCCGCCCCCTCCCCCATGGCCGCATATCGCGCCGCGATATCGCGGTGCAGCGCGTCGGTCATCTCCCCGGACACGGCGGTGGAGATGGCAAAGCCCGGGGGCACCGGGATCCCGGCGCCCAGGAGCTCGCCTAGGCTGGCGCTCTTGCCGCCGAATGTCCGTGCGTCAGCGGCCTGAAGCTCCTCCAGCCCCCGGATGTGCTGCGCCTCCGCCGCGCTCATAGCCTCAATCTTCCCCGACCAGGGTCACCACTCCCGCCGACCCGTCGACCCGGATGATCTGGCCGGTGCGGATCAGCGAGGTGGCCCGGCCGGTGCCGACGACCGCGGGCAGACCGTATTCGCGGCAGACGATGGCGGCATGGGACATGACGCCGCCCACGTCGGTGACCGTGCCCCTGATCTTGGAGAAGATCGGGGCCCACGCCGGCGATGTGCTGCCGCAGACCAGGATCTCCCCGTCGCGGACGTCGGCGATCTCGCGCACCGAGCGGACCACGCGCGCCGGGCCCTCGATCGTGCCCGGCGAGGCCGGCGCGCCGTTGAGCTCAGAGCCGCCCTCGGTGTGCCGGGCCCACTCGCGCACGCGCTCGGTGGTCACGCCCCACAGCATGATCGTCATCGGGTCGGTGATCTCGGCGGGCGCCACTCCGAGCGCCGGCGGCGGCGTCCACTGCGCCAGGCGCTCGAGCAGTTCCTTGCGCCGTGCCACGATCGGCGGCCAGTGCTTGGGGCCGAGCGGGAGGCCGCCGGTGGCCCACGTCAGCGTGAGCTCATCGAGGGCGACCGAGACCTCGTGGCGGCTGAGCTGAAAGATGTCCTCGGAGTCCTCGAGGAAGTCAAAGCCGGCCAGCAGCGCGCCGAACTCTCGCACCTTGTTCCACCATCGCGTGAGGAACCAGTAGTCGCAGAAGAACTTGTGCTCCTCGACGTAGGGGAACACCGTCCGCGACAGGTTCAGCAGGTCGTTCCACGGCCCGCGGACCGCGTCGGGAAGCAGCGCGCCGTACTCGGCGGAGAGGCGGTCGCGCTCGCGTGCCACCTCCTCCTTGGGGCGCTCGGCCGGCTCGCCGGCCCGCTGGGCGTTGATGTGGCCGATGATGGAGGCGTAGGGGATGCTCGGATCGTCCAGCCAGCTGCGGTAGTAGTGGGTGAGGCCGTCGCCGGTGGCCATGTTGAACCACGGGTCCTTGACCCTCTCGAGCTCGTCCAGCCAGTCCCGTCCGGCATCGCTCTGGGAAAGCTCGGCCTCGATCTCGCCCGGCGTGCGGCCTTCGGCGAAGACGCCGTCGACGCCCTTCTCGATGGCCACTCCGGCCAGGCGGCGCAGTTCGGCATCGGGGCGGAACAGGAGCACGTCGATCCCGGCGACCATCTGAGCGATGTGCTGATCGGGGATGTCGGGCAGGTGGGTCTTGCACAGCTCCGCGAAGGTGGAGTACGCCCCGTAGCCCAGCAGCAGGAACTCGAAGTGGTTCTGCCACATGAGGTCGCCCAGGCGCAGGCAGCGGCCGTAGGCGTTGAGCACCTCGTAGAACGCGGTGTTGCGGTCCTCGGAGAAGGCCACCTCGTCAGGCTCGTACTCCGGCAGGCCGGGGACGACGAGCCCGTCGAGCTCGGCGATGAGCGCGAGCATCTTGTCCTTCCACTTTTCGTACAGCTCCGCCCAGTTCTCGAAGTAGTAGCCCGCCCGCTTCTGGAAGTAGCCGGCCCGCTCGGCCATCTTGTCCGGATCGGTGACCGGGTTGCCGGAGATGTAGACGTACCCGTTGACCACGCGATAGTCGATGCCCATCGCCGGTGGGACGGCGAACACCCGGTTCTGCCACGAGCCCACCGCCTGGTAGGGCGAGTCGATGCAGATGACGTCGAAGGCGGGGTGCGGGGTCGGGAAGTGCATCGAGTTCCAGAACCAGAACCGGTTCTCGTCCGAGTCGCGCCGCCGCTCGTCGAAGAGCGCGTAGTAGGGGTACATCTCCTCCCACCCCTCGCACCCCTCTGGGGTCGGGATCGCGTAGGGGCTGGGAAATGAGCCGGTCTGTGCCGTCGTGGTGGTCATGCGGAAATCCCTCCTCGGCCGCGCCTCGCTGTGGTCGTCCGCGACCACCGATGCGGCGGCATCGTCTCAGCCTTATACGGGACGGCCTCTCGTCAAGTCAAACCGGCTTGCTCATCCGCGCAGCGGCGCTTGCGAGCCGATGCGCGATTTGCGCGCTCCCGCTGCCGTCCCTGTAGGGTGCGCGCCGCGATGGCCCGCTTCCTCCTCATCCACGGCGCCATGGGCGGGGCGTGGTGCTGGGAGCGCGTTCTGCCCGGGCTGCACGCCGCGGGCCACGAGGCGGTCGCCATCGACCTCCCGGGCCAGGGCGCCGACAGCACGCCGGTGCCGGAGATCACGCTGTCACGCTATGCCGACGCGGTCTGCAACGCGCTCGATGCCTTTGACGGGCCGGTGCTCCTCACCGGCCACAGCATGGGCGGCATGGTCATCACCCAGGCCGCCGCCCAGCGCCCCGACGCGCTGGCCGGGCTCGTCTACGTGACGGCCTTCCTGCCCCAGCCCGGCCAGGCGCTGATCGACATCACGCAGCTGCCCGAGGCCGCCGGGGACTCCGTGCAGGCCAACATCGTCGTCGAGGGGGATCCGCCGGTGGCGACCATGCCCTCCGAGGCCGCGCCCGAGGCGCTGTATCACTGCTGCACCCCGGAGCAGATCGAGTGGGCGCTGCCGCGGCGCGAGCGCCAGCCGGTGATCCCGTTCACTCAGCCGTTCGTGGCGGGCGACGACACCGCCGCGTTTGACGCGTTGCCGCGCGCCTATGTGCGGTGCCTGCAGGACCGCGCCATCCGCCCGCCGCTGCAGTCGCTGATGTCCGCCGGCGCCGGGTGCGACCCGGTGATCGAGATCGACACCGATCACTCGCCGTGGCTGAGTCGGACCGATGAGCTGGTGGCGGCGCTGGACGCCATCGCCCACGCGTTGGCGTAGCTCTGCAGCGCGAGAAATCGGCATTGAAGGGGGGTGAATCTGGCCACCCCGCGGGCTCTTAATAGGTGTGGGAGATAGTTCTAACGACGTTGGAAGAATCTCCCAGGCGCCTCGGGAGGCCGCGATTCGGGAGCGCGCGCGGCAGCAGCACGGGCACGTGACGCGAACCCAGCTGCTGGAGGTTGGCCTGGGCAGCGGGGCGATCGGCGCGCGCGTGAAGTCGGGTGCGCTCGTGACGCGCTACCCCGGCGTCTACGCGATCCCCCCGGCGCGCACCGACCCGCCGGCACTGGCAGCCGCAGCCGTCCTGGCCTGCGGCCCACATGCGGCCCTCAGCCACGCCTCGGCCGCCTACCTCTGGGGATTTCTCCGGTATTGGGAGTCACCACCAGAGGTGACCCTTGCGAAAGGAGATCGCCGACCACGCCAGATCCTCACCCATCGTTGCCCGTCGTTAAAGCCCCGCGACATCCGAAGCCAACGCGGCGTCCCCATCACCAGCCCCGAACGCACCATCCTGGACATGGCGCCCCGCCTTACCACCAAGCAGCTGACCCGCATGGTCAACGACGCGCGCCTCAGCGGCCACCTGCACCTGGCCACGCTCGACGACGTGATCGCCCGCAACCCCTTTCACCTCGGCACCAATCGGCTCAAGCCGTTCGCCCAAGACCCCGCCAACCCCACGCGCTCCACGTTCGAGGACGAATTCCTCGCCTTCATCAAAGCGTTCGGCCTGCCCACTCCTCTGATCAACGTCAAGGTCAACGGGCGCGAGGTGGACGCGTACTTCCCGCAGCAGAAGGTCATCGTCGAACTCGATGGCTGGGCGTTTCATCGTGAGCGGAGTTCGTTCGTCGATGATCGCGAGCGCGACAGCGAGAACCTCAAGGTGGGGATCAGGACGGTCCGCATGACGCGCGACCGGATCAGCGACACCCCGCGCTACGAGGCCGACCGTCTACTCGAGATCCTGAACCGGGGCTAGGGCGGTCCGCGCGCTCATCGACAAGACACCCTGCGCGCTGCGACTGGACGCCTCCGGTGGCCGGCGGTAGCTTGGCTTTCGGCTCTGAGCAACGAGGAACAGGAGAGCCGGTGGGCGAGATCGACGTGATGGCGACGTACTGGACGGTGAGCGGTCCCGTCAAGGTCCACTTCGGACGCGAGTGGAGCACCTTCAGCTGGGCGGACCGCTGCGCTCATGCGCAGCGCGTGGGGTTCAGCGGCCTGGGGCTGTGGCACACCGACGTCGAGCACCAGCTGGAGACGACCACGCTGCAGGAGATGGCCAAGGTGTTTCGCGACCACGGTCTCGAGTACCTCGAGGTCGAGTTCCTCGCCGACTTCTTCACCGACCCCGGCACCCCTCAGCGCCAGGCGTCAGACGCGATGCGCCGGCAGCTGTTTGAGACCGCGGCCGCCTTCGACGCTCACCACATCAAGGTCGGCAACATCCCCGAGACGCCGTGCCCGCTGGACCGGGTGATCGAGGAGTACGCCGCGCTCTGCGACGACGCCGCCCAGCACACCGACGCCAGGGTCGCCTACGAGATCATCCCGTTCGATCCCAACGTCGGCACCCTCGACGCCGGACTGCGCCTGGTCGCCGAGGCCGACCGGCCCAACGGCGGCCTGGCCATCGACACCTGGCACATGGGCAAGCTGCAGATCGATCCCGAGCGACTGGCCGCGATCCCCGCCGAGCACCTGGCCTGGGTGGAGCTGTCCGACGGGCAGCAGGAATACATGGAGGACAAGCTCGACGAGGTCATCAACCACCGCGAGCTCCCCGGCGAGGGCGAGTTCGACATCCCGGGCTACGTCGGCGCCCTGCATCGGGCCGGCTATCCCGGACCGTGGGGCGCCGAGATCCTGTCGGAGAAGCTGCGCAACCTGCCCATCGAGCAGGAATTCGACCGTGCCTATGAGACGACGATGGCCCAGGTCAGTGCCGGCGTCGCATTGAGAGGAGACCCAGCATGAGCCCAGAGGATCTGAGCGAGGA
>DASXJW010000203.1:0-8942 GCA_036497165.1 Solirubrobacteraceae bacterium
GCCCGCTGCTCCTGCTCAACCACTGGATCCCGCCCTTCCCGCCCAGCCCGGCGATCAACGCCCAGATCGGCCGCACCGCCGTGCTGCGTGCCCGGATCATGCGCTGCACGCGGGAGCGCCACATCAGCGGGGCGATCGTGGCCGTCGACTTCTACGAGCGCACCGCGGTGGTCGAGGTCGCCCAGCAGCTCAACGCGCAGCGCTGAGCGCGCCCGGCAGCCTCGAACGGCCTGTCACCCAAGGCCCCCTCCTCCTCACACCCCAGCGAGAGCCGTGACCTCTCCGGTGGCGGCCGCGTCGGCGAGCCGCCTGTGGTCGAGCTCGTTCTGATCGGCGTAGGCGGCCGAGAAGCGGGCCATCGCCCGGTCAAAGGCCACGCCGGCTCCCAGGTAGGCGGCGATGGCCAGCCGGTCACCCGACCGGGCGTGGGCCCGGGCCAGGGACCACCCGCACGCGCGCGTGTAAGCGTGCAGGCCGCGGTAGGTCATCCGCGTCAGGTCGATCGACGCCTTCCAATCCCAGAGCTGGCGCATGTAGAAGTCGTGCTCCTTGCCGTCCAGACCGACGCTGCGCTGCCACCCCAAAAAGACGTCGATCGCCGCCTGAGAGAGCCGCTGGCCCCGCACGACCCGCTCGCCGTGGTTTGCGAACGCGCTGGCGCCGAGGTGGGTCTCGAGCACCGACGCCTGGGCTTCCTTCATCTGGAGCACCAGGGGGTCGCGTCCCTTCCGGCCCGTGAACAGCAGCACCCAGGCGCGGGTGCCCACGCTGCCCACGCCCACCACCTTGCGGGCCATGTCGACGAAACGGTAGGACGCGAAGAGGTACCGGCGGTCCTCGTCGAGTGTCTCGGTGTACCGGTCGATGGCGGTCCCGACGATGTCGATATCGCGCCGGGCGTCGTCGGGGTCGACCAGCTCGCGAAGCGGTACGAGCAGCGGCGGCACGCGCCGGAAGCGCAGCTCGCCGTCGACGCGCTCGGTGAGCTTCTCGACCGCGCGCAGGCTCGTCTTGCCACGCGCCTTGGCGAACGGCTTGGCGAACAGGATCCGGCCCTTGCGGCCCAGCCGTCCCCCGAATCGCTCGACGAGCTCGCTGGCGGCTAAACGGTCATACCACACGTCGAGATGGCTCTCGCGGGCGAACTCGCGCATCGCCTCGCGGTACTCGCGCACGCAGTCGGTCACGAGGGCCCGGCAGCAATCCGCGGGAAGGCCGATGTCGCGGCCGGCGATCTCCCCGCTCGCCGCCATGCGCTTGACGTCCCATTCCCACGGACCGGGCAGCGTCTCGTCGAAGTCGTTGGGGCCGAAGACGAGCCGGCGGTCCTGGGCGGCGAAGCCGCCGAAGTTCGAGATGTGGGCATCGCCGCATGCCTGCACGATGATGCCGGAGTCGGGGGTACGGGCCAGATCGGCCGCCATGACCGCAGCGGCGCCGCGGTAGAAGGTGAACGGGGAGACGAGCATCCGCCCGTAGCGGATCGGAACGAGATCCTGCAGGCGGGTGGCGGCCTGCGAGTCCAGGACCGCGATCGGGTCAGGGCGATCGGCCGCGGGCGACCAGTCACCGTGAGCGGAGCGCGGCACCGCCTGCCGCGCCGCGCGTCCACGCTCCGCGGACTCGCCCGCGACCAGGACGGCGTGGCGGGAGGGCTCGCCGCTCGGGGCGGGGCCGCGCCCAGCCGACGCCGGCTCGGGATGCGTGGTGGAGCTCAGGATGATCCTCTCGGGACGCGTTGCCGGCCCTTCGCGGACGGCCGCCGAAGGCTGAGCCAGCCTACGTCCGGATGCATCACCTCAACCGGATGAGTGCTACCGCCGCCCAATCCCGACTGCTGTGGTAGAACTTAGGGAGCCCTAATGACCGACGATCACCCAGCGAGATCCTGATGGGGTTCGGCGAGACGGTTCTGCTCGGCACGATCGCCGGGTTCACGATCTACCTCGGTCTGCCGGCCGGACGCGTCCAGCGGCTCGATCAACGACTGCGGGTGGCGCTGGCCATGCTGTCCGTCGGGATTCTGGCCTTCATCTTCGTCGACGTCAGCGCCCATGCCCAGCAGATCGTCGAAGGCGCTCTGAACGACTTCAAGGATCATCGGGCCAGCTTCGGTCACGTGGCGGGGCTGTTCGGCCTGCTCGCCCTCGGCTTCGTCGTCGGCACCGCGGGGATCGCCACGGTGGAACGGCGGCTACGCCGGTCGCGCCCCCCGGCGCCGATCGTGGGGGGCGACGCGACCGCCGAGATCGGCGAGGGCGCGCTGGCCGAGCATCAAGCGGCCGTGCGGCAGGCCGCCATGGCCACCGGCATGAGCGTCGCCGTGGCCATCGGGCTGCACAACTTCGCCGAGGGCCTGGCCATCGGCGTGTCGGCCAAGACCGGAGCCATCGGGCTCGCCACCGTGCTGGTCATCGGGTTCTCGCTGCACAACGCGACCGAGGGGTTCGGCATCGTCGGCCCCCTGGGGACCATCCGGCCCTCGTGGGCGTGGCTCGGGCTGGCCGGGCTCATCGGGGGCGGCCCGACGCTCGTGGGCGCGATCGTCGGCTACCAGGTGCACTCCGATCCGCTGGAGCTGTGCTTCTACGCTCTCGCCGGCGGGGCGATCCTCTACGTCATCGGCGAGATCTGGAACGGGATGCGCCGGTACGGGCATCGGACGCTCGGCCTCTACCTGCTCGCGGCCGGCTTCCTCCTGGGCGTGCTGACCGACCTTGTGGTCACCTACGGCGGCGCCTGAGCCTTACGACGGCTGGAGCGGCCAGCCGTGCTCGCCCCAGGTGCCCACGCCGCCGTCGGCCACGTGGATGACGTGGCGGGCACCGGCACGCAGCAGCAGGGAGGCCGCGACCGCGCTGCGCTGGCCCGAGGAGCAGATCGCGGCGATCGGCGCGTCTGCGTCCAGCTCGGCGGGGATCGCGGTGATGTCGTGGTACGGGGTGTGGACGGATCCCGGAATGTGCCCCTCATCCCATTCGGTCCGCTCCCGCACGTCCAGGACCTGGACCCCGGCGGCCACGTCGTGCAGGCCGGCCACGTCGAGCCGGCGAACCCCGGCCGTGGCGCGCTTCTCCTCGCGCCAGCTCGTCATCCCGCCGGCGAGGTAGCCGGCGATGCGCGTCACGCCGATGGAGGCGGCAAGCGCGGCCGCATGCCTGGCGTCCTCGTCGTCGCGGCCGATCAGCACCACGTCGCGCTCGCGGTCGGTGACCCACGCGAGCTTGGTGCCAAAGCCGGCGCGGACCGCGGGATTGCAGATGGCGCCCGGGATATGCGCGTCGTCGAACTGGAGGTCGGTGCGCACGTCGACCAGCTGGGCCCCGTCGTCCTGCAGCCGCAGCACCTGGCGGGGGGTCAGGGGCTCGGGGCTGGCCCGGTGGTGCTCCAGCGGCCCGCGGTTCAGCGTCACGATGGCCTGGAAGTTCGGCGGCTGCGGACCGAGGCCCGCGGTGGTCTGCGCCACGAAGGTGTCCTCGTCGGTAACACGCAGCAGCGCGTTGTGCTCGCGTTCGTACGCGATGGTGGAGGAAACCTTCATGTCCATCCCCGGGCCACCACACAGCGATCCGCCCAGGTGAGCGGGCCACACCTCGCAGGTGTCGGGAAGAGCGAGCAGCTTTTCGTGCAGCGAGCGGTAGATGCCGTGCGCGCCCTCCTGCCTGTCGACCGCGAGGTCTGGCCGGGCGATGTCGCCCACGAACAGGCTGTCGCCGCTCAGCACCGCCCAGGGCTCGGGGCCGCGGCCCGCGTCGATCAGCGCAAACGCGGTGTGCTCGGGACGGTGCCCGGGGGTGTGGAGCGCCCTGACGGTGACGCGGCCGAGTCGCAGCTCCCAGCCGTCGTCGAAGGCCTCGTGGGCGTAGTCAGGGGAGGCGAGGCGATGGATGTGGATGGTGGCCCCGGTGGCGGCCGCCAGGCGGCCATGGCCGGAGACGTGGTCGGCATGGTTGTGGCTCTCGAGGATGTGCTCGATGTGGACGCCCATGTAGCGCGCGAGCGACAGGTACTCGTCGATGTCGAGCTTGGGGTCCACCACGGCCACGAGCCCCGCCTTCTCATCCCCGACGAAGTAGGACGCGCAGCCGAGGTCGTCGTGGATGAGCTGGCGGAAGATCACCGCCGCAACACTAGATGGTTAGTCCTGAGCCAGGGCGAGCCTCGCCAGTTGCTCGATGCCCTCGTGCGACGCGGCCACCACCAGGAAGCGCTTGGCGTGGCAGAACAGCGCATCGGGAACACCGGTGACCGCGACGAGATCGTCACCCTCGAGCCCACCCCAGGCCGCGGGCAGGTCGCGGCGGCTCTCGAACGAGCCCAGCTCGCGGGGGACGGCCTCGAGGCCGAAGCCCTGGCGCTTGGGGTAGATCACGTACAGGGCCTCGGGCGCCCCGGGCACCAGCACCTGCTTCCAGGGAGCGTTGACCGGCAGCTCGATGAGACGCGGGTCGGTCGCGGTGGCGATCGCCTCCTGCACGACGCGGGCCGCGCGGCGGCCCGCCGCAGCGGAGAGGACCTCGCGGGCCAGGATGCCGCGGGCGAGATCCGTCGCCTCGTCGAAGCGCAGGCGCTCCTGCTCGGGCGTCACGGTCTCGTCCCAGCGGGGGTTGAAGCCGCCGACGACGCCGTTGACGGTCAGCGGAGCGGCGCCGTCGATGAGGGACTCTGTGAGCTGTTGGCCGGTGTCGTTGGCGTCCACGCCCTGCACCAGGCTGGCGTCGACAGCATCGGCCACCTCCTGGTCGCCGTCGCACACGCGGCCGCCTACCTCCTGCCAGATCAGGCCGAACGACGCGTAGCGCACGCCGTTGTCGCGGACGCGGTCGAAATCGCGCTGATGGTGGTCGAAGTCACCGGTGGCGGGGTCGTAGCGGAAGCCGACATCGATGCGCAGGTCGGCGCGCGTGAGCGCCACGCGGTCGCGCGTGCGGATCACCTCCACCGGCTCGCCGAGCAGCATCAGAGCGGCGACGGCAAACACCTCATCGGCGTGGAAGGAGCCGTCATGGGTAGCGATCAGCATGGGCTGTGACTGTAGAAGCGCCGGGGGCGTCAGACGGCTACGCCGCCGGACTGACGCCTCCGTCCGCCGGCCAGAGCGCCGGCCCGAGCTCGGCGAGCGCGATGACGCGCGCCGTCAGCGGGCTCACCTGTCGTTCCACCTCGAGCGCCCAGCCGTCGGCGCGCGCATCGGCGAGCGCGGCGAGGATGACGCCCATGCCGCTGCAGTCGATGAACTCGAGCGCCGAGAGGTCCAGCCGGACGCGCCGGCGCGATCGCCGCAACTCGTCGAGCCGCGCGCTCACGCGAGCCGTGCCCGACAGGTCCAGCTCGCCGGCCAGGGCCACGCGCACCGCCCCGCCGGCGCCCTCGCTCTCGCTGATCTCAAGCGATGAAAAACACACTGATGTCCCCCCGGGAGCGTCCATGCCGGTCAGCATCGATTCGATCACGTCCTACCTCCGCGAACGTGTGGTTACCGCGTCATGGCTCCACAACGACGGCCGGCGCCCAAACTTGCGAAAACTGCGGTCTCAGTCCGATTGCGCCACCCGGACGCGGAGGCGCGGCCGGGCATTGTTGACGTACCCCTTGGGGTTCCACAGGCCCGCCTCGTCGTCAGGCTGCGTGGCGGCGGAGGAGTCCCAGGCACGGACGATGATCTCGCACACCCCCGGCGAGAGCTCCAGCGTGGTTCGCCAGTGGCGCCATGCCCACGGCCCCAGGTCGTCGAGCAGATCGGCCTGCGACCAGGTGACGCCTCCGTCGATGGAGACGTCGACGCGGGCGACGTGTCGCTCTCCTCCGGCGAAGGCATAGCCGCGCACCTCCAGCGGGCCGGCCGCGACGGTCTGGCCCTCCACCGGCGACAGGACATCGGAGTTGAGCGCCACCAGCCCGAGCGGCATGCCCTCACCCGGGCCGGGCCGGCCCTCGGGGGGCAGGAGGCGGTAGACGACGTGCTGGAAGTAACCGCTCCAAGGTTCCGTGCGCAGCTCGATGCGCTCGAGCCATTTGACCGAACGTGCGCCGATGTAGCCCGGCACGACGACGCGCAGGGGCGCCCCGTGGACCGCCGGGAGCGGGCGGCCGTTCATCGCCCACGCGAGCAGGACCTCCGGCCGACGGGCCTTGGCGAGCGGCACCGACCCCCCGAAGCGCTGCTGCGGCGAGGCCTCGGCGGAGGTGTCGGCGCCCTCGAAGCCGACGTGGCCGGCATCGGCCAGTGGGCCGGTGAGCTCCAGTACGTCGGCCAGCGCCACGCCGGTCCAGACGGCGGTGCCGGTCGCGCCCGGCCCCCACGGGGCCTCACCGGGGATGTCGCGGACCGCGATCAGCCCCGCGCGGCGGTTACCCGCGCACTGCAGGGTGGCGGTCACCTCGCGCTCGCGAAAGGCCTCGCGCAGGGTGGCCAGGGAGAGCGACAGCTCGCGCTCGACGCGACCGTTCACCTGCAGCCGCCAGCGGTCGGGATCGATCTCGGGCACGGGGCCGTGGTCGCGGACATAGAAGGCGTCCGCGGGCGTCACCGCGTCTTCCCTGAGGGCGGCCGGGCTGGTCTCCGCGTTGAACGGCTCTGCCTCGTGGATGACCATGTCCGCGCGCTTGCCAAACCGGCCGGCGAGGTCGGACGGTGGGGGCTGATGCCCTGTGCAGGTCACGCCATCAGTTGTGCCAGATCGCGCAGCGTCGCGCCCTCGAGGCCGGGGCGCGGGAACACGGCGGGCCACATCCGGGCGCCGTGGCTGACCCACGCCGTGGACATGCCCGCGTGGGCGGCGCCGGCGAGATCCCACGGGTGGGTGGCGAGCAGGAGCGCGTCAGCGGGCCGCACGCAGAGATGGTCCAGGGCGTACTCGTAGACGGCCGGATGAGGCTTGAACCGCCCGACGGCGTCGACTCCGAGCACCTCGTCGACGCGATCGAGCAGCCCGCAGGCGGTCAGCGTCGCCCGGCCCGCCTCGGCGCCTGAGTTGGTGAGCGCGACCAGGCGGTGGCCGGCGCCGGCGAGCGTCGCCAGCGCGGCAGCCGCGTCCGGGCGCGCCGGCAGGCGGCGGGCGCTCTCAGCGGCGGCGTCGATCCCGCTGGGGTCCAGGCCCTCCTGCGCCACCGTGACCTCGATCGCCGCGCGCAGATGATCGGAGAACGGCCGGGCGTCGGGGCCGAGCAGAGCGACGGCCATCGCGGTGTGGACGGCGCGGTCGAGGATGGCGTCACCGATGTCCTCCCGGCGCCAGGGCGCACCGATCGCCGCGGGGTCGGTGAGCGTCCCGTTGACATCGAGGATGACGAGGCGCCCGGTCACCGGGTGAACACTGCCCGCAGGCCGCGCGTCGTAAGCCGTCGAGAGTGGGCCGCAGTTGCAGCTGCGGACATCTCGCCGCTCAGGCTGCCGGCGTAGACCTGGCTCGGGGCTCGGTCCGCGCCCCGCCGGGACGCTCTCCGGCCCTGATGCCGGCCCGCTGCGGTCCGACCACGTACTTGGGATCGGCGGCGGAGATGAAGCCCGCCTTGTAGATGCTCCAGCGGGTGGCCACCGCGCCGGTCAGCATCAGCGCCCCCGCGGCGGTGGCGGCAACGCGCGACCGCCGGGCGGGGCCGAGCATGAGGGCGGTGCCGGCGGCCAGCCCGGCGCGGGCGACCTGCTCGAAGCGCTGGGCGGCGCCCTGCTTGTAGACCTCGGCGTGCACGCCCAGGCCGCGCTTCATGGCGGTGTGGGCGGTGAGCTCGGCCAGAGATCCCCCAACGGCGAGGTGTCGGGCGGCGGCGACCCGGTCGGGCGCCGCGCCCAGGGTGGTGGCGGCGCCGGCGCTCAGCGCCGCCCCGGCGGCGAAGACGAACGGTATGGTCGTGCGCGCCTCGTGCCACACCGGAACGGCCGTGTTGGTCACCAGCGCGCCGGTGTAGGTGGACAGTGCAAGGCCCGACACGGCCGCGACAGGCCGGGCGATGCGCGAGAGCCGGGGGAAGAGCCCGAGCCAGGCGTTGGCAGCTGCGATCGCCGTCGTCGACCCGCTCACCGACAGGATCCACGACCCCATGCTCATCGGCGAGGTCACCTTGAACATGCGGAGCATTTGGTAAAAGCGCTCGGGGCGTCCGAGATCGGAGATGAGCAGGGGAGGGCTGGCCGCGATGCCGGCCAGCGCGGCGGTCCAGGCGCGCTTTGCCGTCACCTGATCACCGCGTACCGAGGACAGGTAGGCCAGCCCGGCAGAGGCGCCGGCCAGGCCGCCGGCGAACAGGTAGGCGGGGATCTCCCAGGTCCAGGTCGGCTCCTGGAGGATTGGCTGCCCGTAGTAGGAGCGCGGCTCGCTCACCGCCGTCTCGGTCACCGCCGTCTCGCTCACCGCCGGCTCCCGAATACGGCCGCGGCGAGTCCCACGGCCAGTGCGCCGGCCGCGGCGCCGGCGGCCGCCCAGATCGAGCCGAGGTCGCGCACGGTGTCCACCGGGTCCGGCGGCAGCCCATACACCTCGGGGTCGTCGAGCAGGAGGAAGAACGCGCCGGCTCCGCCCACCCCGTTGTCCTCGTCGGCGAGGTAGAGCTGGGCCCGGCTCTGGCCGGCGTCCTGGAGCTTGGCCAGCCGCTGCTCGGCGCGATCGCGCAGGTCCTCGAGCTCGCCGAACTGGATGGAGTGGGTGGGACAGGCCTGGGCGCAGGCGGGCGTCTTGTCGTCCTTGAGGCGGTCGTAGCACAGCGTGCACTTCCACACGCGCCCATCTTCCTTGCGCTGATCGATGACACCGTACGGGCACGCAGGCACGCAGTAACCGCACCCGTTACAGATGTCCTCCTGCACCACGACGGTGCCGAACTCGGTCCGGAACAGCGAGCCCGTGGGACACACGTCGAGGCAAGCGGCCTCGGTGCAGTGCTTGCACACGTCCGACGCCATCAGCCAGCGCAGCTCGCTGGCGGGCGCCACCTGCTCGGGGCCG
>DASXJW010000204.1:0-5369 GCA_036497165.1 Solirubrobacteraceae bacterium
ATGATCGGGCGCGGCGCGGCGATCGCCGAGGTCGGCAAGCATCACCACGAGATCCACGGCGAGCTGGCGCACATGGCGTGGCTCGGGGTTCACGCCAGCCTGATGACGGGCACCAAGGCCAAGATCGAGACCTTCGTGGACTGGGCGTGGGACGGCTTCTCGAAGACCGGCGGGCCCCACGTGCTCGACCGCGGCGATGCGGCCGAGATCAACTGGGACGACGACGCCGCCGTGGCGGCGCCGGCCGCCGGCCCGGCCGCCGCAGGCTGACTGAGACGATTCACCCGGATGGGGTGATGCCCCGCGCCGCCCCTCGTGGAGCATGGGCGGGCTGGTCTGCACACGAACAAGGGATGCGCACATGAGCACTGCCGTCGAACCTCGCCCGGCCGCGACTCGGAGCGGGGACGGAGGTCAGCAGGTGGCGGACGTGTTCGTGATCTTCGGGATCACGGGTGACCTCGCCAAGGTGATGACCTTCAACTCGCTCTACCGGTTGGAGCAGCGGGGTCTTTTGACGTGCCCCATCGTCGGCGTCGCCGTCAGTGACTGGTCCGCGGACGATCTCCGCAGCCACGCCCGGGACGCGATCGTGAACTGCGGCACCGATGTCGAGGATGAGGTGTTTGATCGACTGTCTGCCCGCATGTCATACGTGAGCGGGGATTTCGGCGAGGCCGACACCTACGAGCGGGTCGGTCGGGCCCTCGGCGAGGCCCGCTGCCCGGTGTTCTACCTCGAGATCCCGCCGTTCTTGTTCGGGCGGGTGATCAGGGGGCTGACCGAGGCCGGGTTGACCAAGACCGGCCGCGTGGTGGTGGAGAAGCCCTTCGGTCACGACCTCGCCTCAGCACAGGAGCTGGCGGCGGAGATCCACCAGTACATCGACGAGTCCCAGCTGTACCGGATCGATCACTTCCTGGGCAAGATGGGCATCGGAGAGGTCATCTACCTGCGGTTCGCCAACGCGATGTTCGAGCCGATCTGGAACCGCAACTACGTCTCCTCGGTGCAGATCACGATGGCCGAGAGCTTCGGCGTCGAGGACCGCGGGCATTTCTATGACCCGGTCGGCGCTCTGCGCGACGTGGTCGTCAACCACATCATGCAGGTGGTGTCCGCGGCCGCGATGGAGGTCCCGTCCTCCGGTGACGCCGATGTGCTCAAGGATGCGCTGGTCGCTGCCTACCGGGCGATGCCGGCCGCTGACCCCGCGCACTACGTGCGGGGCCAGTATGAGGGCTACCGGTCCATCGACGGAGTCGCGCCCGATTCGACCACGGAGACCTACGCCGCCCTGCGCCTGGAGATCGACAACTGGCGCTGGTCGGGCGTGCCCTTCTTCATCCGGACGGGGAAGTGCCTGGCCGTCACCCAGACCGAGCTGCGCGTGGTGTTCCGCCGGCCGCCGAGGCTGGGCTTCATGGGCTGGTCGCGGGCGCCCGAGCCCAGCCAGCTGGTGGTCAAGATGGATCCGGCGACGGGGATCCGGCTGCTGGTCGATGCCCAGCGCCATGAGGCGATCGAGCCCGAGCAGATCAACCTCGACATGGAGTTCGCCCAGGAGGGCGGCGAGGGTCCGACTCCCTACGAGGTCCTCCTGCACGCCGCCCTGATCGGCGACAGCAAGCGCTTCACCCGCCAGGACGGGGTGGAGGAGTGCTGGCGGGTGATGGCGCCCCTGCTCGAGCATCCCCCGCCTGTCCACCCCTACGCGAAGGGTTCGTGGGGGCCCGCGGAGGCCGACGATGTCCTCAGCGGATACGGCCGCTGGCATCACCCCTGGGTGGCGGCATGAGCACGACCAAGGTCAGAAAGAGCGTGCAGCGCGACGGTCATGCCGCCCCCAAGGCGCCGTCCGCGGCCGGGGCGCCGCAGAGTGCGGCGGCGCCGTCCCCGTTCACCCCGATCGCGAGCTACGGCTTCCTCTCCAACTGCCACACCGGCGCTCTTGTCGCGCCCGACGGGACCGTGGACTGGCTGTGCGTGCCGCGGTTTGACTCGCCCAGCGTCTTCGGGGCGCTGCTGGACCGGGGCGCGGGCGGCTTCAGCTTCGGCCCCTTCGGCATCACCGTGCCCAGCGAACGGGCCTATGAGCCAGGGACGAACTCGCTCCTGACGTCGTGGCGGACGCCGACGGGCTGGGCCACCGTGCGCGACTCGCTGACGATGGGCCCGCGCCGGGGCGAGGACACGACCACGCCGCACAGCCGTCCGCCGGCCGACGAGGACGCCGAGCACGTGCTCGTCCGGACCGCGTACTGCGTGGAGGGCAGCGTCGAGATCGACCTCGTCTGCGAGCCGGCCTTCGACTACGGGCGGGTGCCCGCGGACTGGACGCTCTCTGACGACCGGCATCGTGCCGAGGCCGGCGGAGCGCAGCAGACCCTGCGGCTGCAGACCGACATGCTGATCGGCATCGAGGGCGGCCGGGCCCGGGCGCGCCACGTGCTGCGCGAAGGCGAGGCGGTGTACTGCGCGCTGGCCTGGGCCGAGGAGGCCCACCTTCCCGAGACGGCGCAGGAGGCGTTCGATCAGCTCAAGGCCACCACCACCTTCTGGCGCAACTGGCTGACGCGGGCGCGGATCCCCGACCATGAGCTGGGGCCGCTCATCACGCGCTCGGCGCTGGCGATCAAGGGCCTGACCTACATGCCCACCGGCGCCACTGTGGCCGCGCTGACCACCTCGTTGCCCGAGACGCCAGGCGGCGAGCGCAACTGGGATTACCGCTTCACCTGGATCCGCGATTCCACGTTCACGCTGCAGGCGCTGCACTACCTCAACCTCGACTGGGAGGCGGATGAGTTCATGCAGTTCATCGCCGACCTCGAGCGCAACGAGGACGGCGCCCTGCAGATCATGTACGGGATCGACGGGCGGCGTGATCTGACCGAGACGCTGCGGGAGGATCTCTCCGGCTACGCCGGCGCGCGCCCCGTCCGGATCGGCAACGGCGCGTTTGACCAGCGCCAGAACGACGTGTTCGGCGCCGCGCTCGATTCCGTCCTGCTCCACGCCCAGCGCAGCCAGCGCCTGCCGCGACGGCTGTGGCCGCTCATCCAGGCGCAGGCCGAGTGCGCCACGGCGGTGTGGCGCAATCCCGACCAGGGGATCTGGGAGGCGCGGGGCAAGCCCCAGCAGTACGTCTCCTCCAAGCTCATGTGCTGGGTCGCGATGGACCGCGCCGCACGGCTCGCCCACATCCGCGGCGAGCCGGCCCTGGCGGCCACCTGGGGCCAGACCGCCGAGGAGATCAAGGCCGACATCCTCGAGCACGGCGTCGACGCGCGGGGCGTGCTGCGCCAGCACTACGCCACCGATTCGCTGGACGCCTCGACGCTGTTGGCCGCCATCTTCGGGTTCCTTCCGGGGGATGATCCGCGGCTGCGGGCCAGCGTGCTGGCCATCGCCGACGAGCTGACCGAGAACGGGTTCGTGCTGCGCTACCGCACCGACGAGACCGACGACGGGCTGTCGGGCAAGGAGGGCACCTTCGTCATCTGCTCCTTCTGGCTGGTCTCGGCGCTGGCGGTCATCGGCGAGATGCAGCGCGCGCGCGATCTGATGGAGCGCCTGGTCAAGGTCGCCTCGCCGCTCGGACTGTACGCGGAGGAGTTCGACGTCGACACCGGCCGGCACCTCGGCAACTTCCCCCAGGCGTTCTCGCACCTCGCACTGGTCGAGGCCGCGGCGCGAATCATCCTGGCCGAGCGTCTCGAGGAGATTGGCGCATGACCGACAGCTATGACGTCATCGTGATCGGCAGCGGCGCCGGCGGCGGCACCCTGGTTCATCATCTGGCGCCGTCGGGCAAGCGGATTCTGCTGCTCGAGCGGGGTGGCTGGCTGCGGCGCGAGCCGCAGAACTGGCGGGCTCAGGATGTCTTCGTCGACGGCCGCTATGTCTCGCCCGACACGTGGTACTACTCCGACGGCGAGTCCTTTGCGCCTCAGGTGCACTACTTCGTGGGCGGGGCGACGAAGCTCTATGGGGCGGCGCTGTACCGCCTGCGGGAGGAGGACTTCGGCGAGCTCGAGCATCACGACGGTACCTCCCCGGCATGGCCGATCGCCTACTCGGACATGGAGCCGTACTACGCCCAGGCCGAGCATCTCTACCAGGTGCACGGGGCGCGCGGGGAGGACCCGACCGAGCCGCCCGCGAGCGGGCCCTACCCGTTCCCGGCGGTCTCGCACGAGCCGCGCATCCAGCAGCTGTCTGACGACCTGGAGAAGGCAGGCCTGCACCCGTTCCACGCGCCGTGCGGGATCCTGCTCAACGAGGGCAACATGCCGTTCAGCAAGTGCGTCCGGTGCGATAACTGCGACGGCTTCCCCTGCCTGGTGCACGCCAAGTCCGATGCCGAGGTCATCGCCGTGCGCCCGGCGATCGAATACCCGAACGTCACGCTCCTCACGGGAGCCGAGGCCGTGCGCCTGCAGTGCAACGCCGCGGGCACAGCGGTGACCGGGGTGGTCGCGGAGGTCAATGGGCTGCAGGAGACGTTCCGTGGCGACATCGTGGTGGCGTCCTGCGGCGCCGCCAACAGCGCCAAGCTGCTGCTCGCCTCCGCCTGTGACGCGCATCCGCGCGGCCTGGCCAACGGGTCAGATCAGGTGGGGCGCAACTACATGTTCCACAACAGCCAGGCCGTGCTCGCCCTGTCCAAGGAAGAGAACCCCACCGTCTTTCAGAAGACGCTCGGCGTCAACGACTTCTACCTCTCCGGCACCGATGACTTCGACTTCCCGCTGGGGAACATCCAGATGGTGGGCAAGTCACAGGCGCCCATGTTCCGTGGCGAGAAGCCCGGCGAGACGCGCTTTGCGCCCACGTGGTCGCTGGAGCAGGTGGCGCGCCACGCCGTCGACTTCTGGCTGTCCACCGAGGACCTGCCCCTGCCCGAGAATCGCGTCACGCTCGCCGCCGACGGCAACGTCCAGATCAGCTACACGGCGAGCAACGAGGAGCCCAAGAAGCGGCTCTACCACGAGCTCAGAGAGATGCTCGCCAACCTGGGGATGCACCACGGGCATCTCCTCCCGCACCGCGCCTATCTCAAGAACGAGATCCCCGTCGCCGGGTGCGCCCACCAGGCCGGCACCTGCCGGTTCGGGACCGACCCGGCGATGTCCGTGCTCAACGCCGACTGCCGGGCGCACGAGGTCGACAACCTCTACGTCGTCGACACCGGCTTCTTCCCCAGCATCGGCGCGGTCAACCCAGCGCTCACCGCGATGGCGAACGCGCTGCGGGTCGGCGATCACCTGCTGGGTCGCCTCGATGCCGCGGCGCCGCGACCCGAACCCGTGCAGGTCGCGTGAGCGGCACCGCCAACGATCTGGCCCGCTGGCAGTTCGCCACCA
>DASXJW010000205.1:0-21572 GCA_036497165.1 Solirubrobacteraceae bacterium
CTGCGCGACTTCCTGCGCACCGAGACGGGATCGGCGGCGACCCTGCTCGTCGCGGCGGTGGCGGCGATCGTCTGGATCAACGTCGACGCCGCGTCCTACAACACCGTGTGGCACATGACCCTCTCGGTGAAGGTCGGGGGCGCCGACATCAGCCAGGACCTGCGCCACTGGGTCAACAACGGGCTCATGACCCTGTTCTTCTTCGTGGTGGGGCTCGAGGCGCGCCGGGAGTTCGACCTCGGCGACCTGCGCGATCGCCGCCGGCTGGCGTTGCCGTTCGTCGCCGGGATCGGCGGCATGCTGGTGCCGATCCTCATCTTCCTGGCGATCAACGCGGGCGGCGGCCTGCCGCGCGGCGCCTGGGGGACCGCCATGTCCACCGACACCGCGTTCGCGCTGGGCATGCTGGCCCTGGTCGGCGCGCGCTACCCCACCAGCCTGCGGGCCTTCATCCTCACGGTGGCCGTCGTCGATGACCTGGTGGCGCTGATCGTCATCGCCGTGGCCTTCACCAGCGACGTCCACACGGTGGCGCTGGCCATCGGGCTGACGGTCTTCGCCGTCATCCTCGTGCTCCGCAACCGGGGCGTGCAGAACGGCGCCCCGTACCTCTTCCTGGGGATCGCGGCGTGGGTCGCGTTCCTGGAGTCCGGGATCGACCCGATCGTCGTCGGACTGGCGATGGGCCTGCTCACCATCGCCTACCCGGCGGCGCGCGAGGACCTGGAGCGGGCCACCGACCTGTTCCGCGTGTTTCGCGAGCAGCCCACCTCCGAGCTCCAGCAGTCCGCGCGGGCCGGACTGCGCTCGGCCATCTCACCCAACGAGCGCCTGCAGCAGATGTTTCACCCCTTCACCAGCTACGTCGTGGTCCCCCTGTTCGCCCTGGCCAACGCCGGGTTCATCATCAGCGGAGGGTTCCTGACTCACGCCTACGGATCGGCGATCACTCTCGGCATCATCGCGGCCTACGTGATCGGCAAGCCGCTGGGCATCACCGGCGCGGCCGGGCTGGTGACGCGGATCAGCAAGGGACGGGTCCGCCCACCGGTGGGGTGGGCATCGGTGCTGGGCGGCGGCGCCGTGGCGGGCATCGGCTTCACCGTCTCGCTGCTGATCGCCTCGCTGGCGTTCTCCGGCGATCAGCTGGCCGAGGCCAAGCTCGGGATCCTCACCACCCTGGTCCTGGCGCCCGCGGCGAGCTGGGGGATCATCTGCGTCACCACTCGCCTGCCCAAGAAGCTCAAGCTGCGCCTGCTCATCGGTCGCGCGGAGGCCATCGTGGACCTGGCCGCGCCGGTCGACCCCGAGCGCGACCACATCCGCGGCCCCGAGCAGGCCGCGGTGACGCTGGTGGAGTACGGCGACCTGGAGTGCCCGTACTGCGGGCAGGCTGAGACGGTGATCCGCGAGCTGCTGACGGACTTCGGCGACCTGCGCTACGTGTGGCGCCATCTGCCCCTCAACGACGTCCATCCCCACGCCCAGCTCGCCGCCGAGGCCTCGGAGGCGGCCGCCGCCCAGGGCAAGTTCTGGGAGATGCACGACCTGATGCTGGCCCACCAGGATCACCTCACCCTCAAGGACATCATTGGCTACGCCAACGAGCTGGGCCTGGACATCGACCGCTTCAAGGAGCACCTGCGCAAGCGCAAGGGCGCGGGTCACATCGCCGAGGACGTGGAGTCCGCGGACATGAGCGGCGTCTCGGGCACGCCGAGCTTCTTCATCAACGGCCACCGCCACCAGGACGCCTACGACATCGAGACGCTGTCCAAGGCCGTGCGGCTGGCGCGGGTCCGCGCCGCCATCAGCGCCTGATCCTGCGGCCCGGCGGCGGGCGAGCCGGTCCTCATCATCCTCTTCGCCTTCTCGTAAGGGGCTCTTCGCGTACTCGTAAAGCGCTCTTCGTCCGGCGGCGCACAGTCCGGGCATGTCCCCCAAATGTGTGTTTCCCATACTGGCCGCGACGGCCGCCTGTGCGCTCGGCACCGTCCCGGTCGCGTCGGCATCGACCGACGTTCAGACCGCGTCCAGTGCGAACTGGGCCGGCTACGTGATCGGAGGCTCGTCCTCCGCCACCAAGTTCAAGAGCGTGTCCGGGAGCTGGGTGGTGCCCACCGCAAAGTGCTCCAGCGGCCAGGGCGACTCCTCGTTTTGGGTCGGAATCGGCGGCTCGGGCCAGACCGACACGCAGGCGCTGGAGCAGGACGGCACCGAGGTCGACTGCAACTCCGATGGCTCCGCCAGCTATTCCGCCTGGTATGAGATGGTGCCCTCGCCGCCGGTGAAGGTCAACATGGCCGTTCATCCCGGTGACCACATCACCGGCAAGGTCACCGTGGACGGCACCAACGTGACCATGTCGCTGTCTGACTCCACCACCGGCGGGTCCTATGACAAGACCTTCCAGATGAGCAACCCCGACACCTCCAGCGCCGAGTGGATCGCCGAGGCCCCCTCGACGTGCAGCGGTGATCTCTCCAGCTGCACTCCGTTGCCGCTGGCCGACTTCGGCACGGTCCAGTTCAGCGGCGCGAGCGCCACCACCACCGACGGACACACCGGGACCATCTCGGACTCCGACTGGTCAACGGCGGCCGTGACACTTGACCCGAGCTCCTCGCAGTCGGGCTTCGGCGACGCGCAGTTCGCGTCGTACTCGCCCTCGGGCGGGGCCACCCCGTCGTCGCTGTCAAGCGACGGCTCGTCATTCTCGGTCGCGTGGTCTGACGCCGGCGGCTCGTCCGATGTGAGCGGTTCCACAGGTGGCTCTGGCTCGGGTGACCCGAGCGGCGGCTACGGCGCCGGCAGCGGCGGCTATGGCTACGGCGCCGGCAGCGGCGGCTATGGCTACGGCGATGGCAGCGGCGGCAACGGCTACGGCGGCTGGGGCGGCTATTCCGGCGGCGGTTGGGGTGGCGACGGCGGCTACGCCTACAGCTACTGAGCGCTCGGAGGTCGCCGTCAGCGCGGCGGCGAGGCCTGCTTGAGGGCCTGCTGCGCGGCGGCGACCACCGACTTGCGGTTGCGCCCCGCGAGCTCGTAGAGCTCGACGGCGGCCAGCTCCTCGCGCGACGCCGAGGCCAGGCGGGAGATGATGTCCGCGGCCTTCATGGCCTTGTAGCCCGGCCAGGGCTCGAGGATCCGCAGTTGGGCGCCGGCTCCGTCCTCGGCGCCCGGCTCGGCGATCTCCTCCACGAGCACCGGCTCCTCGGAGACGTGGGCGGGCTCATCGGCGAAGGGAGAAGCGGGCTCGTCGTCCGGGAGCGAAACCGGCTCGCCGGCGAGGGGCGGGGGCGCTGGGTCGTCACGAGTCTCGGCCGCGAGCCTTCGCGCGGCCGAGGGCGGCTCCGGAGTTGAGGCGGGCTCCTCTGCGTCGAGCGTGGATCGCTCCGCAGGAGACGGCTCCGGGGCTGGGGGCCCCTCAGCGCTCGGACGCGCCTCCTGCCCCACGGGCGCGTCCGGGCCTGAGGGCATTTCCGTTTCGAGCCGTGGGTCCTCGCGTACGGGCGCGTCGGCGCCCGAGGTCCTGTCCGGGGTGCGCGTGTCCGGCGGCATCTGCGTCACCGGGGTCATCTCGGGGTCGTCTCCGTTGTGCGAGTGCCCCAGGATCCGCCCGGCGACCGCGCCGACGACGCTTCCCGCGATCTCGACGGCCTGAATGGTCCCGCGCACCGTCAGCTCAGCCCCACGTGTGGCGAACCGGTACGGACGGGTAAGCAGAGAGACGAACACCGGTGCGTCCATACCCGGGCCCCCGGATCGTAAGCAACTTCCGGCGCTACCCCGACCAATCCCCGATCACGTAGGCTGCGCCTCCCAGGTGAGGAGAACCCCATGGTAGAAGTCGATCTGAAGGCTCTGCTCGACCCCAGGTCGCTTGTTGGCGCCGGCCTGCGGCTGGTCGAGCGCTTTGGCGACGAGGCCTATTTCGCGGCCGTGTGCATCCGCTCGGGGATGGTCGGGCCGGAGCTCCCTCACAAGGTCGCGCAGATGCTCCTGGCCTTCGAGCGCTTCGGACTGCTGGGCGGGGCAGTGACGATCGGCGCCATCCGCCACGGCGACCACGTGGCCATCCGCGACGAGCGCGGCGACGTCACCTACACGGAGCTGGACGAGCGCACCAACGCGCTGGCCAACGCCTGGCGCGAGCAGGGGCTGGCGCCCGGCGACGGGGTGGCCATCCTCGTGCGCAACCACCGCGGCTTCATGGACGCCGTGTTCGCCGCGGCCAAGTGCGGCGCCAAGATCATCCTGTTCAACACGTCGTTCGCGGGGCCACAGATCCGTGAGGTAGCCGATCGCGAGGGCACCGACCTGCTCGTCTACGACGACGAGTACTCATCGACGCTTGAGGGCGTGGATCCCCCGCAGGGCCGCTGGCGCGCCTGGGTGGACGACGAGGCCGAGCATCCCGAGAGGGTCGACGACTCGCTCGAGTCGCTCATCGACGGGGGCGACACCAGCGCCCCGCCCAAGCCGAGCCGCGGCCCCAAGATCGTCATCCTCACCAGCGGCACCACCGGAACCCCGAAGGGCGCCCCGCGCGACGAGCCCAAGTCCCTGGGCCTGCTCGGGGGGCTGCTGAGCAAGGTACCCTTCCGGGCCCGGGAGACCACCGAGCTGGCCGTCCCCATGTTCCATGCGCTGGGCTTTGCCAGCATGGCGCTGGGACTGGCGCTGGGCTCCACGCTCGTCGTGCGCCGCCACTTCGATCCCGAGGCCGCCCTGGACAGCATCGCGGAGAACCGGGCTACCGCGCTCGTCGTCGTGCCCGTCATGCTGCAGCGGATGCTCGATCTCGGCGAGGACGCCGTGGCCGAGCGTGACACGTCCTCGCTGAGGGTCATCTTCGTGTCGGGCTCGGCGCTCAGCGTCGACCTGGTCAAGCGCTCACTGAAGGCGTTCGGGCCCGTCGTCTACAACATGTACGGCTCCACGGAGATCGCCTACGCCACCATTGCCGCGCCGAAGGATCTGAAAGAAGAGCCCGGGAGCGTGGGCAAGGTGGTGCGCGGGGTGGTGGTCAAGATCCTCGACGACGACGGTGAGGAGGCCACGGCCGGGGACACCGGCCGCATCTTCGTGGGCAACGCCGCCCAGTTCGAGGGCTACACCGGCGGCGAGACCAAGGAGCAGATCAAGGGCCTGATGTCCTCGGGCGACGTCGGTCATTTCGACGGCAAGGGCCGGCTGTTCATCGACGGCCGCGACGACGAGATGATCGTGTCGGGCGGCGAGAACGTGTTCCCGGCCGAGGTCGAGGACCTGCTGGCCGGCCACCGGGCCATCGAGGAGGCCGCCGTGATCGGCGTGGACGACGAGAAGTTCGGCCAGCGCCTGAAGGCCTTCGTCGTGGTCCGCGGCGGCAAGGACCTCTCCGAGGACGAGGTGAAGGCCTTCGTCAAGGAGAACCTGGCCCGCTACAAGGTGCCGCGCGAGGTGGTGTTCCTGGACGAGTTGCCGCGTAACCCGACCGGCAAGGTGGTCAAGCGCGAGCTGGAGGATTCGGGCGACGAGGACAAGGGCGGCTCGGCCGCCAAGGCCAAGGCCTGAGCCGACGGTGTCCGCCACCTTCGGGCCGCCCTTCGCCTCCTACCAGGCCGAGATCTTCCTCCGCGGCCTCGCTGGTGAGGTCCCCGAGCATCCGGTCGCCCTCGCCGAGCTGGCACGACTGGCCGAGCAGGCGGGCGATCCTCAGGCGATCGACTACGTTGCGGGCGGGGCGGGCTCCGAGGACACGCTGCGCGCCAACGCGGATGCGTTTCGCCGCTGGCGGATCGTGCCGCGCATGCTGCGCGACGTGTCGGCCCGCGACCTCTCCGCGACCGTGCTGGGGACGCCGGTGCCGGCCCCGGTAGGCCTGGCCCCCGTCGGGGTCCAGGCGATCGTGCACCCGGACGGCGAGTCGGCGACGGCGCGGGCGGCGGCCGCCGCCGGCCTGCCCATGGCGGTGAGCACGATGTCGACCAGCACGCTGGAGGACATCGCCGCCGCGGGCGAGGGGCCCAAGTGGTTTCAGCTCTACTGGCCCACCGATCGCGATCTCGCCGCCAGCTTCCTCGCCCGCGCGGAGATGGCCGGCTACCAGGCGATCATCGTCACCCTGGACACCTTCCTGCCCGGCTGGAAGCCACGCGACCTGCAGCGCGGCTGGCAGCCCTTCCTCCAGGGCGTGGGCATCGCCAACTACCTGTCCGACCCGGTGTTCCGCTCGCGGCTCGACCAGCCTCCGGAGGAGGATCCGCAGGCCGCGGTGGGCGCCTTCGTCGGCGTGTTCACCAACCCCCGGCTGACCTGGGCGGACCTCGAGTTCCTGCGCAGCCGCACGACGCTGCCGATCGCGCTCAAGGGCATCCTGCACCCCGACGACGCCCGCGCGGCGCGTGAGCACGGCATGGACGCGGTGGTCGTCTCCAACCACGGCGGTCGCCAGCTCGACGGCGCCATCGCCTCGCTCGACGCCCTGCCGGCCATCGTCGACGCCGTCGGCGACGAGCTGGAGGTGCTCCTGGACAGCGGCATCCGCTCCGGCGCCGACATCCTCAAGGCGCTCGCCCTGGGCGCGGGCGCGGTCCTGGTGGGCCGTCCCTACGTGTGGGGCCTGGCCGTCGGCGGCGAGCCCGGGGTCCTCGCCGTCCTGCGCGGGCTCCTGGCCGAGCTGGACCTGACCCTCGGGCTCAGTGGCCACACCCGCCCCGACCAGCTCCATCCCGGGGTGCTGGTGCGCGAGGCCATCGCCTGACCCGGGCGCCAGCGGCGCTGGGCTGACGCCGGCGTCGGCGGGCGCCACCCTCAAACCTCCACGATATCGCCCGGCGACACGACGCCCCGCTTTCCGGTCAGATGCGGTGGGCGCGTCCATTTCTCACCGCGGGAGGTAGAAGTGATGGAGACCAGGGGTGTCGGCGATCTCCAATAATTACGGCGGCTCGGAGGCCTCGTCGGAGCGATCGACCGACAGCTCCGACAACCACCCCGGCGTCGCCATCACCGTCACCTCCGGCGACAGCGGCTACGGGGTGGAGTATCCGGCGGCCTCGCCGTACGTGACGGCCGTCGACGGCACGACGCTGACGCAGGCGGCCAACGCCCGAGGGTGGACGGAGACGGCCTGGTCGGGCGCCGGCAGCGGCTGCTCCGCCTATGAGCCCAAGCCGTCCTGGCAGCACGACTCCGGCTGCGTGCGCCGCACCGTCGCTGATGTGTCGGCCGACGCCGATCCCAACTCGGGGCTGGGCGTCTATGACACCTACAACAACTGCGGATCAAGCAGCTCCTGCGACACGCTCATCGACGCCGGTGTGGCCCAGGGCCTCGACGGCTGGGCCCAGGTGGGCGGCACCAGCCTCAGCTCGCCGCTGATCGCCTCGGTCTACACCCTGGCGGGCAACACCGGCTCGATCACCTACGGCAGCTATCCCTATAGCCACAGAGCGGACTGTTCGACGTGACCAGCGGCTCGAACGGCAGCTGCGGGGGTTCGTACCTGTGCACCGCCGGACCGGGCTACGACGGCCCGACGGGCCTGGGCACGCCCGACGGCACAGGCGCCTTCTAGACGAATCGGACACCGGACCCGCCCGCCCTGTCGAGACGCGGGTGGGTCCGGTCCCTGCATAAGATGGGGCCGGTGACCGACGCCGCCTCGTTCCGCGCCCAGTTTCCCGTGCTCGAACGCGTCGCCTACCTGAACGCCGGCACCGAGGGGCCGCTGCCCCAGCGGGCCGCCGACGCCGTCCGTGAGCGAATTGAGGGCGAGCTGGCCCAGGGCCGCTCGGGCAAGACCTACATCGAGGGCGTGCGCGGCCTGGCCGGCGACCTGCGCGCCGCCTACGCCCGCGTGCTGGGAGCTCACCCCGACGACGTGGCCCTTACCGGCTCCACCACCGACGGCGTCAACACCATCCTGGGCGGCCTGTCCCTGCGGCCGGGCGACGAGATCGTCACCAGCGACGAGGAGCACCCCGGGCTGCTGGCGCCGCTTGGGCGGCTCAAGCGCCAGTCCGGCGTGACCGTGCGCGTGGCCCCGTTCGCGCAGCTCGCCGAGGCAGTGACCGCATCGACACGACTGGTGGCCACCTCGCACGTGTCCTGGGTCGGCGGCCAGGTCATTGACAGTGGGGCGCTGGCGGCCACGGGCGTCCCGGTCCTGCTCGACGCCGCGCAGGGGATCGGCGCGGTGCCCATCGACCTCGATGCGCTCGGGTGCGACTTCTACGCCGGCTCCGGCCAGAAGTGGCTATGCGGCCCCGAGGGCAGCGGCTGCCTCTATGTGCGCCGCGAGCGACGCGATGAACTCACGGTGCCGTGGCCGGGCTACGGCTCGCTGGCCGACGCTCAGCACGCGCTGGACTCGCCGCCGGCCGAGACCGCCGCGCGCTTTGACCATGGCTTTCCGCCCGGGATGCGCAGCGCATGGGCGCTGGCGTCGATCGGTGTCTTTCAGGAGGCCGGCTGGGACTGGGTGCACGCGCGCGCCGCCGACCTGGCCGCCGGTTTGGCCGACGGTCTCGCGGGGCGCGGCCTCGAGGTCGGGCCGCGGGGGCGCTCGACGCTGGTGTCGTGGACACCGCGCGCCGAGGACCTCGACGCCGAGGTGGCGCGGCTGGCCGAGGCGGGCTTCGTGGTGCGCAGCATTCCGGCGCATGGCCTCATTCGCGCCTCGGTGGGCGCGTGGTCCTCGGAGGAGGAGCTCTCGCGGCTGGTGGAGGCCGCGGCCGGCTGAGGCCGGGGGCCGGGGTCGCGATCCGCCCCTGCGGCGCGACCCCGATCCGCCCCTGCGGCGCGACCCCGATCCGCCCCTACTCTGCGATTCGCTGGGGCTGGGTGTAGACGTTGACGCTGCCGCGGCGGGCAAAGCCGCACAGCGTCAGCCCCCGATCGTCGGCGAGCTCGATGGCCAGCGAGCTCGGCGCGCCCACCCCGATGAGGATCGGCGCCCCCGCCACCGCGGCCTTCTGCACGAGCTCGAAGGAGAGCCGGCCGCTCACGCACAGGACCCGACCACTCAGGGGCAGCCGGCCGTCCATCAGGGCGCGCCCGACCACCTTGTCCATCGCGTTATGGCGACCGACGTCCTCGCGGGTGTAGAGCAGCACACCGTCGGCGCTGAAGAGCCCGGTGGCGTGCAGGCCGCCGGTGCGGCGGAACCCCGGCTGGTCCAAGCGGGACGGAAGGTCCGCGGCGAGCGCGCGCGCGATCGTCGGCTCCGTCGAGACGGGCGCGCTGAGCACGGCGACCTCCTCGAGCGCCCCCTTGCCACACACCCCGCACGAGGAGGTGGTGTAAAAGCGGCGGACGCCCGGGTCACGCGTCAGCGGACCCGCCACCTCGATGATGTTGTTGGCGAGATCCTCGGTGAGGCCGGCGCCGCGCACGCCGTCGATGAGCCCCTCGCCGTAGAGGAAGCCCAGGGCCAGCTCCTCGTCGTGACCGGGGGTGCGCATGGTCACGGCCAGGGCGGCGCCGTCGACGCGGATCTCCAGCGGCTCCTCGATCGCCACCACGTCCTGCACGCCGTCGTGGGTGACGCTCCTGTACACGCTTCGGGACGCTAGATGATTGATTCCGCGGCCGCGTGAGGCCGGGGGCCCGGCGTGCTCCGAGCGGGGACGCGTCAGGCCGCGGCCGGCTCGCCGCGCAGCTCCACCTGGAACGGCTGGGACTCGCGCTGCAGAGTCCCGTCCTCGCCGACGTGGTAGGCCCCGGTCCGGCGCAATGGCGGTGAGTAGGCGTGGATGGTGACGGCCGGCTCCGTGCCGGAGTGCAGCACGCGGTGGATGGCCACCGGCGGCAACGTGAACGCGGTGCCGGGGCCGATCTCGCGCGACAGCGGCTGCCCGCTCAGCGTCAGCCGGTCCTCGCGCACGAGGCCCGAGACGACCGCGATGCCCGCGGCTGACTCGTCGTGGTCGTGAAAGCCGGTGTCCTGGTCGTGGCTCCAGCAGATGACCCAGGCGTTGACGTCCTCGTCGTCCCAGATCTGCGCGTAGACCCGGACGTCGTCGGCGTGGCGCACGAGATGGCGCCAGCGCTCAGGAGACTCGGCCAGCTCGGTGGCAAAGCGCCGCAGCTCGTCCAGCGACAGGCTCATGCCGGCACCCCCGTCGCGCTCAGGACCGTCGCTGCGTTGGCCATCAGCGCCCGCTCGCGTCCCGTGGCCAGCGGCTCGACCACGGGACGGTCCGAGCCGTAGACCAGCTGCTCGGGGCCGACCAGCCGGGCCATGACCTCGACCAGCGCCGGCCCGTAGCTCGAGGTGTCATAGAAGGTGAGCGGGTCGCGCAGATCGATGGTGGGGCCTCCGCGCGTGGCCAGCCGTTCGCCCTGCACGGGCGCGCCGCCCGCCAGCATCGCGAACACGACGCCGAGCTGGGGCAGCTCGCGACGCCCGTGGGTGGCGAAGGTCAGCCACGCCGCCTGCATCTGAGAGACATAGTCGGTCAGGGCACGCCACCACAGCGGCTCGGTCAGGGGCGCCTCCCGGGCCTGCGGGCCGGCCACGCCGCCCGGGTGCACGAACAGCGGGACGCCGCGAGACTGGACGCGCTCGAGCAGTGGCCCCAGCGTCTCCAGCGCGTCGCGTCCCGACAGGGCGCAGGCCGGGACCGAGACGCCGACGCAGCCGCGGGCGAGCACCTCATCCACGTCAGAGGGATCGGGCGCATCGATGGCGACCGGGCCCCACGCCGCGAAGCCCGCGCCCAGGGCCAGGACGCCGTCGAGGTGGGCGGAGATGAGCTCGACGGCGACGTCGTGGCGCAGCGCCTCGATGCCGATCGGACTCGACAGAGCCACCGCCGCCAGGTCGATCCCGTCCGTGCCCAGCAGCTGCGCGCGCCGGTCCGCCGACTCGGCCGCGGTGTCGATCACGTAGGGAAGCTCGCCGCCGCCATGCAGCACGGTGAGGCCGTCGGTGCGACGCACGAAGGGCAGGCACGTTCGGCCGGCAAGGGCGTCGAGGAGAGGGGTCGTCCAGACGTGTTGGTGGATGTCGGCGTACATGCGCTGCGGCTCGTAAAGAGAAGTAACTGCATTGACTTTATCAGGATTGGTGCCCGTGACAGCGATCTTGCGGGCGCGCGGGCCGGGCCTGGCGGCTGAGGGCGGGGGCCGGGCGCCCCTGAGGCCTTAGCCGCTGGAGGTCGTCGAGGTGCTCGATGCGCCCGGCGCCGGCAGGCCCAGTGACTTCGACAGGGCGTTGTCCGCGGTCTTGATCGTCGCCGCGTCGCGCAGCAGCTCGCGCGTGGCCGCCTGGGCGTTGGAGGCGTTGTGGTGGGTGGCGGCGGTGGAGATGTTCGAGAGATCGGCCTTGACCGCGTGGAAGCCGGCGATCATGTGCGCCACCTCCTTGCGGTAGGGCGAGGGGATGCGGAGCGCGGCCAGCTGGGCGGCCTGCTGGTCGGCGCGCCGGGCCAGCGTGCCGAACTCGGCAGCGATGGCGGCGTCGCTCTTGTTGCCGGCGCCGGTGATGTCCTTGGCGATCTCCGTGCCGAGCCGGCGGAAGTCCCGCTGGCTGGTGGTGAAGCCGTTCTTGAAGCTGACCTGGCTGGTTGTCGAGGACGTGGCGCTCGATCCGCACCCTGCCGCGGCGATTCCCGCTGCCACTGTCAGCGCGCAGGCGCTCCGCCGATTGATCACGCGCGCACGCTATCGCACGCCAGGGCGGCCCGGTCAGTGGCCGGGAGGGGCTCTATCGTTGCGATCATGAGCAGCGACGAGCCGTCGGTGGAGGATCTCCGGCGCCGCCAGGGCAGCCAGGAGCGCGCGGAGACCGAGGAGCTGGCGGAGGCCGATACCCCGGCCGAGGCCGCCCGGCACCGGCGTCGCGCCGAGAAGGCGCGCTATCTGCGCGAGAAGCTCGAGCAGCGCGAGCGCGCGGAGCGCGACGCCGACGACGACCCGGACCTGCCGCCGGCGGCGTGACCGCCGGTCCGTGACCACGGCCGGTCGCCCCTGGGGCACCGGCCGCGGTGACCGCGTGTGCGTCAGATCCTTCCGAGCACCAGGAGCACGAGCAGGACGAGCGCCACCAGCCCGAGCAGGCCGCCGAACAGCGCGACCTTGACCAGCACGAGCACGATGGCCACCACGACGAGCAGCCCGATGAGGCCTGTGATCATCTTCTCCCTCCGGTGTTCGATGGCCACGGTGCCGGCGCTCCCGGGTCTCCCTGCCCGCGCCGCAGGTGGCCGTTTGCTCACCTTCCCCCACGTGCTACCCCGCGTTCCGGGGAGGCAAGCGGTTGACGTTAATGCGAACATACGTTCGATGACGAGCGACGGAAGCCCGTACGCCCGCTTTCGGCGGGCGCTGGAGACCGGTAACGAGTTGCTGGTGCTGGGGGCCGCACGCGAGCTGCCACAGATCGCCCTGGATGACGCCCTGCGCATCTGCCTGGTGCTGCGCGACGGGGACCCCGCTCGCTACGAGCGGGCCGCGGTGCGCTGGCTGGGGCGCTTCGCCCTGGAGGCACGCGCGGCAACGATCCCGGATCTGCGCGCGGCGGCGGCCGCACTGGAGGCGCTGCCCACGCGCACGGCGGAGGCCATGGAGCAGCTCCAGCGTCTGTGCGTCGCCCGGGGGATCGGGTGAGCGGCAGTGGCTATCCCGCGCTCTGGGCCCGGCGGGCGGCCAGCCACGGCTCGAACTCCGTGGCCACGATGCGCTCGTCGTGGACGCCGGTGGCCTGAGCCGAGGCCAGCCAGACGATCGGTGGGCCCATCATCGCGGGATCGAGCAGTCGCTCTCGCGTCTCGGCGGGCGTATCGGGCGGGATCATCCCCGTGTCCGTCGCGCCCCCGGGCAGCAGCAGGTTGACGGTGACGGGCGTACCGGCGAGGTCGGCGGCCATCACGCGCGACAGCGCGTCCACCGCCGCGCCGGCCGGCCCGTAGGGCACGAATCCGCGCCGCACCATCGTCTGCTCGTTCATCGAGATGTTGACGATGCGGCCGCCACCCTCGGCCAGCATCAGCGGCGCCACGGCCCGTGCCACCAAAAAGCAGCCCGCCGCCTTGGTCTCCAGGACGTCGCGGAAGCCGTCGGGCGACACCTCCCAGAACGGCTGCGACTCGGTGAGGAACCGGGGGTTGACCGTCCGCATCCCGATGCCCGCGTTGTTGACGAGGAGATCGAGACCGCCGAGGCGCTCTCGGGCCTGGGCCAGTCCGGCCTGCACCGACGCCTCGTCGCGGACGTCGAGCGCCACCGCGATGGCCCGGTCACCCAGCGTCGCGGCGGTCTTGCGCGCGCGGTCGCGGTCGCGGCTGGTCACCGCCACGGCGGCGCCCGCGCCGGCGAGAGCCCGGGCCATGGCGAGCCCGAGGCCGGAGGTCGCTCCGGTGATCAGCGCGCGGGTGGCGGCAAGCTCGGTCACTCCCGGTCAGCGTAGTGCTCGTCCGGGCCGGCCGGCGGCACGACCGACCGTCGAGCCGCAGCGGGCTCGACCGAACGTCTAGGCGCGCGGCGCCGCGGTCAGCGGGGCGCCGGATGGTGCCGACGCACTACCTATGTCCGGGCGCCGTCTGGGTCTGTTCGTGCTGTTCGTGCTGTTGTGCAGCGCGAGCGTCGGCACGGCCGCGAGCCGGGCGGACGTCGCGCCCTACCGATGGCAGCCGTCGGCCGCTGACGTGGGACGAACCGTCCGGCCCTGCCCGCCCGGGGTGGCGTCGCCGGCGGCGACGGTGTGCTGGTCGGTGACCGAGGACACGGCGGCGTGGATGGCGCAGCCCGCGGGTTCGCCCTATTCGTGGGGCCAGTGCACCTACTACGCCGGTCTCATGCGCCCCGACATCTGGAACGACCGCGCCGCGCCCGCGGTGGACCCGCCGGCCGACTGGGACGCCTGGACGTGGGCGGCCCACGCTCAGGCCGAGGGCCTGGCGGTGGGCGGGGATCCGCGTCCGGGCGACGTGATGGTCTACTCGCGTCGGGCAGTGGGCAACGACACCGGCCACGTGGCCATCGTCGATGGCGTCGGCGGAATCGATCCCAGCACGGGCGATCAGGAGCTCACCATCTCCGAGATGAACGTCGACGGGCTCGATGACGCGTCGCGCGGCCAGGGCGACACGATGACCCTGGAGCTGCCCCGGTCTGAGCTGGTGCCCGGCATGATCCAGTTCATCCACCGGCCCGCCGCGGGCTACGTCGCTCCGACCTGGCCCGACGGGTCGGGCACGACCGCTGCCGCGGCCTCGGCCTCTGATGGGCAGTGGGACACCCAGCGCAACGCCTCGTTGGCGGTGGGCCTGTGGCGCGGGCGCCTTGCCACGGTCAGCCAGTCATCGGCGTCGGTCGCCGCCGTCGTGACGGCGTCTGACGGGACGGTGGTCAAGCGGCTCAGCGTCGCCCCCAACGGGATCGTGGCCCTCGGCCTGCCCACCGGCACCTACCGGGCGTGCGTCAGCCAGGCGGCGAACGCGACGTGGGACGCCGCCGGCGCGTGTGCCACGGCGAGCTGGCTGGCCCCGGTCACGGCGACCGTATCGCTGGGCCGTGCCCGCCGGTCGGGCGGACGGCTGGCGGTGCCCGTGACCCTCGGCCCGCGCCTCCCGCTGTCGTTGGCCGCCAGGGGCAGCGGCGTGGTCGCCGAGGTCCGGATTCGGCTGCAGCGCAGCGCCGGCGCCGGGCGGGCGCGCCCGGCGAGCACCCGCACGGTGTACACGCGCGCGTGGCGCCTGCGCGCCGGCGACCAGGTGGTGAGTCTCCGGCTGGCCGCCGGGGCCCTCCGCCACGCCGTGCTGCGGGTCACGATCGTCGTGCGCGCCACCGCGCAGATCCGGGTCGCCGCCGCGCGGACGACGGTCCGCCTGGCGTAGACGCTGCTCAGAGCATGATCTTGCCGCCGGCGACGTCGAGCGTGGCGCCGGTGATCCACGACGACGCGTCCGAGGCCAGAAACAGCGTCGTCGCCGCGACGTCTCCCGGCCGGCCGAGGCGGCGCAGCGGGAAGGAGGCGGCCAGCTCGCGGCGCTGCTCCTCCGTCGTCCACTTGAGCAGGCGCTCGTTCTCAACCGCCGAGGGCGCCACACAGTTGACGCGGATCCCGCGCGGACCGACCTCGGCGGCCAGGTGGCGGCTGAAGGCGATCACGCCCGCCTTGGCGGCCGCATAGGCGGCACTGGATCCGGCCGGCTGCCGGGCGGCGGCCGAGGACATGGTGATGATCGCCCCGCGCCTGCGCTCGAGCATCGCGGGCAGGAAAGCGTGCACGGTTGCGAATACCGACGTGAGGTCGGAGTCCAGGACCTCGCGCCAGTGCGCGAGGGTCTCCTGCGGCGTGGGCACCGGCATGCCGTGGCCGCCGGCGAACGGCGCCACGATGTCCACCGGGCCGAGCCGCTCGGCGATCGTCCGCGCCGCGGCGTCGACCTCGGCCTCCACCGTGCAGTCGGCCCGGACGGCGAGCGTCCGGCCCCCGCCCGCGCTGATGGCGCCGGCCACCTCGCCGAGCGCCGTCTCGTCGCGGGCGACGACGGCCACGGCGACGCCGTTGCGAGCCAGGGCGCGGGCGGTCGCGGCGCCGATGCCGCGCGAGCCGCCGGTGACGACGGCGACGCGTCCGGCGAGGTCCGGGTAACGCGGCTCGGCGGCGGGAGGCGTGCCGGCCTGAGCCGGCGGCCCGGCCGGTCCCGGCCGCGGCGCTGGCGCCGGGCTCATTTCAGGAACTCCGTGACGATCGCGGGACTGGCGTGGATGCAGATCATGCGCGACCGGCCCGGGCCCCGGTTGGTGAACCTGTGGGGCACATCAGGCGGGGAAAGCACGATGTCGCCGGTCCACGCTCGGGCGTGGCGCTCCAGGCTGTCGCTGCTGACGACTCTCATCGCTGCTGCTCCGCCCTCTCCGCGGGACGGGCGAATGGCGGCGGCCCGCCGATGGGGCTGAGATGGACTCCGGCCAGGCGCCAGCCGCCGCTCTGGCGCACGGAGATGTGGGTGGCGCGGAACTCCCCATCGACGGGGCGACCCTGGAACTCTGCCCGCTGTACGTGGCGTCCGACCCGGATCGCGGCATCGCCGTAAACGTGGGTCACGGCGTCCTCGAAGGCCAGTGCCTTGGTGTGCAGGTCCCCGCCTCGGTAGCGATCCAGCCACTGGCGCTTGTCCAGCACGAAGCCGACGGGTCCGACCAGGGTGAAGTCGTCAGTGGCGAGGGTGTCCAGCGTGGCGACGTCGCCGTCGACTTCGGCGCGGGTCAGCATGCGGTCGAGATCGGCGAGCGCTTCGAGGACGGTGGGCATATCTGCCTCCTTGGATGGATTGGTGTTCGCAGTAGTTTGCGTTTCGACAGCATAGACATCTAAGACTTAGATGTCAAAGACTTAGATGTCTGTGACATCTGGTAGGCTTTCCGGCGTGTCCCCGCCGCGCAGCCCACCGATCGGCCTACGCTTGACGGCCACCACGCGCGTGGTCAGCCGCGCCTTCGACGAGGCGTTGGCGGAGGCGGGAGGCTCATTGCCGGTGTGGCTGGTTCTGCTCAACATCAAGACGCGGCGCGCGACCGGCAACCAGCGCGCGCTGGCCGAGGCGGTCGGGATCCGCGAAGCCACCCTGACCCATCACCTCAACGCGATGGAGGCCGACGGATTGCTCACGCGCCGGCGCGACCCCGACAACCGCCGTATCCACGTGGTGGAGCTGACCGACTCCGGCGAGGCGGCGTTTGCGCGGCTGCGCGATGCCGCGGTGGCCTTCGACCGCCGTCTGCGCCGGGGGCTTTCGGCCTCGGAGTTGGACGCGTTCGGGCGCGTGCTCGACCGGTTGGCCGCCAACGTCACCCCGGCCGACCGTCAGGCCGGGTAAATAGACCTGATCATGCAGGCGTGGCGACGAGTTGACCCGCCGTCACGGCCTTCAGCTGATCCAGCGACGCGTGGATGACGCCGACGAGGTCACGATGCTCGTTGTCCTCGAGCCGCGGCCGGTGAGGGCGAGCCTGTGGCGCTTGCGGTCGTGGAGGTCGGCGTTGGCGGCGATCATGTCCTGGCGTTGGCGGGAGAACGGGTGGTGCTTTAGTGAAAGCAGCCACTGCCATCCGCGACGCTGCTTCAGCGCGGGCCCAACAGGTCCCAGCGGTTGCCCGCGATGTCGACGAACACGACGACCCGGCCGTAGGGCTCGTCGCGGGGCTCGGTGAGGAACCGCACGCCCGCCGCGCGCATCCGGTCGTAGGACGCCTGGAAGTCGTCGACGCGCAGGAACAGGCCGACACGCCCGGCGAACTGCGCGCCCACGGCGCGGACCTGGTCCTCGCCGTCGGCGCGGGCCAGGAGCAGGCCCGTCCGTGCCCCCGGTGGGCGCACCACAACCCAGCGTTTGGGGCGGCCGTCGTTGGTCTGCGACGGCGAGTCCTCCACGAGCGCGAAGCCGAGGACGTCGACGAAGAAGGCGATGGCGGCGTCGTAGTCGTCGACGATGAGGGCGACGTGCTCGAGGTGCACGGGAGACCGCGTCAGACGCGGGACCAGGCGCGGGCGATCTCGGCGCCCAGCCGGCAGTTGCCGCGGACGATGTCGAGGTTGACGGCCACGCTGGTGCGCTCGGTGTGGGAGTGGATGTAGTCGAGCAGAAAGGGCGTGATCTCCTTGCCGCGCACGGAGGCCTCCTCCGCCGCCTCGAGGGCCTCGGTGAGCAGCCGGTCGTGGAGGGCCGGGTCCAGCTGCGCTGACTCGGGCAGGGGGTTGGCCACGAGGATGCCGCCGGGCAGCCCGAGATCGTCGGCCGCGCGCATGACCTCGGCAATCTCCTGCGGGGTGGCCACCGGGGAATCGACCGTATAGCCGCTGTCGGTCAGCCAGAACGCCGGGAAGCGATCCGTCCCGTAGACGAGCACGGTGACGCCGAGGGTTTCCAGCCGCTCGAGGGTGGCGCCGATGTCGAGGATCGACTTCACGCCCGCGGAGACGACCGTGACGCGGCAGCTGCCGAGGATCCCGAGATCGGCTGACTCATCGAACGTGCTGCTGGCATCGCGGTGCACGCCGCCGATCCCCCCGGTGGCGAAGACCCGGATGCCGGACCGGGCGGCAAGGAGCGTCGTGGCGGCGACGGTCGTGCCGCCGGTCGCGCCGACCGCCATGGCCAGAGGAAGGTCGCGGGCGCTCAGCTTGAGCGCGACGTCGATCGCCGCCAGCCGCTGTAGCTCTTCGCCCTCCAGGCCGACATGGGCGACGCCGTCGAGGACGGCGATGGTCGCCGGCACCACGCCGCGCTCGGCCACCGTCTCCTCGAACTGTCGCGCAGCCTGCAGGTTCTCGGGTTGGGGCAGGCCGTGGGTGATGATCGTCGATTCCAGCGCGACGACCGGCTGGCCGGCCTCAAGCGCGCGGCCGACCCGGTCAGAGACGACGACTCTGTGCTGCACGGGCCTCACCGGCCGCCTACCGTACCGGACGTGCCTTCGAGGCTGGTGGCCGCGCCAACGTTGACTTCTCAGATCGCACACCGCGCTTGTGTCAGGTGTGTGATCTGAAACGCGTGTCATGTTGACTTCTCGGATCACACGCCCCCAGGAAGGCCACCGTGCGACCTGAGGAGTCAAGATCTCCGGGCCGCCCACGGCCGGGTCGTACCTCCGCCACCCTTGACCCGTCCCACCCTCACTGCAAGCCATTGACGTCCCCTCGCGTGCCGGGCACGATCATGTCGCCATGGAGTCAGCCTCCGCCGCCGCCGCCGAGGACACGCCGGCGTCGATCTGCACGATCGGCGATCTCATTCTCGACGTCATCGTCCTGCCCAAGCGCCCGCTGGCGCCCGATGCCGACACGCCGGCGACGATCCGCCTCGGCGCGGGTGGCCAGGCGGCGAACGTCGCGGCGTGGGCCAGCGCGCTCGGTGCCCGCAGCCGGCTGATCTGCAGACGTGGCACCGACGTCTCGACCACGCTGGCCTGCGACGAGCTCGCAGGCCACGGCGTCGAGATCTGCGGGCCGGAAGTGGAGGGGCAGGGTGGGGTGGTCGTGTCCGTGCGCCACAGCCACGGCCAGCGCACGATGGCGTCAGACCGTGGAGCGGCCTCGCGTCTTGATGCGTCCGACCTCGATCCCGCCTGGGTGCAGGGATGTGACGTGCTGCACGTCTCGGGCTATTGCCTGTTGCGCGAGCCGATGGCCGAGGCCGCCATCGCGGCCGCTCGGCACGCCGCGCGAGTGACCGTCGATCTGGCCTCGGCGATCGATATCGAGATCGTGGGCGTGCCGCGGTTCATTCGGCGGCTGGAGGCGCTCGCCCCCGACCTGGTCTTCGCCACGGAGGCTGAGCGGGCGGCCGTGCCGGACTTCGACGCCACCTGGGTGATCAAGCTCGGCGCCGGCGGCGCGCAGTTTCCGGAGGGTACCTATCCCGCGCGTCCGGTGGCCGCGGTCGACACCACGGGAGCCGGCGACGCCCTGGCCGCCGGCTACCTGGTGGGTGGGCCGCGGTGCGCCATGGAAGCGGCGGCGCGGTGCGTCGGCCTCGTCGGGGCGATGCCCGACTTGTCGGCGGGCGCGCCCGGCTGCGACGATCCCTAGATGGTCCCGCGATCGCGAGTCGATGCCACCCCGGTTCGGCGCTCGCCCCGCCCCGCTATCACGCCGCCGCGCCACGCCGGGGTGGGCGGGGAGCTCTCCGGCCTCATGGCGACCGCCGGCAATCGCGCCGTCGCCCGGATGGTGCGCGCGCTGCAGCGCGATGACTACACCACGACTGTGCCCGACGTCGAGAAGACCGGGATCACGCGGCTCGAGGTCCACGGACTCAAATACGGCATCGACGACTTCGCCACCAAGTACGGCGACGACCCGAGCGAGGTGAGCAGGGAGCGCCAGAAGACCAAGGAGTCGCCGAGCCACATGGCGGTCGTCCTCGTTCCCGAAACGCTCGATCCAAAAAAGCCGGTGCAGGTCATCCTGCACTTCCACGGGTGGGGCTTTCGCAACGTCGACCCGTACGCCGGATACCTGATCGCGGCCAAGGGCGACTCCGTTCCCGCGGGCACCGTCCGCGATGTGGCCCAGGAGCACTGGGAGCAGCAGATCGCGAGCCTCAAGGGCCAAGGGGCGCAGGTCGTCGCCATCCTCGCTCAGGGCCGCGGCAAATCGGACTTCGGCAGCTTCCCGACCTTCGAGTACGTCCGCGACGTGCTCGAAAGGTCCGGGCGTTCAGAGCTCGTCAAGCTTGCGGAGGGCGAGAGCTACTCCGTGGTCCTCTCGGCGCACAGCGGCGGCGGGAGCACGAAGGTGGTGCCGATCCTGAGCAAGGGCGAAGCGGAGACCGCCGAGCGCGCGAAGCTCAAGTCCCAGCTGCCGTCCGAGAGCGAGCACCGAGTGGTCAACAAGCTCCAGCCCGTCGACCTCGTGGTCCTCTACGAGGCGCTCAACGGGGATGGCGATGTGGACGCGGTGATGGGCTGGGTGAGGCCGCAGATCGCCCGTCTCGTTCCCGATCTCGCCGGCAAGAACCGCGACCGGGCGCTGGCCGCGACGCCGGTGCTGCGCGCGTACTACGGAAAGGGCGGCTACTACGTCGACCGCTACCGCCGTCTCGCGTGCCTCATCGCCGAGGAGATCGACGCGCGCGTGCCCGCCGCCGATCGCCAGGACGTGGCCGACCGCTTCCGCGTCATCGAGGTGGCGGGACCGAACGGCGGGAACGTCGAGCACGAGCATGTCATCAGCGGGCCCGGCGCGGCCTCCACCGGCTCGCTCGCCGACGCCCTGCGCGCTGCTCGCGACCCGAAGAGTGACCGAGCCCGTGCCGTCTCCGTGGGCGCGGACGAGTGCAAGAGGCTCAAGCACGACGCCGCGGTCCGCGCGGAGAAGCGCAGGAAGGCGGCGGAGGACGCGAGGAAGAAGAAGGAGGCGGAGGCGGCCGCGAAGGCCAAGGCCAATGCGAACTAAAAGCAGCGGTGGCGGGCCGCCTCGCGACCCGCCACCGAGCCTCTCTCTAGTGCTTGTGGCCGAACGAGCCGTGCCCGACGTGGGTCGTCAGGCCGTAGCCGTACGGATACAGCGGGTTGTAGTTCGGGTCGCCGACGTTGATCGGCTCCTGTGAGAGCGTGCGCGGCCAGGACACCGGGAGCTTGCCGGTGAACGGCCGTGCTCCGAACAGGTCGTCGGCCACGCCGGCTCCCTCGCTGCCCGGCAGCCACGAGGCCACGATCGCGTCGGTCTCGTCGCGCTGGGCGGGATCGAGGATGAGCGGGCGGCCGGAGACGATGACCATGACGCACCGCTTCGCCTGGGCGCAGACCTTGTCCACCGCCGCCTTGTCAGCAGCGGAGAGCTGCATGTCCTTGACCGGCCGTAGCACGCCCTTGTCACCCGGGTCAAACCCCCACTGCGGGCCGTTGACGTCGCCAAAGCCCTCCGCGTACGGGGTCTCGCCGACGACGACGATGCCCGTCGCATCGTGCGGAATCGGCGCCGAGGCGTCCTGGCTGTAGGTGACGTTGCCGCGGGCGTCCTGGCGGATCCCGTCGAGGATCGTCGTCCCGGGGATCACGTTGGTGGAGCCGCCCTGCCAGGTCAGCGTCCAGCCGCCGGCCTGGTTGCCGATGTTGTCGGCGTTGGAGCC
>DASXJW010000206.1:0-4984 GCA_036497165.1 Solirubrobacteraceae bacterium
ACATGCACCTGCCCGGCCGCCAGTTGGACCCGACGCGGGTCAAGCGCGACCTGTGGCGCCTGTCGCAGTGGGAGCGCGCGCGGATGCGCGACGCCGCCCAGCGCAGCCACACCTCCACGCCGCTCGACACCTCCAACTAAACGCGACGCAGGCCAGTCGCCGCAGCGGCCGGGGCAGCGCTCCGGGGGGCCGATGCGGAGTCGATATCGTGCCGCCCCCATGACCACCGCCACCCAGCACGACCTCAAGCACCGCAGCCGTGCCCTCACCGAGGGTCCCCAGCGCGCGGCCGCCCGCGCCTACCTGAAGGGCATCGGCTATGACGACGACGCCCTGGCCAAGCCGCTCGTCGCCGTCGCCAACACCTGGATCGAGACGATGCCGTGCAACTTCCACCTGCGCGCGCTCGCCGCCAAGGTCAAGCAGGGCATCAAGGCCGCCGGCGGCACCCCCATGGAGCTCAACACGATCGCCATCTCGGACGGGATCACCATGGGGACCCCGGGCATGCGGGCCTCGTTGGCCAGCCGGGAGCTCATCGCCGACAGCATCGAGCTTGTCGTCGACGCCCACATGTTCGACGCGGTCATCGCCATCAGCGGCTGTGACAAGACCATCCCCGCCACCGTCATGGCCCTCTGCCGCCTGGACATCCCCAGCGCGATGCTCTACGGCGGCTCGATCCTGCCCGGCCGCTACCAGGGACGCGAGGTCACCATCCAGGACGTGTTCGAGGCCGTGGGCGCGCACGCCGCCGGCACGATCACCGACGCCGACCTGGCCGAGATCGAGTCGGTCGCCTCGCCCGGCGCCGGCGCCTGCGGCGGCCAGTACACCGCCAACACGATGGCCATGGCCTTCGAGGTGCTGGGGATCTCCCCGGCCGGGTTCAACCTCGTCCCGGCCGTGGACGCGGGCAAGGAGACGGTGGCCGAGCGTGCCGGCGCGCTGGTCATGGACGTCCTCAGGCGCGACCTGCGACCGCGGGACATCATCACCCGCGACAGCGTCGAGAACGCCATCGCCGCCATCGCCGCCAGCGGCGGCTCCACCAACGGGGTCCTGCACCTGCTCGCCATCGCCCGGGAGATGGGCATCGACCTGCACATCGACGACTTCCACGCCATCTCCGAGCGCACCCCGCTCATCTGCGATCTCATGCCCGGCGGGCGCTTCGCGGCCCCGCACCTCTTCCAGGCCGGTGGCGTGCCCCTGGTGGTCAAGCGCCTCAAGGACGCCGGCCTGCTCAACGAGCGCGCGCTCACCGTGACCGGCCAGACGATCGGGGAGGTCGCCGACGCGGCCAGCGAGACGCCCGGCCAGGAGGTGGTCCGTCCTCTCGACAACCCGATCAAGGAGACGGGCGGCCTGGCCATCCTGCACGGCAACCTCGCCCCCGACGGCTGCGTGGTCAAGCTCGCCGGCTACGAGCGACGCAAGCAGACCGGTCCCGCCCGCGTGTTCGAGCGCGAGGAGGATGCGATGGCCGCGGTGACCGCGCGCGACATCAACCCCGGCGACGTGATCGTCATCCGCAACGAGGGTCCCGCCGGCGGTCCCGGCATGCGCGAGATGCTCGCCGTCACCGCCGCGCTGGTCGGCGAGGGGCTGGGGGAGGAGGTGGCGCTCATCACCGACGGGCGCTTCTCCGGCGCCACCCGCGGGCTGATGGCAGGCCACGTCGCGCCCGAGTCGGTCAAGGGGGGGCCCATCGGGCTCGTCCAGGAGGGCGATGAGATCACGCTGGATGTCGAGACGCGCCGGCTCGACGTCGGGCTGTCTGACGAGGAGCTCGCCCGGCGCGCGGAGGCCTACGTGCCCTACGAACGCCCCTTCCCGGGCGTCGCGCTGAGCAAGTACGCCAAGCTGGTCTCGAGCGCCGCGCAGGGGGCGGTTACGTTCTAAAGCCGCCCGGGAAACCTGGCCCGCTGATGCAGCCGGCGCCCCTGACACTGCTCACGGCCGACCGTATGTGACGCCCAGATTGCAGGTTCGCGGCGCGAGCCTGCACAGAATCGAACCAACCAACCCGCCGAAACGCAACCGGGCTTGCAGAAACAGGCCGGACGACGCCTCCTGCTTGATCGCCGTGAAGCGGTCAGTACCATGCAGCGCAGTGGCGATCGTCTCGTATCTGCGCGCCCCGGGGACTCAGAGGGCAGGAAGGAAGAGCCGCGGCGGGGTGAATGCCGCACCGCGGGGTCGTCGGCCCCTGCGCTACGTCATCGCCGGGCTCATGCTGCTGGCGGTGGCCGGTGTGGTGGTGGCCGGGGTCGCGCTGACCTCGGCCAAGGCCAGCCTGACCGCCGACTCCGTGGCCCTGGCCAAGCTTGGCATGCCGCTGGGCGGCGGCACGGTCCAGAGCCTGAGCGTCGTCAGCGGCCCCCACAGCCAGCCGGTCCCCGTCGCCCTGCACGACGGCAAGATCACCCCTGACCAGCTCATCAACGCCAACGAGCGCCTGCAGATCCAGGTCGTGGTCAAGCGACCAGGCTGGATCTCGTGGCTGGCCGGCGCCAAGCAGAGACTGACGCTCACGCTGATGACGCCGGTCGCAAGCCTGCACTCTCATTACATCACCGTCCGCCGCGGCGACGCCCTGCACGCGAGCTTCAAGGCGCCAATCAGCGCCTACGTCTTCGGCACCTCGCCCGCTCACATGCGCCGGACGGTGCTCCCCGCGCCCGCCAGCGTCATCACGCTGCCGCACGCGGGCGTCGCCGGCACCTTCTACCTCTCGGCGGTCCCGCGAGCCTGGGAGAAGTCGCGCACCTCGCCCGTCTCCTACTTCCCGGCGGGGAAGGCCGCGACGGCCGTGGCCAGGCCCTCCCCTGGGGCGACCATCAAGCCCAACACGCCGATCACTCTCACCTTCTCCAAGCCCGTGAGCAAGGCGGTGGGGTCTCACCTGCCGCCGGTCTCGCCCGCCGGGGCGGGCACGTGGCACACCGTCAACAGCCACACCATCCGCTTCGTGCCGACCGGCTACGGCTACGGGCTGGCGGCCAAGGTCCAGGTGGCACTGCCCAGCGGCGTGCACGTCCTCGGCGGTCAGGCCGGCTCCAGCGACAGCACCGCCGGCTACACCGTGCCCGGCGGCTCGATCCTGCGCGCCCAGCAGCTGCTGGCGCAGCTGGGCTACCTACCCCTGACGTTCAGGGGCCCCGACGTGCCGCGCACCAATTCCGCTCAGGAGGCCGCCGCCGTCGATCCACCCAAGGGCACGTTCGACTGGAAGTACGCCGACACCCCGGCGGCGCTCAAGGGCTTCTGGAAGCCCGGCGCGTACGGGACCGTGACCAAGGGCGCGCTCATGGCCTTCGAGAACGACCACGACATGACGCCTGACGGAATCCCCGGACCCGCGGTGTGGAAGGCGCTGATCAATGCCTCCATCAGCGGCCACGGCTCCACGTTCGGCTACACCTTCGTCTCGGTCAGCGTGGCCTCGCAGTCGCTGAATCTGTGGCATAGCGGCAAGACCGTCATCGGCTCGACCGCGGTCAATACCGGCATCCCGTCGGCGCCGACCGCCACCGGCACCTATCCCGTGTACGAGCATCTCACCTCGACGACGATGAGCGGGACCAACCCGGACGGCAGTCACTATTCAGACCCGAACATCCCGTGGGTCAGCTACTTCAACGGCGGCGATGCCCTCCACGGCTTCACCCGTGCCTCCTACGGGTCGCCGCAGAGCCTGGGCTGCGTCGAGATGCCCTTTGCCGTTGCCCACCAGGTGTGGCCGTACACCCCGGTCGGCACCCTCGTCGACGTCCACTGACGGGCCGCCGCTCCGTCTCGTACCGGCAGGGCTGGCCGCGTCGGCGGCGAATAGCCAGGACGCACATGACCGCCACCGCTCCCGTCGCCCCGCTCACCCCCGCGTGGGAGGCCGCGCTGGACGCCTTCGACGCGGATCTGCGCCGGCGCGCGGTGGCCGTCAAGACCCGTCGCGCCTACGCCATCGACACCCACCAGTTCGCCCGCTGGGCCACGGGCCATGGCCTGGCGCCGGCGGCGGTGGACGTCCGGTCCCTGCGCCGCTATGTCGCCGGCCTCACCGAGGCGGGGCAGGCGCCGACCACGGTGGCGCGCAAGCTGGCCGCGCTGCGCGGCCTCTTCAAGCACGAGGTCACCCGCGGCAGCCGCACCGAGAACCCCGCCGACCTGCTGAGCTCGCCCAAGCGCTCCCAGCGGCTGCCGCGCGTGCTGAAGGCCGGCGAGGTGGCGGCGCTGCTGGACCGGATTCCCGCCACCAGCCCGCTGCAAGTGCGCGACCGCGCCCTGTTCGAGCTGGCCTACGCCTGCGGCCTGAGGGCCGAGGAGCTCGTCACGCTTGACGTCGGCTCCGTCGACTTCGACTCCGAGACGGTCCGCGTCGAGGGCAAGGGTGAGAAGACGCGGCTGGTGCCGGCGGGGGAGCATGCCCTGGCCGCGCTGGAGCGGTATCTGGCCCGCGGCCGCCCCGCCCTCAGCGCCGACGATCCCGACGCGCTGTTCCTCTCCAAGTCGGGCCGGCGGCTGGGCACCTCGGACATCCGGCGGCGTCTGCGGACCTGGGCGCGGCTGGCCGCGCGCGGCGCTCCGGCGCTCGCCGACGCCCATCCCCACGCGCTGCGCCACTCCTTTGCCACCCATCTTCTGGAGGGCGGGGCGGACCTGCGGGCGATCCAGGAGCTGCTCGGCCACGCGTCCATCTCGACGACGCAGATTTACACTCGGGTAGAGTCCGCGCGGCTCAAGACCGCCTATGCAAAGAGCCATCCGCGGGCCTGAGCCCCCGCAGGGAGCACGTGGAGACGAACGTCAAAGCCATCGAGCTGAGGGACATGTGGCGCCGCTACAAGGCGTCCGGCGACGTCCACGCTCGCGAGCGCCTCGTCGTCGCGTACTCGCCCCTCGTCAAGTACGTCTCGGGCCGCATGGCCTCCGGCCTGCCCGCCCACGTGGACGAGGCCGACCTCATCTCCTACGGGCTCGT
>DASXJW010000207.1:0-19338 GCA_036497165.1 Solirubrobacteraceae bacterium
TCGACGTCGCCGGCCTGGCGACTCCAGCGCATGAGCGCCAGATCCGACGCACGGGGCGAGGTGACCACCGGGCGGGGCTCGTAGTCCACCTCCACCAGCTCGCATGCGTCCTCGGCCAGCGCGCGCGACGCCGCGACCACCATCGCCACCGGCTGGCCGACGTAGCGCACCTCGCCGGTCGCGAGCACGGGGTGGGCGTGCTCGTGGCGCACCTCGGCGCCGGCCGGCTCCATGACCGGAAACGGGCGGATGCGGGGACCGAGGTCGGCGGCGGTGATCACCACGACCCCGGCGGCGCGCTCGGGAACCGCGATGGACCTGATCGCCGCGTGGGCGTACGGGCTGCGCACGAACGCGGCGTGCCCGGTGCCCGGGGGCTCGATGTCGTCGAGGTACCGGGTCTCGCCGCGCAGGACACGCGCGTCCTCGCGACGGGGAAGCGGCGCTCCGATCAATCTGCTCACAGGTGCGCGCGCATCCAGTCGGCCACCAGAGGGCGGTACTTGTACGGAACGTTGTTGCACACATGGGTGCCGTCGTGCAACAGCAGCCATTCTGAACCGGCGATGGCGTCGGCAATGCGTTTGGTCTGCTCCCATGCGATCACCCTGTCCAGCCGGCCGGTCACCACCAGGCACGGCTGGGTCACGCGATCCGCCACGCCGTCGAGGTGGAGCTCGTGCGCGCGGCGGCGCGCCTCCGCGTCGCTCGCCGCCCCGGTGTGGTGCGCCACCGTGTCGCGGGTGAGCTGGGGCATCGTGTCCCAGCCGGCGGCGAAGTCATAAGGGCCACTGACACCGGCCAGCGCCCGGATCCGGGGCTCGAAGGCCGCCGCGCGCACGACATAGTGACCGCCCAGACTCACGCCGACCGCGCCGACACGCCGAAGGTCAAGCGCGTCGCGATCGCCGACGGCGTCGAGGACGGCGGACACCGCCAGCTCATACTCGGGACGGATCGGCATGCGCCATCCGGTTTCGCCCTGGCCCGGGCCATCCAGGGACAGCGTCGCCATCCCCCGGCGCAGGAACACCGACTCCCAGATGAAGAATTCCTCCTTGGTGGAGTCCAGTCCGGGAATGAGGACGACCAGCGGCACCGGACCGCGCGGCTCACGCGGCCGGCGGAGGTTGGCCGCCACCATTCCCCCCTCCATGGCCGCCTCGATGCGCTCCGCGGTGGGGTCGAGCAGTTCGTGCGCCGCGTACAGGCAGCGCATCGCCGCCTCGGTGTTGGCGCGGTTGCGCGCCGCGTCGAGCACCCACACGAACTTGGAGAAGTGATAGGCGACCGCAGCCCGCGCGAACGCCTCGCCCGCGGTGCGGGCCCGGCCGGCGGAGCGCGCCTCCTCGCCCAGGCGCGCGTGGAGCTCCGCGGTCTCGCTCCACCGCTCGAGCCAGTCCTCCCAGCGCTGCACCGCCGCCGTCGTCCGGACGAAGTCGTTGTAGTCGACCCCGTTGGCGATGAACCGCCCGGCCCAGTTGCGGATCGCCGCCTGCACCCGCTCGTCGGCCGCCGCGGCCATCCCCGACGCCCTACGCGCTGCCGGGAGGCGCCGTCGACCCCCGCACGATGAGCTCGGGCTCGAGCAGGATCTCCTGGGCGGGCGCGTCACCGTCGCCGAGCTGCGCGAGCAGCAGGTCCGCCGCGGTCGTGCCGATCTCGCGCTGGGGGACGCGCACCGAGGTCAGCGGCGGCTGGAGCCGGTCGATGAACGGCATGTCGTTGAAGCCGACGATCGACACGTCCTCGGGGCAGCTCAGCCCGGCGGCCGCCAGGCTGTCGTAGCAGCCCATGGCCAGGCGGTCATTGGCGGCGACGATCGCCGTGACGCGCGGCTCGTGACCGAGGATCTCCGCGCAGGCGCGGCTTCCCTCCGACTCGGTGAAGGCATCCGCGAAGCTGACGTGTCCGGGGTCGATCTCGAGCCCCGCGGCCTGCATCGCGTCCTCGAAGCCGAGATGGCGGCGGTGGCCGGTGGACACGTTCTGCGGACCGGCGACGTTGCCGATGAGGCGATGCCCCAGCCCGACGACATGCTCGACGGCGAGCGCGATCCCCCGGCGGTCATCGACGGTCACCGCCGGCGCGGAGCCGTCCTCGAGGCTGCGGTTGACCAGCACCAGCGGCGTCCCGCCGGCGGCGGCTTCGGCCAGCAGGCTCACGTCCAGGCGGGCCGTCGCAGCGATCAGGCCGTCCACCTGACGAGCCAGCATCGCCTCGACGTGGGAGCGCTCCCGCCCGGGGTCGTTGTCGGTGTTGACGATGAGCGGCGTGTAGCCGGCGGCTCCCAGGCGGTCCTCGATCCCGCGCACGATCGGGGGAAACAGCGGGTTGGTCAGATCTGGGATGACGACGCCGACCGTGTAGGAGCGGTTGGTCTTCAGGCCCCTGGCGATCGGGTTGGGACGGTAGCCCAGCTCGTCGGCGGCGCGCAGCACGCGCGCGGCCGTCTCCTCGTTGACGAGCATCCGCGTCTGCTCGTTGAGCGCGCGCGACACCGTACCGGGATGAACCTCGGCCAGACGAGCCACGTCGCGGATCGTCACCGGTGTCCGCATCGGTCCATTATCCGTGGCGCCCCGGCCCATCCTGACCGGTCACGCGCCGTCGGCGCGCTCTCCGCTCACCGCCCCGCCCAGGTACAGGGCGCCGATCTCGGGGTGCTCCAGCACCTCCTGGCCCGAGCCGCTCAGGCGCACCACCCCGTTCTCCAGCACCACGCCGTGTGAGCTCAGCCGCAGCCCGGCCCGGGCGTTCTGCTCGACGAGCAGGATCGTCTTGCCGCGGCGGTTCATCTGCCCGACCATCTCGAAGACCATCTCGCGCGTCTGGGGGTCCAGCCCCATCGAGGGCTCGTCAAGCATGATCAGCTGCGGATCGAGCATCAGGCAGCGGGCGAACTCGACCAGCCGCTGCTGGCCGCCCGAGAGGCTGCCGGCCTTAACGCCGGCGCGCTCTGAGACGATCGGGTACAGCTCCTCGACGGCGCGCAGGCGCTGAGCGACCAGGGCAGCGTCATCGACGGTGAAGGCGCCCATCTCGACGTTCTCGCGCACGGTCATATCCGGGAACAGGCTGTGGGCCTGCGGGATCTGCGCCAGGCCGCGCGCGAGGATCTGCCTGGGGGCGAGGCCCGCGATGGGAGCCCCGTCGAGCTCGATCTCCCCGCTGCGGGGGCGCAGCAGCCCGCTGATCGCCGCCAACAGGGTGGACTTGCCGGCCCCGTTGGGCCCCACCACGCAGGTGATGCCCCCGCGGGGAACGTCGAGCGAGACCTGTTTGAGGATGTCGCCACCCCCGTAGCCGGCGGTGACGCCGCGCAGGCGCAGGAGGACCGGCGAGTCGCCGAGGCGCTCAGACGGCGGCGCGACGACCGTGATGCGGGAGTGTGGGGCGGGCGCGGGTGGCCCGGCGGGCGCCGGGGAGGTCCTCGCGGGCACCGGACCCGCGGCTTCGTTGACCAGGCGCAGCTGCGTGGAGGGGTCATCCTCCCCACCGAGATAGGCGTCGAGCACCGCCGGATCGGCGCGGACCTCGGCCGGGGTCCCCGATACGAGCGCGGTGCCCTGACTCAGGACCGTCACCCGCGAGCACAGGCTCATCACGAACTCCATGTTGTGCTCGACGACCACGATCGTCTTGCCGGCGCGATTGAGCTGGGCGATGCGGTCAGCGAGGTGCCCGATCAGCGTCGGGTTCACGCCCCCGGCGGGCTCGTCCAGGAGCAGGACCGCGGGATCGGCGACGAGCAGGGACGCCAGCTCCAGCAGCTTGCGCTGGCCATAGGAGAGGTTGCCGGCGGGCTCGTGGCCGAGCCGCTCGATGCCGACGAACTCCAGCAACTCCATGGCGCGGCGCTTCTCGGAGGCGGATCCGGCCCGCCGCAGCACGGCGCGAAGCCACCCCTCCGAGCGCTGAGTGGCCACCAGCATGTTCTCGAGAACGGTCAGCCGGAGGAACAGGCGCGTGAGCTGGAACGTGCGCCCGATGCCCAGGCCGAACACCCGGTCGGGCGGCGCGTTGGTGATATCGGCGCCGCGGAAGCGCACCTCCCCCTGCTGGACGCGCTCGTAGCCGGTGATGACGTTGAACAGGGTCGTCTTGCCCGAGCCGTTGGGGCCGATCAGGCCGTTGATCTCGCCCTCGCGGACCTCGAGGTCACACTGCGACAGGGCGGTGACGCCCCCGTATGACTTCGATACGCCCTTGACCTCGACGAGGTTGCTCACGGGGCCGCTCCCGCCACCCCGGTGGGCACCTTGCTCCCCCGCCCTCCGGCCTCGGTGGGGGTGGCTCGGGTGCGACGGCGCTCCAGCCAGTGGACCACTCCGGGCACGACCCCGCGCGGCAGCACGAGGATCACGGCCAGGAACAGCACTCCGTAGGCGATGAGATAGGTCGCACTGCTCGAGAACGTCTGGGTCAGGTACTGCTGCAGGGACTCGAGCACGAGCGCCCCCAACAGCGGTCCCGTGACCGTTCCCAGCCCACCCAGGAACGCCATCAGCGCGATCGACAGGTCGAACAGCGGATCGAACGCGAACTGGGGGAAGATCTGGCCCACGAAGTAGAAGTACAGGCCGCCCACCATGCCGATCGGCACGGCCGAGATGACGAAGGCGATGAGCTTGATCCGGCGGGTCCTCACCCCGAGGCCGAGGGCGCGATCCTCGTCGTCGCGGATGGCCAGCAACTGCAGGCCGAAGCGCGAGCGCCGGATGCCCCATGACGCCAGCACGGTGGCGATCAGAATCCCGAAGGCGACGTAGTAGAAGGGCTGGTTGAAGTTGGCCGCCGAGAACGGCGCGATCGGCAGCAGGATCCCCGACGTGCCGCCGGTGAAGGCGAGGTTGGTCGCGGCCAGTTGAAAGATGAAGAAGATCGCGATGGTGACCACCACAAAGGTGTGGCGCCGGGTTCGCAACGCCACCAGCCCGACGGGAATCGCGATGAGCCCGGCCACGAGGCCGCCGACCGGCAGCAGGCCGAACACTGCCCACCCGCCGGTGACGTGCCAGTCCCGTGCAGCGAGCGCGACCGCATAGCCGCCGCTCCCGAAGAACACGGCGTGGCCGAGCGCCAGGTACCCCGAATAGCCGCTGAAGATGTTCCACGCCGTGGCGGACACCATGAAGACGAGCGTGAACACGGCGATCGAGGTCGCGGTTGGGTCGGTGATGACCAACGGGAACACCGCGGCGATCAGCAGGGCCACGACGATGCTCGCGATCGCCATCGTGCGCGGGGCGGGGCGTCTGGCGGTGCCGGCGGCCGCGGTCGGGGCCGGGCTTTCCGGCGCAGTGGGCGGCGCGGCGGGCTCCGTCATTGAGCGCGGACCGCGGCCCGTCCGAACAGTCCCTGAGGCCGGATCGACAACACCACGACCAGGGCCGCGAAGTAGACGAGTGGCGCCCACGTGGGCGACCAGGCGACTGCCACCACGTCGTTGATGACCAGCAGGAACACCGCGGCGGCCATGGCACCGCCGATGCTGCCCATCCCTCCGAGGATGACGATGGCCAACAGCCGCGAGATGAGGTCGTACCCCGTGTTCGGGTTGAACGAGTTGGTGGCGCCGAACACCATCCCTCCCACAGCCGTCACCGCGACGCCGATGCCCATCGAGATGGTGCGCACGCGGTTCACCTCGATCCCGATCAGGTCCGCCGCCGTCCGGTTCTGCAGCGACGCGCGCACAGCGCGCCCGAACTTCGTCCGGTACAGCCCGTAGTAGAGCACCGCGAGCAGAACCACGGCGAGAGCGAACCCGATGAGGTAGATGACCGGCAGGTAGAAGCCGAGCATGTGCACCGAACTGTTGACATAGGAGGCCTGGAGCTGGCGGAAGTCGACGCCGAAGATGGCGGTGAGCACCCCTTCGATGACGATCGCCACCGCGTAGGTCACCAGGATCGACATCTGCGTGCGGTCCTGGTCGCGCAGGCGCCGCATGAAGAAGAAGTCGACGGCCATCCCCAGCGCGAACATCAGCGGGAATGTGATGACCAGACCCGGCAAGAGTCCGATGCCCAGGTGCACCGAGAGCACGTAGCTGAGATAGGCGCCGAGGATGACCATCACGCCCTGGGCGATGTTGATGATGTCCATGACGCCGAAGATGAGCGTCAGGCCGGCGGCCATCAGGGCATAGACGCCGCCAGTCAGGATGCCATCGACGATGGCCTGCAGCAGTTCGGTGAATGACACCGTGTCAGTGTCGGTTGGCCGGGGTTGGTCCTGACACTACCCCTGCCAGTCTGGCTTCGGGTACAGCGGCGGCGTCGATCCCGGCGCGGAGGTGGGCAGCGACTGCACGACATTGCCGTTCTGCCACTGGAAGGTCAGCGCCTTCTGGGCGAGGTTCTCTCCCACGGAATCGAACTTGACCGGCCCCTGCACGCTGTTCAGGGCGGCCGCGCTCTTGAGGTAGTTGATGATCTTCTGCTGATTGAACCCGTGCGTGGCCTGCACGGCCTGGGCCATCACCTGGCCCACCGCGTAGGCCTCGGCGACGTCGGCGTTCACTCCCGACGCGTCGCCACCGTACTTGGCGACATACTCCTTGACCATCTGCTGGCTGTCGGCCTTCTTGTAGCCGCCGTACCACCCGTTGGGAACGAAGATCCCGTTCTCGTTGCCCTTCCCGACCGCCTTGACGAACTGCGTGCCCTGATCCGGCCCGGCGGTGGCGATGAAGGCCTTGGGGTTGTAGTGCTGCTGGATGAAAGCGTGGGTGAACGCCGCCACAGTGGGCACGTCAACGGAACCGAGAAGGACGGCGTCCGGCTTGGCGGAGGCCACCTGCCCGGCGATCGGGGTGTAGTCGCTGACCTCTGCCGGGAAGACCTTGTTGAGCACCGTCTTGACGCCGGCCCCTTCCATGATCTTCTGGGCCACCGGGAGCTGGGGTTGGGTGAACGGATCGTTCACGGTGACGTAGGCCGCGGTCTTGGGCCGCTTGGACGCCGGTAGCGACGCCACCCACTGCGCGAAGGTGACCAGGTCGTCCTTGACCGGGATCGACACGTCGAACACGTTGTGCAGTCCCGCTGCGAAGACCGAAGGAGCCCCGCCGGCGCCCTCCACGAAGGCGTAGCCGTAGCGCTGTGCGATGCGCGCCGCGGGCACGGTGAGCAGGGACGAGAAGGGCCCGAAGACGAGCTGGTCCTTGTTGGAGCCGATCAGCTTCTGGTAGTTGGAGACCACCTGCGCCGGGCTCGACGCGTCAGACACGACATCGAGCTTGATCGGGTGCCCCAGGAGTCCGCCGGCCTTGTTCTGGTCCGCGGCCCACAGTTGGTAGCCGCGCTGGAACGCCTGCCCGTCGGCCGCGAAGTCACCCGACAGCGACAGCGACGTTCCGATCGTGATCGGGCTGCCATTCGCGTGGCTGCTCGAGCTCGAGGCCGCGCCACCCCCGCTCTTGCTCGTGCTGCTGCTGCTGTTGCTCGACGAGCTGCCGCATGCTGCCACCAGGGTGACCGCGCCCAGGGCGAGTCCGGCTGCCACGCACCTCCGAAGGACCCTCATCTCCCTCAGCCTCCGCTCTCTTATGCCGCCCGGTCGCCCGGGACGGCGGGTGCTGCAATCGTTTGCAAGCGCAACTTAGCGGCGGTCGATGGCGCTGTCAACCGCAAACGTGTGCAGCTCGCGTTAAGACCGCTTCGGCACCGCGGCCGCGGCCCGGGGTGAGCGCGGATCCAGGGTGAGAAGCGTGGCGCTCGCGGGCGGGAGGCGCACGACGAGGTGCCCGGCGACCGGGTGCAGCGCGAAGGTCCGCGACGGGCCAGTGAGGACTCCGGTCGCGGTGGTGGCGCCAAAGGTCTGCCCGCCGAGCGTCACCCCGGACCTGGCGGCCACGCGCGGAGCGCGCAACCAAACGCCGGTGGCCCCCCGGGCCGGGGTGGGCGGGCCCACGGCGACGGTCACCGGGCGGCGCCTCGAAGCGTTGATGAGGACCACCCGGACGGCGCCGCCGGGCGAGCGCGTGGACCAGATGCGCAGCGTGGCCGGCGCCCGATAGCTCGTGGTCAACAGACGCGAGCCGGGTGGCGCGGCGCGGGCGAACATGAGGAGGCCGTAGTACATGGGCCGCACCTGGCCGGTCCAGTGCCCGCCCCGCTCCGCCATCGCGAAGGGCTCGTAGATGGCCTTTTGGAAGGTGTGGATGTTGACGCCGTCGACGCCCGTCTTGGCCATGTTGAAGAGAGCGTCGAGCACCCACAGCGCAGACGCGAACGTGTCGCTGACCCCGCGGGCGCCCCCGCAGGAGACGCTGTTGAGCTCGTCGACGCGCAGCGGGGTGCCATGCGCGTGGGCCACCCTGACCCCGGCCGCCAGGCTCGTGGCCGGGCCGCTCGCGGCCGCGGGAGCGAGGAGGTTGGAGATCGTCGGGAAGAAGGGGGATTTGCGCGGCGTGAAGCAGCGGTGCAGTGGATAGCGGTGGAAGGTCGCCAGGCGCACGCGCGGATTGGCCGTGAGGTACCGGCCGAGGCCCGCGAGCCAGCGCGGTGCGCCCGAGGCCGGGCCCACCAGCCGGACACCCCGCGGCAGCGCCCGGCTGACGCGCGCGTAGTCGCGCAGGTAGGGCTCGAATCCGTAGGTCCGCGGCCGGCCAGGCACCGGCTTGCCATCCGGATCTTCATACCAGCCCAGCGCGCCGTAGACCTCGGGCTCGTTGCCCAGCTCGAGACCCGCCAGGTACGGCCGCCCGATCCCTCGACGGAGGGCGCCCGACTCGGCGGCGGCGATCCGCGGGCTGTCGGACTCGAAGTTGACCCCTGCGATGATCCGGGCGTCAAGCGCCTGCGCCGCCGCGTGGGTGGCCGCCATCCACGCGGGTGTGAGCGTGTAACGGATACCCGGAGGCCTGGGCACGCCCGGCGTCGGCGCCCACGTCCAGTCCGTGGTGTCGCCGCCAAAGCGGATCACCGGCGACTGGCCCTCCGAGAGGTTGCGGACGAGTGCGAGGAACACCGGGTCGGGATCCGTCGGCGTCCCGAAGTACCCCGGCGCCGAGTGGTACTCGATCGACAGCCCGATGAACCCCTTCGGGACGGGGCGGCTGTCGGGCCGGTCCGCGATCGTGACCTGAATCGCGGTACGGGGGATCGTCGGCTGTGCCGTCGCCCGGGTGTCGTGCAGGATCAAGTCGACTCCGGCGGCAAGGGCGAGGGCGACGACGAGAGCGGCAACGGGCAGGATGCGCGCTGGACTGATGCCGGGACCGTAGCGCGAGGGCCCGGTGGCGGGATGGCGTGGCCCAGGCATCCCGCGCGTGGAGATCTGGAGCGTTACACGATCGGGCCACCGCCCCCCGAGCCGCTCGCCGGCGGACCCGGGTTGTCGCCGGGCTGATCGGAGGCGCGCAGCCACACCCTGATCCGGCCCGCGCGGATCACGAAGTTCGTGCGCGCCGTCTCCCCGGCTCCAGGACGGCATGAGCTCCCGCCCCGGCCGGGGCGGCCGGTCAGCCGAAAGAGCGCCTGGACGAGGGGTCCGCCGACCCGAGTCACCGATATGAGCCTGGCGCCGCAGGGCAGCGCGGCGTTGGCCGCCTCCGCCTGCGCGAGGCTGTGGATCGTCACCTCCTGGTCGGGACCGGTGGCGAACACACTGGGAATCTCGAAGAACCCGGCGGCGGTGCGCACATCCCCGCGGCGCAGGGCGTCGGCCCAGTGCCGGATCACCGAGACCGTGCGCGGGTCGGCAGCGCGGTGGGATCTGCTCGGCCTGGACGGGTTGACGCGAGCGGGCGGCGTGGCCCGCCGTCCGCGGGTCGTCGCGGACCGCGAGGCCGATGATGGGTGAATCGAGCCCGGGGCGCCCGGGGCGCCCACGGAGCCGCACCCGGCGGCGGCGAGAGCCACGGCCGCCAGGACGAGCGGTGCGCTGAGGCTGGCCCGCGCCATTGCCCGATCATGACAGGCGTGAGACAGGCAGTCCCCATCTACCGCGCGCCGATGCGGGAGCGCAAGTCGACCTAGCCGCGGGCCCGGGGACCGACTACTGCCTCGCGGGCGTCCGCGAGGCGGCACGTGGGCGCCCGATGGGCGATCCAGGACTCGAACCTGGGACCTCTTCCTTATCAGAGAAGCGCTCTAACCGACTGAGCTAATCGCCCGTCCGGGGGCGATTCTACCGGCGTCTGTGAGCGGCGGGCGGGCGGCGGGCGGCGTCAGCGCCTGGTGCCTTGGGCTTGACCGGCGGTTCAGGCGGGTTGATCGAGCTTGAGCCTGCGCGCCAGCTCCAAAGCCTCATCAGCGCTCTCGAAGCTGAGCTGCGCCCGAAACCCTGCCCCTGAGACTGAGACGCGGACGGCACGGCCCAACGTCGTCTCCAGCGCGTCGCCGATCTGGGCGATCGCGGCCTCCTGGTCGGGATGAAGGCCGTGAGCGCGTCGCCGCGCGCGGGAGGCGGGGCCGGTCGCGCCGGCGTCATCACGCGTGGCGCGGGCCCGCTGCTCGAGCTCGCGCACCGACCACTGATGATGCACCGCGTCGCGGGCGAGCCGCCGGCGGTCGGCATGGTCGGGCGCCGTGAGCAGCGCACGGCCGTGCCCCTCGCTGAGGTCGCCGGCCTGGATGGCCTCAAGCGCCTCGTCAGGGAGGTCGAGCAGGCGGATGAGGTTCGAGACGGCGACGCGGCTGCGGCCCACGCGCTGGCCCACCTCCTCGCGCGACAAGCCCAGGTCCTCCGTGAGCGCCGCGCAGGCCCGGGCCTCCTCGACGGGGTTGAGGTCCTCGCGGGCCATGTTCTCGATGAGCGCGACCTCGAGCGAGGCGGGATCGTCGTGGTGGCGGACGATGGCCGGAACCGCCTCGAGCCCGGCCAGCCTGGCGGCGCGCCAGCGGCGCTCGCCGGCGATGAGCTCGTAGGTGCCGCCGGGCAGCGGGCGCGCGAGCACCGGCTGGAGCACGCCCCGAGCCTTGATCGACTCCGACAGCGCCACCAGCGCGGCCTCGTCGAAGGCGTCGCGGGGCTGGTGGGGGTTGGGCGAGATGAGCTCGAGCGGGAGCTGGCGCAGCTCCTCGGGCTCGTCACGCGGCGCAACTGACAGGATCGCCGCGAGGCCGCGGCCCATCCCGCGCTGGCGCTCAGCCACGCGCCGCCACCTCCTTGGCCAGCTCGAAGTACGCGTCGGCGCCGGCGCAGTGCGGGTCGTAGTGGATGACCGGCTTGCCGAAGCTCGGCGCCTCTCCGACCCGGACGTTGCGCGGGATCACCGTCTCGAAGACGAGCTGCGGGAAGTGCCGGCGGATCTCAGCCTCGACGTCCTGGGCCAGGCGCGTACGGCCGTCGTGCATCGTGAGCAGCATGCCCGCCACGGTGAGCCTTGGGTTGAGCTCGCGTTGCACGAGCGACAAGGTGTCCAGCAGGCCCGCGAGCCCCTCCAGCGCGAAGTACTCGGACTGGACGGGAACGATGACGCGGTCGGCGGCCACGAGGGCGTTGACCGTGAGCGGCCCGAGGGACGGCGGACAGTCCAGCAGGATGAAGGCGTAGCGGTCGCGCAGGGGGGCGAGCGCGTCGCGCAGCCGCCCCTCCGAGCCCGGCATGCGGGGCAGCTCCACGGTCGCGCCCGCCAGGTCCGGACCGGCGGCGACCACGCTCAGCTTGGGAATCGCGCTCGGCACCACCGCGTCGGCCAAGGGGAGGTCGCCGAGGAGGGCGTCGTACACCGTCGGCGTGATGTGCTTGTCGATCCCGAGGCCGAGGGTCGCGTTTGACTGCGGGTCCATGTCGACGAGCAGCGACTCATACCCCGCCTCGGCGATGCAGGCAGCCAGGTTGACGGCGGTGGTGGTCTTCCCGACCCCGCCCTTCTGGTTGGCGATCGCGTAGACGGTCCCCATCGGCTTGAAGCTAGCGCTGGGAGCGGTCAGACGCCCCGCCCAGCGGGCGCTTGCGCGCCATCCCGGGCCGCCGCGGAAAGCGATCCGGCGTCGGGGCCACCTTGACCATGACGTGCAGGTGGCGATGGAGCGCCCCGCGATAGGGCTCGACGTGGACCACGTCGCTGATCTGAAGGCCCAATTCGCGCGCGGCCCGGGCCGCCGACGCCTCGTCCTCGGGGTCCCGGCGCCCGCGCCAGGCCACCAGCGCGCCGCCCTGCGCGAGCAGCGGGGCCGCGTACTCGGCCACCACCGCCAGCGGGGCCAGGGCCCGCGCGGTGACCAGGTCACAGGCCCCGATGCCGTCGCTCCAGGATTCCGCCCTCGCGTGCACCGCGGCGGCGTTGTCAGCCCCGCTGGCCTCGATGGCCCGTTGCATGAACGCGCACTTGCGGGCACTGCTCTCGACCAGGCTCACACGGGACGCCGGCAGGGCCACGGCGAGCGGGAGGCCGGGGAACCCGGCGCCGGACCCGAGGTCGGCGACCCGGGTTGCCTCACGGACCGGCGGGAGCTCAAGCGCCACGAGTGAGTCGGCGAGGTGGTCGCGCACGATGCCTGCGTGGTCGGTGACGGTGGTGGGCGCCGCCGGGTCCGTGGCCACGTGGCCGACCAGTGCCCCAAGTTGCCGGCCCTGAGCCGCGCTCAGACCGTACCGTGCGAGGAGAGCCTCAATCACGGCGGTCGACGCGGGCGCGCTCGCGTGCGATGAATGCTGCATAGCCGTCGCACATCTCCTGGAAGCGGGCGGCTCCGTGGGCGTCCAGTCGGGCCAGATCCACCGCCTCCAGGACGGGGAGCACGTCCTGCACCAGAGCTCGCCCGCGCGCCATCCATTGGTAGTAGGAGCGGCCGCCGTGGTGATACGGGCCATAGAGCCGACACGAGGGAAAATGGGCCTCAAGCCAGCGGAAGATCGCCTCGTGCCGGGTATGCATCCGCAGCACCACTTGGGGCTGCCGGCCGTCCCCGCCGAATGAGCCCTCGCCGACGAGGAGCCCGACCAGGAAACCCCGGTCGAAGTCTGAGAGCTCGGTCATGGCCGGAGTTCTAGCGCGGCCCGTGTTTCACCGTCAAGAAAAACGTGAAACACCGCCTGGACCGGCGGTGCTCGCAGCGTGGAGCTTCAGTTCACCAGCGGGGCGACGACGAGATGCCGCGAGGGCTCCTGGCCCTCGCTGTAGGTCTCTACGTCGCGACGGTCCTTGAGGTGCTCGTGGATCACCTTGCGCTCGAGGGCGCTCATGGCCTCCAGCGGCACCGCTTGGCCGCGGCGGATGGCGGCCTCGGCCGCCTGGTCGGCGGTGGCCCGCAGCGCCTCGGCGCGGCGCTCGCGATAGCCGGCGGCGTCGACGAGCACGGACACGCGGTCGCCGTCGCCCTTGCTGGCGACGCGGTAGGCGAGGTGCTGGATGGCGTCGATCGTCTGCCCGTGGTGGCCGATGAGGAGCCCCACGTCCTCCCCGACGTACTCGGCATGAAGGCCGTCGTCCTCCTGGCGCACCTCGACTGTGGCCGCGACGCCGGCGGCGCCGGCGATCCGTTCCATCAGCTCACGTACCCGCTCGGCGGGATCCTGTTGGCCGATCGACACGTCCTACCGCCGGCGCCCGGATCGCTTCTTCTTCTTACGCGGCGGCTTGGGTGGCGCGCCTCGCGCCCCCGTGGCCACGGGCTCCTTCTCGGGCTCCTTGGGCCGGCGGATCAGGCTGCCCAGGCCGCCGCCCCCGCCGCCTCCGTTGGGTCCGGCCTTCGGGGGTCCGCCCCCCTCAGAGCCGTCCGGACCGGACTTGGACGGTCCGCCGCCGGAGCGCGGAGGTCGTGGACCCGAGCCTCCACCGGCGACGGATGCATCTGCGGCCACCGCGGGACGGATCGGCCCGATGCGACGCTTGATCACGTACTGCTGACCGATCGTCCACAGGTTGGTGGTGATCCAGTACACCAGCACGCCGGCGGGGAACCGGATGACGAAGAGCACGAACAGGAGCGGCATGAACAGCATGATCTGCCGCTGGGTGCGGTCCATCGTCGCGCTCGACATCATCAGGCTCGACCCCAACTGGGTGCCCACGTAGAGCACGATCAGGACGACCAGGACGGCGCCCGTCGCCTTGTTGGTGAGGTCGGGGATGAAGAGGAAGCTGGCTCCGCCGTGAGGCCCGCATGCCGTCGTCTGGCCGGCTGCCACGGCGGACGAGACGTGATGCTTGATCGCGTAGGCCTGCTGGTAGGCGGTCTGGATGCCTGGGCAGATATCCGTCCGCAGGCTCTGGCGCAGCATGTAGTACAGCGAGATGAAGACCGGCAGCTGCGCCACCATCGGCAGGCAGGAGCCCAACGGATTGACGTTGTTCTCCTTGTAGAACTTCATCATCTCCTGCTGCTGGCGCTGCTTGTCGTCCTTGTATTTGGACTGGATCGCCTTCAGCTCGGGCTGGAGCTGCTGAAGCCGCGCCATCGACCCCAGCTGCTTGACGGTCAGCGGGATGAGGAGCGCGCGCACGCAGATCGTCAGCAGGACGATCGACCAGCCCCACGACACTCCCACCGAGTTATGGAAGAACTTCAGGACCGACTCGAAGACGTCGATCAGCGGCTGGAAGATGTTGGCGGGGATGAACAGCATGGTCAGGCGCTCGGGACCGTGGCTCGAGGCTTGAACAACCGCTGCTCCTCCACGGGATCAAAGCCCCCGTGGCTCCACGGGTTGCACCGGAGGAGCCTCCACCAGGCCAGGACGAGTCCGCGGAGTATGCCGTATCGACTGATGGCCTGCGCGGCATACTCAGAGCAGGAGGGGTAGTACTTGCAGCGGTCGCCGGCCAGGGGCGAGAGCAGCAGCTGGTAGGCCCGGATCGGCAGCACGAAGAGGCGGCGCAGGAGCGTCATCGCGCGGCTCCCGCCGGATCGTCGCCGAGGCCTGGAGCAACCTCCGGGCCGGACGGTCGGTCGGCTGCGGCGGCGGCGGAGGGATCCTCGGCGGCAGACGGGCCCTCAGCAGCGGCGGGATCGGCGACGGTGGCGCCGGGAACCTTGCTCACCAGCTCCCCCAACGCGGTCTGGATCCCGGCCAACCCGTCGCGCTCGGCGAGCTCCTTGGCACCGTGGCGCGCGATCACGACCGCGTCGGTGCCCGCCGGCAGCCGCTCGCTCTCGCGGGCGAAGGCCTCGCGCAGCAGTCGCTTCACGCGGTTTCGCTCGACCGCGCCCCCCACCTTGCGGGAGACCGAGAGGCCGAGCCGTGGCGCGTCGTCCTCATCGCCGCGCGGGAACACGTACAGCACGAGATCGCGCCCGGCATGAGAACGGCCGTGCCTGAAGACACGGTCGAACTCTGCGCTGCGCGACAGCCGTCCTCGCCCTGGGCGATGTGCGGACACGGTTCCCGCCCGCCCCGCCGGCATCAGACCGTGAGGCGCTTGCGTCCCTTTGCGCGCCGTCGCTTGAGCGTCAAGCGTCCCGCGCGCGTCTGCATTCGGGCGCGAAAGCCGTGAGTACGTGCGCGCTTGCGCTTCTTTGGCTGGTAGGTGCGTTTCATGGCAGGGGTCCCCGGTGAGGAAACCTGAGTATACGCAGGCGTCGTCGCTGCTCCGAACGGGCGCTCTCACGGGGTCGGTCGCGCCGCTCGCGACCCGCCGGAGCTTTTTCCCGCGCTTTGCGCCAACCCCCGGGATCACCCCGCGAGGCGTCGCAGACCCGTTGGTATATTCGCCGACCCCCGGGTGATTTCCGCCCGGGACCTCGCCCATCGCCCACGATCGCTCCTGGGAGGAGCCGCTTGTCGCTGCCCGCTCAACCTGACGCCGTGTCCGCATGGCGAGCGGTCAGGGCGGAGCTCCAGCAGCTCGTCGGAAACTCCGCCTACGAGATCTGGCTGGCGCCGATCGAGCTCGAGTCATTCGACGGGGACGCTCTCGTCCTGCGGGCGCCGGCGACCACCCAGAAGTGGCTGTCAGGACGGTTCGGTCCCGTACTGGAGCGCTGTGTGCACCAGGTCGTCGGCCCTCACGTGCGTGTCGTGTTCGTCGGGGGCGCATCGGCGCACCACGCACCGACGACCCCCCGCCCCGCCGGCGATGAGCCAAGCGAGCTCAACCCGCGCTACCGCTTCGAGCAGTTCGTCATCGGCGAGGGCAACCGCCTCGCCCACGCCGCGGCGCTGGCGGTGGCCGAGCTCCCCGGCCAGGCCTACAACCCCCTCTTCCTCCACGCGCCGCCCGGCATGGGCAAGACGCACCTCCTTCATGCCATCGGCAACTACGTGCTCGACTACGGGGGCGGCGCCACCGTGCGCTACACCACGGCCGAATCCTTCACCAACCACTTCATCACCGCGCTGAGCACCAAATCGATCGACGCCTTCAAGCACGCCTACCGGGACGCGGACGTCCTCCTCATCGACGACGTCCAGTTCCTGGCCAGCAAGGCCAGGACCGAGGAGGAGTTCTTTCACACCTTCAACGCGCTGTACGAGAGCGGCCGGCAGCTCGTGCTCACCTGTGATCGCCTGCCCCGCGCCCTCGTCTCCATCGAGCAGCGCCTGCGGGAGCGTTTCGAGGCCGGCCTGGTCGCCGACATCAAGCCCCCCGACCACGCCACCCGCGTGACGATCCTGCGCAAGCGGGCGGCGCTGGACAACGTCACGTTCGTCGACCCGACCGTGCTCGACCTCATCGCCGACCGCGTCCCCGACAACATCAGGGCGCTCGAGGGTGCTCTCATCCGCGTCGTCGCCTTCCACTCACTCACCCAGCGCCCGATCGACCGCGCCCTGGCCAAGGAGGTGCTCGACGCCATGTACCCCGTCCGTCGTGGCGGCGGCCCGCCGTCGATCGCCGAGGTCCAGGCGGTGGTGGCCAGTCACTTCAAGCTGTCGGTCGAGCAACTGACCTCGCCCAGTCGCGTCAGCGCCATCTCGTGGCCTCGCCAGGTGGCGATCCATCTCGCACGCGACCTCACTGGCGCGTCGCTGCCGGCGATCGGCAGGGCCTTTGGCGGACGTAATCACGCTACGGTCCTGCACGCCTGCAAGCGTGTCTCCGAGCGCCTCAAGGACGATCAACAGGCTGTTGACGAGATCGAGGCGCTCGTCGCGTTGGTCACCGCCGCTCCAGCCGACCGCGACTGTTGACAGACTTGCCTGTCCGTCTTCATCAGCAACTACTCCGCTATTTGCCGGAGAACATGCGGTTCTCCACAGCTTCTCTTCCCCCTATGACTTCTAACTCTTTCTTTCAGAGGTATTCATCGTGAAGATCTCACTCGAGCGTGATGTTCTGTTGGCACAGCTGCAGACCGTCAGCAGAGTGGCCTCGACTCGAAGCGCCATCCAGGCGCTGTCCGGCGTCCAGCTCACGGCCGGCCGGGACGGATGCGAGCTGCGCGCCACCGACATGGACGTCGGCCTGCGCGTTCCCCTCGAGGCGGAGGTGACGCGGGAGGGCACGGTCGTGCTCCCCGCTCGCCTGATGCTCGACGTCGTCCGCTCGCTGCCCGCCGCCGCCGTGTCCCTCGAGATGCGCTCCGCCGAGCAGGACGTCGAGGTCATCTCCGGCAACGCCCGCTTCCACATCCGCACGCTGCGCAGCGACGACTTTCCGCCCTTCCCCGAGCCCGAGCCCGAGACCGCGGTGGAGGTTCCGGCCGAGGCGTTCGTCTCGACCGCCCAGAAGGTGGCCGGCTCCGCCTCACGTGACGAGACGCGGCCCGTGCTCACCGGGATCCTCGTGTCGGCCTCCGAGCGCGAACTGCGCATGGTGGCCACCGACTCCTACCGTCTCAGCGTCAAGGAGACGACGCTCGAAGCGCCCCTGACCTCAGGGTTCGAGGTCAACGTGCCGGCCCGCGCGCTCCAGGAACTCGCGCGCCTGGTCGGACATGCCGAGGACGAGTCGCTGTCCATCAGCGTTCGCCAGAACCAGGTGCTGTTCACGCTGGGGCGTGTCGTGCTCTCGAGCCGTCTCATCGACGGTCAGTTCCCCAACTACCGCCAGCTGCTGCCCGAGAGCTTCGAGCACGAGCTGCGGCTGGCCGGCGGCGAGTTCACCGACGTGGTGCGGCGCATCAGCCTCCTGGCGCAGAAGAACGCCCCGCTGCGTCTGGCCTTCGCGCCCGGCGAGCTCACCGTCTCCGCGCAGACGCCGGACGTCGGCGAGGCCTCCGAATCGCTCCCGGTGGCGTTCCAGGGCGAGGCGCTGGAGATCGGGTTCAACCCGGAGTTCCTGCGGGCGGGCCTCGAGGCCATCGACGAGGGTGATGTCCTGCTCAAGCTCATCAGCCCGCTGCGCCCGGGGCTCATCGAGTCCGCCGACGAGAGCCGCTTCCGCTACCTGATCATGCCGATCAGGCTCAACGTCTAGGGCGCAGCCGGCATGCGCGTCGTGCGCATCGACGTCCGTGACTTTCGCGGCTATCACGAGGCCAGCGCCGGGCTCGGCGACGGGCTGACGGTGATCACCGGCCCCAACGGGGCGGGCAAGACCAACCTCCTGGAGGCGCTGTACTTCGGGTGCACGGGGCGCTCGTGCCGGACGAGCAACGAGCGCGAGGTCGTGCGCTTCGGCGCGGGCGCCGCCCGGGTGGTCGTCACGGCCGAGGCCCAGGACGGCGCCCACGAGCTCTCGGTGGGCTTCGTGCCGGGGGAGCCCAAACGCATTCGCGTCGACGGCGCCGCGGTGGAACGCCTCGTCGAGGTCACCGAGCGACCGCTGGTCAGCGTCTTCCTCCCTGACCGCCTCGAGCTCATCAAGGGAGCGCCATCCCTGCGCCGCGCTCACCTCGATCAGTTCGTCGCCGCCCTGTGGCCGGCACGGGTGGCCACGCGGCGCGCCTACGCCCAATCGCTGGCACAGCGCAACGCCCTCATCGCCCGCATCCGCGCCGGGGCCGGCAGCCGCAACTCGCTGCACAGCTGGGATACGCAGCTCGCGCGTCAGGGGATGGCGCTCATGGCGGATCGCCGCGTGGCGGTCGAGGCGGTGGCCGAGCCGTTTCACCGGTGGTGTGCCGACCTGGGCCTGACCGGGGCCCCGGCGCTGCGCTACCGGCCACGCTCCAAGGCATCGACGGCGGATGAGCTGGCCGCCGAGCTGCGCGAGCGCATCGACGGAGATCTCGAGCGGGGCTTCACGGGGCACGGCCCCCACCGCGACGATCTCGTCGCCATGCGCGAGGGTCGCGAGCTGCGGGCCTATGGCTCCCAGGGCCAGCAGCGCCTCGGCCTCCTGGCGCTCCTGCTGGCCGAGCGCGATGCGCTGGCCGTTCACCGCCAGACCCCGCCCTTGCTCCTCCTCGACGACGTGATGAGCGAACTGGATCGCCAGCGCCGGCGCGCGCTGGTCGACCTCCTGCGCGCCGGGGCCGGGCAGTCGGTGATCACCGCGACCGATCTGGACCAGGTGCCCGGGGCCGATGAGCCCGGGGTCACCCGCCTGGCGGT
>DASXJW010000208.1:0-35190 GCA_036497165.1 Solirubrobacteraceae bacterium
TCCCGACGATCGTCCAGTACTGGCGGTCCTTCGAGCAGCTCGAGGCGTTCGCCAAGGACGGGGACGATCCCCATCTGGACGTGTGGCGCCAGTACTGGCGGCGGGTGGGGCGCAGCGGCCGTACCGGCATCTGGCATGAGACCTACCTCGTCCGAGCCGGCCAGTACGAGGCGATATACGGGAACATGCCCGCCCACGGGCTGGGCAAGGCGGGCCGGCTGGTCCCGATGACCGAGTCCTCGAGCGCCCGCGAGCGGCTCGGGGCGCTCCCCGTCTCCTAGAGACGAGTCCGCGCCGGCCGAGCGGCGGGTGCGCCGGCGGTGGCGGGCCATCGCGGCGATCCGGTCGACCTCGGCGGGATCGCGCGCCTCGTTGACCATGGCGACCAGGTCGCGATCCTCGGCGGGGTCGTCGACCCAAAAACCCCGGTCCGCCACGGTGGTGAGCGGCCGGAACCGGGTAGCCGATGCAGACCAACGCCCGAACCGAGGAGCGCGCAAATGTCTGAGTCGGACACCTACCGGATCATCGAGATCGCCGGCACATCACCCGACGGCGTCACGGAGGCGATGCGCTCGGGCGTCTCCCGGGCCGCCAGGACCCTCCGCGGGCTCGACTGGGTGGAGGTCCGCAGCATCCGGGGACACGTCGAGGGCGACCAGATCGCTCATTTCCAGGTCGAGATGAGGGTCGGCTTCAAGCTCGAGCAGCAGTAGAGCTGACGCGCTCGGGCGCGTCGGAGCTAGAGGACCCAGGCTGCCACGACCGCATACTGCAGTGCGGCGGCGACGAGGACCAGCAGGTGGAACACCTCGTGATAGCCGAACACGGCCGGAACCGGGTCTGGGCGCTTGAGGGCGAAGATGATCCCGCCGGCGCTGTAGAGCACGCCGCCGAGCGCCAAGGCGCTGACCGCGATCACCCCAAGGTGCGCCGTGAGGTCCGGGGCGGCGGCGAGGGCGACCCAGCCGATGGCTATGTAGGAGCTGGCGATGAGCCACCCCGGAGCGTCGATCCACACCAGCTTGAACACCGCCCCGGCCAGCGCCGCAGCCCACACCGCGACGAGGATCACGAGCCCGAGCGTCCCCTGCAGGGTGAGCAGGGCGAACGGCGTGTAGCTGCCGGCGATCAGCACGAAGATCATCGTGTGATCGAGGCGCCGCATCCAGCGCCGGGCGGTGAGGCTGCGCCACTGCACGCGGTGATACAGCGCGCTGGTGCCCAGGAGGCCGGCGACGCTGAGCGCGTAGATCAGGGTGGCGACACGCGCGCGCGGCGAGTCGGCTTCCAGCACGAGGCCGGCGCCGGCGGCCAGCGCGGCGGGAAACGCCCATTGGTGCAGGACGCCGCGCAGGCGCGGCTTGGGCGGCGGATCACGGCGAGTGGCGGCGTGCATCCGGGCAACCGGTGAGACGGGGCCCCGGCGAGCGGCCGTCGGCCCCTCCGCCGTCACTCGTGGACGGGCGGAACGGCCGGCGCATCGGCCTCGGCCGGCCCGTAGACCGGGGCGCCGTCATAGGCCGGCGCGGCGTCGTAGGCCTGGGGCAGCGAGGCGGCGCGCTTCCGGGCTTCCTTCCTGGCTTCCTTCTCGAGACGTCGCTCACGCAGACGGCTCTCGCGGGTCAATTTCGCCATGGTGGTCTTCTTCTTACCGCGTGAGGACATCACCGTCTCCCTGGGTTGGTGTTACGAGTGATGAAGCGATGCGGCGCGGACGGCCGCCGGTCGGAAGGACCGGCCGACGGCCTGGGCACGGGACTGGGGGCGTCCGGCCCCCAGTCACTGTCAGCGGTTGGGCCTAGACAGGCGTGACGTTGGCCGCCGCGGGACCCTTGGGCCCCTGCTCGGTGTCAAAGCTGACCCGAGCGCCTTCAGCAAGGGACTTGTAACCCTGGCCCTGAATCGAGGAGTGGTGGACGAACAGGTCCTTACCGGCGTCATCAGGAGTGATGAAGCCGAAGCCCTTGTCGTCGCTGAACCACTTGACGGTTCCTGTTGGCATAGCTCTACGTTCCTTCTTGATCACGTGCACGCAGCGAAACACAGAGAGCGCTGACGGGCAACGGACTGGGGAAACGCAGGGCACTGCTGTACGGCCGAACCGTGTGCTCAGCCTGCGTTCACCATAGCGGATCTCCGGGCGTGCCCGCCGGGAGTGCGGCCTCGTTGACCTGGGCGGGCAACGTGGTACGGTGGCTGAGCGGGTGCGTACGCGCCCGTCGGGGCCGTCTGCACTCGCAGCCCGGCCTCTTGACCGTCTCGCCGACAACGGAGGAGCTGGATGCTCGCAGGATCAGGACGATTGCATCCGTCCGGCGACCACAGAGGCCGGCGCCGCTTGATCTCGCGCCCGCGCGCCGATCGATGAGCCGTCAGCCACCGGGCCTCGTCGCTCGCATCCGCTCGATGCGGCGGGCCGCGGCATCGGCCGCGCAGGCGGCGGGTGATCCGCGCACAGCGGACAGGGCGGCCACTCCGCCCGAGCAGGCTGCCGAGTTGCGCGCGCGCGTTGCCCACCTCGAGCAGCTCGTCCAGGGTCTGCAGGACTCCGTCTACCGGGAGGTCCAGCGCCTGGACAAGCGGGTCACCGAGATCGAGAGGCGCATCGAGCCTGCGGAGCTCGCCTCCGCGCTGAGCAAGGATGCCCGCGAACGCGGGCTCTGAGGTCGACGTGACTGGCTTCTTCATCCCCACCAGCGAGGGGAGAGCCGGCGAGGATGCCTATCAGCGCCTGCGCAAGCAGACCGAGCTGAAGATGGGCCGCCCGCCCAGCTCGCGACGGATCTCCGAGCTGTGGACGCGCCGGGGCAACCTCGACTGTGTGACCACCGTCGGCGCGCCGGACCCCATCTGCGGCGACATGGTGCTGGCGATCTTCGATATGGGTCCCCACCAGCCGTTCGTCGTCTACCGCCAGGATCCGCTCGATCCGCAGCAGACGGCATACGAGGTGCTCGGCTGCAACGCGTACTCGTTCTCGGAGTTCGCGTGACCGCATCCGCTCCGCAGCCGTCTCATCGCCCACGACATCGGCAGGCGCCAGCGGTGCGATGCCGGTGACCGAGGTCGTCCTCGCGGGCGGCGCGCGGCTCCGGGTGGACGGGGACGCCCATGACGTGGAGGGCGTCATCCTGTCGGCCGCTCGCGGCTCGCTCATGGAGCTCGCGTGGCTGGTCGACGCCGAGACCGGATTGCGCGCCGGGGTCAACCCCGAGCATGTGGTCATGGTCCGCGCGATCGCCCCCGACATCGGCGCTGCCTGACCGGCGCAGGCGCAGCGGCGGCGGCGCCGTGACAACCCCGCAGTCGATTGCAGCGCGGCGCCGGACCGGGTCGACCCGTGTGGTAGCGTCCGCTTCAGGCGCTCGGGCGAGCCACGCGCTCCTCCCGCTTACCGGGCGACTTCCATGTCGGAGGGGCAGAGAGGCGGTTGTCGTGGACACCGCACCTGCAGCATCGACGATCCGCGACGTTACTCGGCCATCCGTGCCCGCGCGCCACGAGGTCGTCTGCGCCCTGCCCCGTCGCGCGCAGCCCGAATGGCACCGTCTCCGCCTGTTCGGGGACGGCCGCCACGCGGGCGCCTTTCATGCCGGGGCCGAGCAGGAGGGCGGGTGGTGACGGCTCGCTGCTGTCGGCGGTGCCGCCTGCGGTTCACCGCCGATGCGGCCGTCTACCTGACGGCGTGTCCGGAGTGCGGGTGGCCGCTGACGCCGGTGGGCGCACCGGAGCACCTCCTCGGATTCCGCTTGTTCGATCCGCACGACATCTCCGACATCCTCCCCGCCGCGAGCACGGTCCTGCCGCCAGAACCCAGCCCCCGCGGGCGACGATCCTGAGCGCACGACACTAACCTCCATACGTGGCGCGGGCGACCATCGAGCTGGTGGAGGGACGCGCCGGAGACGACCCGGCTCTCGACCTCGCGCTGGCCCCGGCGCTCCTTCAGCGGGTGGCGGCGGGCGCGCGCGGGCCGCTGGTGCGCGCCTACCGGCCGTGGCCCACGGTGGCCTTCGGCCGGCGCGACAGCTTCCTGCCGGGGTTCGCGCGCGCGGCGGCGGCGGCGGCGCGTCACGGCTTCACGCCGGTCATCCGCTCGGCGGGCGGCCGGGCGGCCGCCTACCACGAGCAGTGTCTGGTCATCGAGGAGATCATCGCCGCCGGCGACGCCGCCGCCGGCATCCAGGATCGGTTTGCCGGCGATGCACGGAGTCAGGCCCGCGCGCTGCGGGGTCTCGGGATCGACGCGCGCGTGGGGGAGGTGCCGGGCGAATACTGCCCCGGTGAGTTCAGCGTCAACGCCCGCGGCCAGATCAAGCTCATCGGCGCCGCCCAGCGGATCATCAGCGGCGCGTGGCTGTTCGCGAGTGTCGTCGTGGTGGACGGCTCGGCGCGTCTGCGGGCGGTCCTCGAGGACGCCTATGCGGCGCTCGGCCTCGCCTGGAACCCGGGGAGCGTCGGGGCGATCGCCGACGAGCGCTCCGGCGCGACGGTGAGCGAGGTCCAGGACGCCCTGCTGGTGGGCCTGGCCGGGCGCCATCGTTTCACCCCCGCACAATTGAGCGCCGGTGACCTCGCGGCGGGGCGGGACCTGCTCAACCGCCACCGGGTCGTGACGCCATAGCCTCCTCGAGCGTGGGCTGGGCACCGGTCCCGCCGGCGGCCCGCAGCGACAGGGCACCGCAGGCGCAGGCCAGCCCCAGCGCATCGGCCGGCGGCTCGCCGGCCAGCAGCCCCGCGAGCAGCCCGGCGTCAAACGTGTCGCCGGCGCCGACCGCGTCCACCGGCTCGGCCGGTGCGGGTGGCGGCTGGGCTCGCACCACGGCGCCTCCGCCCGCGGGCACCAGCAGCGCGCCGGCGGCGCCGAGCTTGACCGCCACGAGCGGGCCGCGCGCCGCCAGGCGCGCCGCCGCCGCCTCGACGTCGTCGACGCCGGCGATCCGGCACGCTTCGACCGCGTTGGGCGCCAGCACGTCGATCTCGCCCAGCAGCGCACGCAGTCCGCCGTCCCAGCCGCCCGACGGGTCCCAGTTGGGATCCATCGACGTCGTCGCGCCGCCCGCCCGCGCTGCGGCCAGCAGCCGGGGCAGGCCCGGCGCCAGCGCCGTCTGCAAATAGAACGAGGAGACGTGGACGTGGCGCGCCCGCGCCAGCACTCCCGGGTCCACGCGCTCGGCCGTCATCGCCGCGATCGCGCCGGGGAAGGTGAGGATGGCCCGGTCGCCCGGCCGTGCCAGGACGACGGTCAGGCCGGTGCGGACCCCGGCGTCCACCACCACCGCGCTCACGTCCACGCCGCGCGCCGACACCGCCTGAAGCATGAAGGCGCCGAACTGGTCCTCGCCCACCAGTCCGGCCAGCGCCGTGCGCAGTCCCAGACGCGCGGCGGCGCAGGCCATGATCGCGCCCGATCCGCCGATCGTCAGCGCGGCGTCCTCGACCAGTGTCTCGGCCTGCCCGAAGGCGACGTCCAGCGACGCGTCTGCGAGCACGAGGTCCGGGTTGACGTCGCCGAGGACCAGCAGGTCCAGGTCACGCGCGGCGCTCACCGGATGGCCACGCCGGTCCCCGCGTCGAACAGGTGCACCTCGTCGGGCTCCACCCCGAGTCGGATGACGCTGCCCTCCCGGGGTCGGTCGCGCGGGCTCAGGCATGCCACCGCCTCGGCCCGGTCGCCGTTGCCCGCCAGCAGCGCCGCCTCGCGCTCCTCGGCGGCGACCCCGGCCAGCTCGGCGCCGACCGTGCCGTGCACGATCACCTCGTCGCCCAGTGGCTCGACCACGGCGACCTCGAAGCCCAGCGAGGGCCTTCCGTTGACGGCGGGGTGCAGCGACTCGGGCCGCACGCCGACGAACACGTCGGCGTCGGGCACGCCGGGCGCGGGCACCACCAGGTCCCCGGCGGTGGCCTGGCCGGCGCGAACCCGGCCGCGTAGGAGGTTCATCGGCGGGCTGCCGATGAAGCCCGCCACGAACATGTTGGCCGGCCGGTCATACACGTCCTGGGGCGGGCCGAGCTGTTGGAGCCTGCCGTCCGAGATGACCGCGATGCGGTCTCCCAGCGTCATTGCCTCCACCTGGTCGTGGGTGACGTAGACGGTCGTGATGCCCAGCCGCCCGTGCAGGCGCTTGAGTGCTGCGCGCATCTGCACCCGCAGCTTGGCATCAAGATTGGAGAGCGGCTCGTCCAGGAGGAACACCTCGGGCTCGCGTACCAGGGCGCGCCCCATGGCCACCCGCTGGCGCTGTCCCCCCGAGAGCTGCCCGGGCCGCCGCTTCAGGAGCTGCTCGAGGCCGAGCATCTCGGCGACCTCGTTGACGCGGCGGGCCACCTCGGCGCGCGGCATGCGCCGCTGGCGCAGCGGGTAGCCGAGGTTGCGCGCCACGGTCATGTGCGGGTAGAGCGCGTAGTTCTGGAAGACCATGGCGATGTCGCGGTCACGCGCGGAGACCTCGTTGACCACCCGGTCGCCGATGCGGATCGTCCCGGAGGTGGGCGTCTCCAGGCCGGCGATCATGCGCAGCGCGGTCGTCTTGCCGCATCCCGAGGAGCCGACGAGGATCATGAACTCGCCGTCGCCGATCTCCAGCGACAGGTCGTCGACCGCCGCCGCGCCGGCGGCGAAGCGCTTGGTCACGGATTCCAGCGTCACGCCCGGCATGCGGATCTCTCCGGTGCGAGCCTCATTTGATCCCCGTGAACGCGACCGAGCGGATGAACCACCGCTGCGCCAGCAGGAACACCAGCAGCATCGGGATCTGGCTCATCACGGTTCCCGCCATCAGCAGGTTCCACTGGGTGAAGTGCGCGCCCTGCAGCTGTGACAGGCCCAGCTGCAGCGGCGCGTGCGTCTGGGAGTCGATGATGATCAGCGGCCACAGGAAGTCGTTCCAGGACCACATGAACTGGATGATCCCCAGCGTGGCCAGCGCCGGCAGCGACAGTGGCAGCACGATCTTGAACAGGATCCCCAGTCGCGACGTGCCGTCGATCCGTGCCGCCTCCTCGAGCTCGATCGGCAGCGTGCGGAAGAACTGGCGCAGCATGAAGATGCCGAAGGCGCTGCACAGGTTGGGCATGATCAGGCCCCCGACGCTGTCCACCAGCCCGATCTGCTTCACGATGAGGAAGGTCGGGATGAGGATCACCTGGAAGGGCACCATCAGCGTCGCCAGGAGCACCACGAACAGCACGTCGCGCCCGAAGAAGCGGATGCGCGCAAACGCGTAGGCGGCGAGGCTGCAGAAGAGCAGGTTGCCGGCCACCGTCGCCAGCGAGTAGAGCAGGCTGTTGATGAAGAAGCGTCCGAACGGGACCGCGTTCCACGCTGCCGAGTAGTTGTCGAAGTGCAGGCCGGACGGGATCAGGACCGGCGGGAACGTGGTCGCCTGCTGCCGGGTCTCGAGGGAGACGATCACCATCCAGATGAGCGGGACGAGCATGATGGCCGCCAACGGCGCCAGGAGCAGGTGCCACGGGCTGAATGGGAGCCGGCCCCGGCGCCGGGAGGGCCCGGTGTCGGGAAGGGGCGGGAAGCGCTCGGACGCGGCGGCGATCGGCTGGACGCTCATGAGCTGTAGTAGACCCGCCGCCGGCCCACCCAGAGCTGTAGCAGCGTGACGATGAGGATGGCCACGAACAGGACGTAGGCGATCGCCGCGCCGTAGCCGCCGTTGAAGAACTGGAAGGCCTGCTGGTAGAGGTAGTAGACGATCACCGTGGTCGAGCCGAGCGGTCCCCCGCGCGTCGACACGTAGATCTCGTCGAAGAGCTGCAGAGCGTTGATCGTGGACCACACGACGATGAACAGCGTCGCCGGGCCCAGCAGCGGGAGCACGATGCTGCGAAACGTGGCCCACCGGCTGGCGCCGTCCATCTCGGAGGCCTCGAGCAGGTCCTGCGGGATGCCCTGCAGCGCCGCCAGGTAGATGATCACGTCAAAGCCCACCCAGCTCCACACCGTCATGGCCACGATGCAGTAGAGCGCCTGATTGGGGTCCTGGAGGAACTGCTGCTGGGGCAGCCCGAGCAGATGCAGGACGTAGTTGACCAGGCCGAAGGTCGGATCGAGCAGCCACAGGAAGATGAGGCCGGTGGCGACCGTGGAGGTGACCAGGGGCACGAACACCGCCAGTCGGTAGAAGCGGATGCCGCGGATCTTCCGGTTGAGCGCGACGGCGATGCCGAGCGCTCCACCCACCGAGATGGGCACGAAGAGAACGGTGTAGACGAGCGTGTGGCCGATCGCCGAGCGGAAGGCCGGGTCCTTGGTCAGCGCCCGGTAGTTGGCCAGCCCGACGTAGTGAGCCGGCGCGATGAGGTTCGTGGACTGCAGCGAGAGCAGCAGCGACCAGCCGATCGGGATGAGTGCGAACACGGCGATGAGGATCACCGCGGGCGCGACGAACGCCCAGCCGGCCAGGTGGTCGGAGCGGATCAGTCGCCTGGCCAGGCTCGGCCGCTCGCGCACCGCGGCCCGGGGGGCATGGGAGGCGGCGCTCATGCCGGGGCCCGCAGCTCTCTCACGTCCTGCGCACCGCTATCCCGGGGCCGCGAGGATCCCGTTGACCTGCTGGGCGGCCTGGCTGAGCGCCTGCTGGGGGGAAGCCTTGCCCAGCAGCACCGATTGCACCGCCTGGCCGACCGCGGTGGAGATCTTCGGGTAGACCGTGATCTGCGGGCGCGCCTGCGTGGCGTTGGCCAGGTTGGCCGCCCAGATCGCGATGCCCGGGTACTTGCTGGTGAACTTCGAGTAGCCGTCCATCTTGGCCACCGACGCGCGGATCGGGAGGTCGCCGGTCATGGTCGCCCACTTGAGGTCGATCGCCGGCGAGGTGAGCCATTTCAAGAACGTCCACGCGGCGGCGGTGTGCGCGGATCCGTTGTTGAACATGACCCAGTTGTCCGGGCCCGAGATCGTCTGGTGGTTGACATCGCCGGGCAGGGTGGTGACCCCGTAGTCCACTTTGGATTGAACGATCTGCGAGAGGTCCCATGGCCCCGTCCACAGCATGCCGATATGACCGCCGTTGAACACGCTCAGGTAGTTGTCGGAGCCGTTGTCGAGGTAGATGGCGTGCTTGGCCGCGAGGGTCTGCAACAGCGTCGCCGCCTTGATGCCGGCGGCGGAGTCAAACGCGGCGTGCTTGCCGTCCGGGCTGAGGATCGACCCGCCCGCCTGCCACAGCATCGCCCAGAACCGCCACACCGTGTCCTCGCTGGCGTCGTTGACGTAGGCCCAGCCGAATTGCTTGGCCGCCGGATTGGTCAGCTTGAGCGCGGCGTTCTCGAAGTCCGACCAGGTCCAGTTGGGCGTTGGCGTGGCCAGCCCCGCCTGCTTGAACAGCTTCTTGTTGTAGACGACGGCAAGGTTGTCGACGAGGGCCGGGATGCCGATGATCTTGCCGTTGACCGTCGCCACCTTGCGCCCGGCCGGCCAGAAGTCGTTCCAGTCAAAGCTCGGATCCTGAGCGATGAGCTTGTTGAGTGTCACCACCTGCGGATTGGTGGCGATGTTCGGCGCCCAGGAGCCGTACAGGTAGGAGATGTCCGGCGGCTTGCCGCCGGCGATGGCGGCCAGGACCTTCTGCAGGGCGTAGTCGTTGTTGCCGTAGAACTGGACGTTGACCGTGATGTTGGGGTGCGACTTGTTGAACTCGGCTGCGAGGGCCTTGATCGAGTCGGCCTCGGCCTCGGTGTAGCCCTCCCACAGCGTGATCGTCGTGTGGCCGCCCGAGGTGCCGCCACTCGCGGCCTTGGACGTGCCGCTGCCGTTCGAGCTGCTGCCCCCGCAGGCGCTGAGAGCCAGGGCGGCGGCGATGAGGGGGAGGAGGATGAGGCGCTTCATCGTGTCCTTCGCTTCCGGGTCGGGGGTCAGCCCAGCACGACTGACCGGGTGAGGTGCTGGGGATTATCGGGATCGAGGCCCTTGGCCTCGGCGAGGGCCACCGCGCCCCGCTGCAGGGCGACGAGTTCGGCCATGGGATCGATCTGCCGGGCCACCACGGTGGCGCCGGTGGCGCGGACGTCGCGGACGAGGTCAGGATCCGCGTCGCCGACGAACCACACGAGCGTGCCGGGACCGGCGACGCTGATCGGACCGTGGCGGTACTCCATCGCCGGGTAGGCCTCAGCCCACGCCTGGCCGGCCTCGCGGAACTTGAGCGCGGCCTCGGAGGCCAGCCCGACGGTCCAGCCGTGGCCCAGGAAGACGAACTGCTCAAACTCGGCCGGCTCGGCGGGAAGCGGCTGGGCCAGGACCGATTCGGCGTCGGCGATCGCGGGGGACAGGTCGTGACCGACGTGCGCGCGCAACATTGCCAGGGCCGTCGTGGCAAAGCGCGTCTGCACGATCGAGGTCTCGTCGGCGAAGGGTAGGAGGACTGCGGTGGCGGTCGCCTCGGGCACCGGGGTGCCGGGAACGGCCGAGATGGCCGTCGAGCGCGCGTCGCCCGGCAGCTCGCGCAGGCAGCGCACGACCTCGGTGGTCGTCCCCGAGCGCGAGATCGCCAGCACGAGGCCGTAGGAGCGTCCCGCCGGCATCTCGGAGGCCACGAAGGCGTCGGTCTCGCCCTGCCCGGCGGCCTCGCGGGCGCCGGCCACGGCCTGGGCGATGAAGTACGAGGTGCCGCACCCGATGATGGCCACGCGCTCCCCGGCGGCGGGCAGGCGGGCCGCCACTTCGGGCAGGAGCTCGTTCACCTGGCGCCACATGCCTGGCTGACTGGCGATCTCCTCACTCGTCACGCTCACTTCTGCGCAATATATGTCTCAGCTGAGCAGAAAGCAACACAGATCCCTGCCGGTTCTGTTCAATATGGCGGTGGTGCCGCCTACACTGGACGCGAAAATGCAGCAGCCTGAGCGCCTCGGATCGATCCTCGAGAGGCTGTCAGTGGACGGCTCGGTCAACGTCGTCGAGATCGCGCGGCGACTCGACGTGTCGGCGGCGACCGTGCGCCGCGACCTGCGCCTGCTCGAGGACCAGCGGCTGCTCGAGCGCACCCACGGCGGTGCGGTGCCTCACGGGGTGACCTACGAGCTGCCCCTGCGCTATAAGTCGACCCGCCAGCCCGAGCAGAAGCGGCGCATCGCTCGCGAGGCGGCCAGCCGGGTGCTCGAGGGCTGGGCCATCGGGCTCACCGGGGGCACCACCACCACCGACGTGGCGCGCGCGCTCGTCGACCGGCCGCGGCTCACCGTGGTCACCAACGCGCTCAACATCGCCGCCGAGATCGCCGTGCGCCCCAACCTCAAGCTGGTGGTGACGGGGGGGGTGGCCCGGGCCGAGTCCTACGAGCTGGTCGGCCCGATCGCCGAGGCCAGCCTCGAGGGGCTCAACCTCGACATGGCATTTCTCTCCGTGGACGGGATCTCACCGCGCGCCGGCCTGACCACCCATCACGAGATCGAGGCCGGCACCGACCGCGCGCTGCTGGCGCGCGCCGAGGAGGTGGTGGTGGTCGCTGACAGCTCCAAGCTCGGCCAGGTCGCCTTTGCCCGCATCTGCGAGCTGGCCGAGGTGACCGAGCTCATCACCGACCGCGACGCGGACCCCGCCGCGGTGGCGGCCATCGAGGACGCCGGCGTCCGCGTGACGATCGTCTGAGGCGCGCGCTACACGCGCGCCGCGGCGCGGATCCCTTCGGGCAGCAGCTCCCCGTGAGCCTCGATCAGCTCATCGACCATGTCGTGCACCTGGGCGACGGTGAGGGTCGCTCCGGCGTTGGGATCGAGCAGCACCGCCTGGTAGACGTGATCGCGCCGGCCCTCCAGGGCGGCGCTGACGGTCAGCTCGGCCACGTTGACCATCGTCCGGTTGAGCGCCGCGCACTGCGGCGGCAGAGCGCCGACGGCGATCGGGTGCACCCCGCCGGCGTCGATGCGGCAGGGCACCTCGACACAGCACCCGTCCGGCAGGTTGGTGATGAGGCCGTCGTTGCGCACGTTGCCGTACTCGATGCGCGCGGTCCCGGTGACCATGGCGTGGACGTAACGCGGCGCGAGCTCGCCCTCGTGCAGGAGCGGCAGCGCTTCGCCCGCGGCCAGCGCGCGCTTGATCTCCTCGTACTCGCGCAGGTTGTCCTCCGAGCGGCGGATGTACTCGTCGACGGGGATCCGGTAGCGCTCGAGCTGGTCGTCATGGGACATGAACCAGGGCAGGTACTCGGCGCTGTGCTCACTGGACTCGGTGGGAAAGTGCCCGAACTGGCGATACAGCTCGATGCGCACCCTCCGCGCCAGGCCGTCCGGGTCCCCGGCGATGGCGTCGTCGAGCAGCGGGTACAGGCTCTCGCCGTCGCGGGCGAAGCGCAGCACCCACGCCTGGTGGTTGACGCCGGCCGTGAGGAAGTCGATCTCGGGCTCGGGCACACCGACGATCTCGGCCAGCTGCTCGTGGGTGTTCTGCACCGAGTGACACAGCCCCACGATGCGCGTGCTGCGGCCGCTGGCCCACACCGCCCAGCACAGCATGGCCATCGGGTTGGTGTAGTTCAGCAGCGCGGCCTCGGGGCACAGCTGCGCCATGTCGTCCGCGATCGCCAGCACCACCGGGATGGTGCGCAGCGCGCGGAAGACGCCGCCCACGCCCAAGGTGTCGGCGATCGTCTGGCGCAGCCCGTAGCGCTTGGGGATCTCGAAGTCGCGCAGCGTCGCCTCCAGGCCGCCCACCTGGATCTCGTTGATCACGAAATCCGCGCCCTCCAGCGCGGCGCGCCGGTCGAGGTGGGACTCGATCCTGAACCGCGCGCCGGCGCTGCGGTTCGCGTCCTCGGCGATCCGCTCCGCCGTGGTCAGGCGCTCGGGGTTGATGTCATGTAGGACGATGGTGGCGTCGGCCAGCTCGGGAAAGGCGCTGAGATCCGCGAGCAGGATGCGGGTGAACTCGACGCTGCCGGCGCCGATGAGCGTGATGCGTGGATTCATGCTCGAAATTGTTCTACTTTGCCGCTAACTGTGCAAGAGTGAGCGGCCGATGATCGTCTGCGTCGCCGGTAACCCGGCCATCGACAAGCTGTTCGAGGTCGGCGATCTGGCCCCCGGCGCGATCCACCGCCCCGACCGCTTCATCGCGCTGCCCGGCGGCAAGGGCATCCACGTCGCCCAGGTGGTGACCGCGCTCGGCGGTGAGGCCGTCGCCACCGGGATCCTCGGCGGCCACGCCGGGCGGTGGCTGGCCCAGACGCTTGCCGAGCAGGGCGTCGCCGGCCGCTTTGCCTGGGCGGCGGACCGCGAGACCCGCTCCTGCCTGACCGTGGCCGACCGCGCCACCGGCGGGCTGACGGAGTTCTACGAGGACGGCATTCCGGCGCGCCCGGAGCATTGGACGGCGCTGGCCGCGATCGTCGAGGACCTGCTCGCCGGCGACGTGGACTGGCTGGCCATGGCGGGTTCGGTGCCCGCGGAGGGTCAGATCCCCGGCTACACCGACCTCATCGCCCGCGCGCGCCGCGCGGGAGCACGGAGCGCCATCGACTCGCGCGGCCCCGACCTGGCCGGCGCGCTGCAGAGCGGGCCCGATCTGGTCAAGGTCAACGCGTACGAGGCCGGCGAGCTCCTGGACCGCCCGGTCACGCAGATCGCGCACGCGCGCGAGGCGGCCGGCGAGATCCGCCGCCGGGCCGGCGGCGAAAGCCATGCCGCGATCGTCACCCTCGGGGAGCAGGGCATGGTCCTCATCGAACCCGGGGGCGAGGTCTGGCACGGCACGGTGGCCGCCCGCGGCGCTTACCCGGTGGGCAGCGGCGACGCCTTCCTGGCCGGCCTCCTCACCGCCCTGAGCGCCGATCCCGGCCTGGCGTGGGCCGGCGCGGCGAGGCTCGGACTCGGGGCGGCGGCGGCCAACGCCGAGGTCCCGGGGGCCGCGCGCCTGGACCCCGATCGCGCCCGGGAGCTGGCCGACGCCGCCGAGCTGCGGCGACTCCCCGCTCGCTGACGCGGTCACGTCGCCGCGCCGAGAAGATTCTCATCGGCGCCGATGAGTTCTCGGACCCGTAGGGGTCTTAGGCTGTGTATGCACCAACCCCCAGGAGGGAGCAGGATGAGCACCACAGCAACGCGGATCCGCACGATCAGCCTCGTCTGCGTGGGCACGCCGGATCAGGACAAGGCGATCGCCTTCTATGAGTCGATCGGCTTCGAGAAGCGGACCGACACCCCGTTCGGCGGTACCTATCGCTGGATCGAGGTCTACCCACCGGAGGGCACGACCGGAATCGCGCTGGCCCCGCCGCCCCCCGGACAGGAGGACGTCGAGCCCCAGCAGACCGGCATCACCCTCACCACCGACGACATCGACGCCACCCACGCGGAGATGAAGAACCGGGGCGTCGACGTCGACGCCGAGGTGTCGCGCATGGGCGATCCCGTACCGCCGATGTTCTGGTTCCGCGATCCGACCGGTCACACCCTGATGGTCGTGGAGGAGTCGTCCTGAGCGCGTCGTCCCCCAGCGGAGACCGTGATTTCGCGGTCCTCGCCGAAGCGCACCGGGCCGAGCTGCACGCGCACTGCTATCGCATGCTCGGCTCGGTGCACGACGCCGACGACGCGCTCCAGGAGACCCTGGTGCGCGCCTGGCGTGGCGCCGCCGCCCTGCGCGATCAGGGCTCGGCCCGGTCATGGCTGTACACGATCGCCACCAACGTCTGCCTGACCGAGCTCGAGCGGCGCAAGCGGCGCGTGCTCCCGCACGACTTCAGCCCGGCCGCGGAGGGCACGACCCCGCCCGGCGAGCCGGTGGTGGAGTCGACGTGGATCGAGCCCTACCCCGACGAGGCGGTCGGTCTGTCGGCCGGACGGGCGGCACCCGAGGCCAGCTATGAGCAGCACGAGGCCGTGGAGCTGGCCTTCGTCGCCGCCACCCAGCACCTGGGCGCCAACCAGCGCGCCGTGCTCCTGCTCCGCGAAGTCCTCGGCTTCAGCGCCAAGGAGACGGCGACGATGCTCGACACGTCGGTCCCGTCGGTCAACAGCGCCCTGCAGCGGGCGCGCGCGGCCGTCGAGGAGCGCGTGGGCGAGCGCTCGCAGCAGACCACCCTGCGGTCGCTCGGCGACGAGCGCCTGCGCGGCCTCATCGACCGCTACGTCGATGCCTGGGAGCGCTGCGACGTCCGTGCGTTCACCGGTCTGCTCGTCGAGGACGCCACCTTCGCCATGCCGCCGCTGGCGACCTGGTACACACCGCGCGACACCATCGCCCATTGGGCCAGCCACTCGGCCATGTCCGGGGCCTGGAAGTGGCGGACCGTCGTCACGAAAGCCAACGCCCAGCCCGCCCTGGCCTTCTACGCCTGGGACGATCCCGCGGGCGCCTACCTGCCGTTCGCGCTCAACGTGCTCACCCTCCGCGGCGAGCTCGTCTCAGACGTGACCGCGTTCATCGTCCGCTCGACCGACGCCCCCGAGCCCGAGGCCTACACCAACTTCCCGAGCCAGCCGATGGACGAGCGCCAGCTCACCGGCGCCTTCGGCCGCTTCGGGCTCCCCGAGCGGCTCAACTGACGGCGTCAGGCGAGGTCTGACACCGCCGTAGCGAACGCCTCGACGAGCCTCGGTACGTGCTCTTCGGTCAGGGCCAGGGGCGGCCGGATCTTGAGCACGTTGCTGTGTGGACCGGTCGATCCCACCAGGACGCCGAGGTGACGCATCCGGTCGCGGACGGCCTGCGCCCGCGCACCATCCGGCGCGCGGGTCGCGGCGTCGGCGACAAATTCGACCCCCACGGCCAGGCCGACGCCGCGCACGTCGGCGATCGTCGGCTCGCCGGTCGCCACCTCGTCCAGGGCCGCGCGCAGCGCCCGGCCCGTCCGCTGAACGCGGGCGAGCACGCGTTCGTCCTCGATGACGTCGAGCACCGCGAGCGCAGCCGCAGCGCTCACCGGGTTGCCGCCGAAGGTGCTGAAGAGGGTGGTGTGTCCGGCCAGGGCGGAGACGATGTCCCGGCGGGTGACGACGGCCGCGACGGGATGCCCATTGCCCATGGGCTTGCCCAGGGTGACGAAGTCGGGGACGACGCCGAACCGGGCAAACGCCCACAGGGCATCTCCGGTGCGCCCGTGGCCCGCCTGGACCTCGTCGGCGATCCACAACCCCCCGGCGGCGTGGGTGAGGCGCACGAGCTCCCGGACATAGCCGGGGTCCAGGTCGGCGATGCCGTCGCTGGTGATGAGGCCGTCGAGGATGGCGGCCGCCGGCGACAGCCCACGATCGCGCAGGCGCTCCCGTGCGCGGGCGAATGAGCCGGCGTCGAGATTCAGTCCGCGGTAGGCGTCGGGCGCCGCCCACGTCTCGATGTACGGGGGCCGGGGCCGGTCAAACCAACCCTCCGGCGACAGCGCCTCGGTGGCCTCGGTGATGCCGTGGTAGGCACAGTCGGTGCAGAGCCCACCCCGATTGCCGGTCACTGCGTTGGCCATCCGCCAGGCCAGGTCGTTGGCCTCAGAGCCTGAGTTGACGAGCAGCACCGTGTCGAGCTCCGGCGGGCACGTCCCCGCGAGTCGCTCGGCGAGCTCGATGGCCACGGGGTGGAGGTAACGCATGTGGGTGTTGATCTGGCGGCTCTGGCGCGCGATCGCCGCGGTGACGCGCGGGTGGCCGTGCCCGACGCACGGGACGTTGTTGTAGGCATCGAGATAGCGCCGACCGGCTGCGTCGGTGATCCAGACCCCCTGGGCGCTCGCGACCTGGATCGGCTCGTCGTAGAACAGCGGATCGACCGCGGGGCCGAACGCTGCCGCGCGGCGCGCCGCCAGCGAGGCGTCGGGCCGGGCGGCGGGGGCGACGCCGAGCTGCCGCGGCAGTTCCTCCCACCCCATGGACTCCATCGTCTCGAGCATGCGCCGGCAGGGCGCGTTGAAGCGCTCGGCGAAGTCCTGAGCCTCCAGGCCCTGCCCGACCCGCCACGAGCTGATCGCGATGGTCACCGCGCCGCGCGCCGCCCACGCCGCGCCGAGGACCCTCAGCTCGGCTTCTTCGAGCTCGACCAGCCGCTGATACCCGTCGAGAACCAGGCGCGCCAGACGGAAGAGCTCCGCGCCATCCCGGCCGACGCCGAGGGAGTCGAGCACCGACGCCAGGTCGGTGATCAGCGCCGAGTGGCTCATGTCGCCGAAGTCGATGATCCCGGTGATCAGTCCGGCGTCGTCGGTCAGGGTGTTGTCGACGCCCAGGTCGGTGTGGACGACCTGGGCTCGGAGGCGAGGCCACGCCGGCGTGGCCGTGCGCTCGAACTCGTCCAGGACGCGGCCGACGAGTGCCCGCTCGCCGCGGTCGCCGATGTGCTCGAGCAGCGCCCGCGACGCCAGCGAGTGCTGGACGTCCCACAGCATTGTGCGCCGGGCGCGGGGGTGGGCGAAGGCGCGCAGGGCCAGCGCCAGGCGTGCCGTCGTCTCTCCCCACGCGATGAGCGCGGCGTCGCTCAGATGAGCGGCGGTGATCCGGCTGCGCCCGGGGAGAACGTCGTAGGCCCGCACCCAGTGCGCCACCTCGCCGTCCGACCACTCGGCGCGCAGGAGCGCGGGGTCGTCGCCGGGCAGCGCGGTTCCCGGGGATCCCGTTGCCGCGGTGCGCCACGGGAGCGCCACCCCCAGCCCCGGGTCCACGGCGGCGATGTGGAGCGCTGCCTCGGCCTCCATGTCGAGCACCTCCGGGTCCTCGGAGGAGTTGGAGACCTTGAGGATGGCGATCGGCTGGTCATCGCCGCCGAGCAGGGCGAACGTCCGGTCGCGCTCGCTGCCGAGGTCACGGGCGGCGCGCGCCTCGACGCCGAAAATCTGGGCGACGATGGCGACCGCGTCGTCGGTGGTCAGGCGCGGGGGAGTAGCGGTCAGCACGGTGTCCATGCGCGTGACGCCCACATTACGCGTGGCGTGCGATCGAGGCGTGGAAGACTGCCGCCGTGGCCTCCGTGCGCTTCACCCTGCGCCAACTCGAGTACTTCCTCGCGGCCGCGGATGCGGGCAGCGTCACCGAGGCGGCGCAGAACATCCCCGTGGCCCAGTCCTCGGTTTCCGCTGCGATTGCCCAGCTCGAGGCCGCGTTGGGGGTGCAACTCCTCATTCGCCATCACGCGCAGGGCATCTCCCCGACCGCCGAGGGCCGGCAGTTCCTCGAGCGGGCGCGCGCGCTGCTGCGCAGCGCCGACGAGCTCGAGCGCTTCGCCTCAGAGCTCACCGCCGAGTTGAGCGGCACCCTGCACCTCGGCTGTCTGGTCACGATCGCGCCGCTGATGATGCCGCGACTGGGGAAGGGCTTTCGCGAGCGCCACCCGGCGGTCGCGCTTGAGATGGTCGAGGCCGGCCAGCAGGAGCTCGTAGCGGGCGTGCGGGCGGGGCGCCTCAGCGTCAGCCTCACCTACGATCTGGACCTCGCTGACGATCTGGCGTTCACCCCGCTGGCCGGCCTCCCGCCGTACGCGGTGTTTGCTGCCGACCATCCCTTGGCCGGCGCCGAGTTCGTGACGCTGGACCAGCTCGCCGACGAGCCGCTGGTCCTCCTGGACCTCCCGCACAGCCGTGAGTACTTCCGCGGCCTGTTCTCGGCAGGCGGGGTGCGGCCCACGGTCGGCCACCGCTCGGTGCACCCCGAGGTCATCCGGACGATGGTGGCCAACGGGTTCGGCTACTCGATCTTCAATGCGCGCACGGGTACCGCTGCCGCGCTCGATGGCATGCCGCTGGCCAACGTGCCCATCACCGGGGACCCGCGGCCGATGATCCTCGGGCTCGTCCGGCTGGCCAGCGTGCGCCCCACCCGGCTGGTGGCCGCTTTCGAGCAGCACTGTCGTGCCGCGATCGCCTCCGGCGTGGTCCCGGGCGTCGAGCCCCTGGAGACCTGATCGGAGCCCGGCGGCCGCCGCGGGCTCTAGACCGGTACGTCGACCGGCACCGGCCCGGCCCCGTCGGCCCGGTATGCCAGATAGCTGCGCTGGGTCGTGATGTGATCGGCCAAGTACCTGGCGTCGTGCCAGACGCCCCAGATGAACGAGGATCCGCGCCGCGACAGCCAGGGCAGGCCCAGGAAGTAGACGCCCGGCTCCGAGGACACACCGCGCCGGTGGTTGGGCTTGCCGTGGGCGTCAAAGGCGTCGACGTGCAGCCAGCTGTGGTCGACCGCGAAGCCGGTGGCCCAGATGATGCAGCTCACGCCCGCGCCGGTGAGGCCGAGCTCGCGGAGAGGCTCCGTGACGCAGGAGGGCAACGGCCCCAGTTCGCGGGCCTCGGGCTCCTCGGGCAGGTCCAGGCCCGTGCGGGCGACATACGCGTCGGCTTCGTCGAGCAGCGAGAGGTAGCTGGCGTCGCCCGCGGCGACGTTCTGCCGCACATCGGGCGCAAACCCGATGGTGCCATCGCGGAACGAGGCGGTGGATCCCACGAGCCCCATGCCGCGTGCGGCGAGGTCGCGGAAGTCGACGGTGTGGCCGCCATGCGCGCCGGTGACCGCGATCGTGACGTGCTCGGCGCCCTGCGGCGGAGCGTCCGCATCCCACTTGCCGAGGACCCCCAGCCACCAGACGAAGTCGCGCCCGCGATAGCGTCGCGGGGGACGCTCGTGCGGGCCGACCGACAGGTGGACGCTGCGTCCGGCTCGCAGCAGCTCATCCGCGATCTGGACGCCGGACGACCCCGCTCCCACCACCAGGACCGCCCCTCCCGGCAACTGATCTGGGTTGCGATAGCCGCTGGAATGCATCTGCACCACTCCGGCATGGTCAGGAACCACGGGCGGGATCAGGGGGCGTTGAAACGGCCCGGTCGCCGCGACCACGTAGCGAGCCTCAATCGTCCCGTCCGTCGTCTCGGCGCGGAAGCCGGCGCGGCCCATGTTCCTGCGCACCGAGGTCACCTCGACTCCGCATCGGATCGGTGCTCCGATCTTCTCCGCATAGGCGACGAAGTAGTCCGCCACCTCGTCCTTGGAGGCAAACGCATCGGGGGCGACGTCGGCGAATTCGAGGTTGGGGAACCGGTCGTGCCAGGCGGGACCATTGGCCACCAGCGAATCCCAGCGCTCAGAACGCCACCGCTCGGCGATGCGCCGCCGCTCGAGGACGAGATGCGGCACAGCGCAGGCGCTCAGGTGCTCGCTCATCGCCAGGCCGGCCTGCCCCCCGCCGACGACCAGCACCTCCACCATTTCGCTCGACATTTCGCTTCGCTCACATTTCGATGGTCACGGCTCTTCGATGCGCTCAGCAGCGCGCGGGTCCCATCGTGGCAGCCGCGGCCGCGGGCACAATCGGCAGAGCCGAACCACCGTTGCGCCAGAGCCGATTCAGCCGTCCGGAGGTGCCAGATAATGTCCGCCGCGACCGGTGATCGAGCATCGGCCGCCCCCGGAATGAGGAGGAGCATGAGCACCGGACCGCAGGCTGGCGCTCCGGACGTCTTCGAGGAGCAGCACCGCCCAGCGGCGCGCCTACCGCGCTTCGACGTGCTGCTCGAGCCAGTGAGGATCGGGCCGGTCGTCGCGCGCAACCGGTTCTTCCAGGTGCCGCACTGCAACGGCATGGGCTATCGCGACGTCAGCGCGCATGCCGAGATGCGGGCAATCAAGGCCGAGGGCGGCTGGGCGGTCATCTGCACCGAGCAGGCCGAGATCCACTACTCCTCGGAGATCACGCCGTTCATCGAGCTGCGCATCTGGGACGACCAGGACATCCCGGCAATCGCCCGCATTGCCGACAAGATCCACGAGCATGACGCACTGGCCGGCATCGAGCTCTGTTACAACGGGATGAACGGCCCCAACTTGTACAGCCGGGTGGCGCCCATGGGGCCGGCGCACCTGCCGGTCGCGACGTTCACCGCGGACCCGGTCCAGGCGCGGCGGATGAATCTCGATGACATCGCCGACCTGCGCCGCTGGCATCGCGCGGCGGTGCGGCGGTCGCTGCGGGCGGGCTATGACCTCGTGTATGTCTATGCCGGCCACGCCCTGGGGGGGATCCATCATTTCCTGTCGCGGCGCTACAACGACCGGACCGACGTCTACGGCGGGTCGGCGGAGAACCGGATGCGGCTGCTGCGGGAGATCCTCGAGGACACGCGGGAGGAGTGCGACGGCCGCGCCGCCGTGGCCTGCCGGATCACCGTCGACGAGATGCTCGGTGACGAGGGCATCACCCGCGGCGACATCGAGGACGTGGTGGGGGCGCTCGGTGAGCTCCCGGACCTGTGGGACTTCGTGCTCGGGTCATGGGAGGACGACTCGGTGACCGCGCGGTTCGCCGAGGAGGCCGAGCAGGAGCAGTACGTCCGCGGGCTCAAGCAGCTGACGTCCAAGCCGGTGGTGGGCGTGGGCCGCTTCACCTCTCCTGACACGATGGTGCGGATGGTGCGCAGCGGCGTGCTCGACCTCATCGGCGCCGCCCGCCCGTCGATCGCCGATCCATTCCTGCCCCGCAAGATCGAGGAGGGCCGGCTGCAGGACATCCGCGAGTGCATCGGCTGCAACATCTGCGTGGCGGGCGACTTCACGATGTCCCCGATCCGGTGCACCCAGAACCCGTCGATGGGGGAGGAGTGGCGCCGCGGCTGGCATCCCGAGCGCATCCGCCCGCGGGTGAGCGCGGCCAAGGTGCTGGTGGTGGGCGGCGGCCCCGCCGGCCTCGAGGCCGCGCAGGCGCTGGGCAAGCGCGGCTACGAGGTCATCCTGGCCGAGACATCGGGCACGCTCGGCGGGCGGGCCGCCCGTGAGGCACGCCTGCCCGGGATGGCGAGCTACATCCGGGTCGCCGACTATCGCGAGGCCCAGCTCAAGTGCTTGCGCAACGTGCAACGCACCCAGGGTGAGGTGAGCGCCGCAGAGATCCTCGACTACGACTTCGATCATGTCGCGGTGGCCACCGGGGCGCGCTGGCGCGCGGACGGGGTGGGTCGCCACCACACCCGTCCGATCCACCTTGACCCGGCCCTGCCTGTGCTCACGCCCGACGACCTTCTGGCCGGCGCGCTTCCCGACGCCGACCGCGTCGTCCTCTATGACGACGACCACTACTACATGGGGGGCGTCCTGGCCGAACTGCTGGCCCGCGCCGGGCGCCGGGTGACCCTGGTCACGCCCGCGGTGTGCGCGTCGAGTTGGACGACCAACACCATGGAGCAGTACCGCATCCAGCGACGGCTGCTCGAGCTCGACGTCGAGATCCTCGCCTCTCACGGGGTGACTTCGACCACGCGCGATGGCGTCCGCGCGCAGTGCGTGTTCACAGGGCGCGATCGCGATGTTCCCGCGAGCGCCGCGGTCTTCGTCACCGCTCGGCTCCCCGAGGACTCCGTCTACCGTGGGCTGCTCGAGCGGCGCGCCGACTGGGAGGGCGCCGGTCTGAAGACCGTCCGCGCGGTCGGCGACTGCCTGGCCCCGGGTACGATCGCCGCCGCTGTGTGGGAGGGTCATCGCTACGCGGAGGAGCTCGAGGCGCCGTCAGATCGCGGCGACAGGGTTCCCTTCCGCCGGGAGGTGACCGAGCTTGCCCGGGACTGAGCCATGACCCACCGCCGCATCCGCCCCTTCAACACGCGCGAGACCTACCCCGAGCAGAACCTCGACAACGATCTCTGCCAGGCGGTCGTCGCCGGCAACACCGTGTACCTGCGCGGGCAGATCGGCCAGAAGCTGGACACCTCGGAGTCGATCGGGGTCGGCGACGTCGAGGCTCAGGCCGAGCAGGCGATGGTCAACATCGACCTCCTGCTGCGCGAGGCCGGTAGCGGTCTGCAGGACATCGTCAAGGTCACCGTCTACCTCGTGGACATCCGCTACCGCGAGCCTGTGTATCGCGTCATGGGCCGCTGGCTGAAGGGCGTCTACCCGGTATCCACGGGCATCGTCGTCAGCGCGCTGGCCCGGCCCGAGTGGCTGGTGGAGATCGACGCCACCGCCGTCATCTCCGGCGAGGGCGGCGCGTGACCTTCTCGCTGCTGGGGCGGTGCGAGCGGACCGGCCGCCTCGGGATGGTGATCTCGTCGTCGAGCCCGGCGGTGGCGGCGCGCTGCGCCCACGGCCGGCCCGGCGTCGGACTGGCGGCCAGCCAGAACGTGACCGACCCGCGACTGGGACCGGCGCTGCTCGATGCGCTCGAGCGCATCGGCGAGGCGCGAGCGGCGCTCGCCGAGGTCGTCGACGGCGCGCCGCAGATCGAGCACCGCCAGCTCGCGCTCCTCGGCCGCCGCGGCGCGGCCGCCGCGTACAGTGGCGGGCGCTCGCTCGGCACCTACGGGCACCGGCTCGGTGCCGCGTGCGTCGCCGCCGGCAACCTGCTCTGCGCGGAGACGGTGCTGGACGCCATGATCGAGGCGTTCGCCGACAGCGGGTCCCTCCACCTCGGCGATCGGCTCATCGCCGTGCTGCGCGCCGCGTTCGATGCCGGAGGAGAGGCTGGACCTGTCCACTCCGCAGGCATGCTGATGATCGGCGACGTGGCGTGGCCGTTGGCTGACCTGCGGGTGGACTGGCACGATGACCCGGTCGGCGAGCTGACCCGAGTGTGGGAGGTCTACCGCCCCCAGCTCGACGACTACATCACCCGGGCGCTCGATCCCTCGGCGGCCCCCGGCTATGGAGTGCCGGGGGAGTGATCCGGCCCGCCGGGGTGGCTGCTTCGCGCCTGGCGCCGGAGGCTGTCGGCAAACGTCCCCCCCGTTCGCCCGTCCGGGGACCGTGGGCCATTGACTGCCGCTACGGCGGCAAACATCCCAAGGTCTGGGGCGCGGAGGGCGGCGTGGGACGGCGGCTGCCGTAGCGGTAGCCAACGTCCCGCGGCCGTGGGACGACGGCTTCGTGGGGACGTTTGCCGCCAGGTGTGCCAGGAGGAGGGCGGCCGCGCGCTGGGCGAGGGGTGTCGAGCTGGGCGCGGGTGCCTCCAGCGCCGACCTGCGCGGTAGGTTGGCGCTGCTGCGTCTCGCGGGCACCCGGCGGGTAATCGGTTTTGACCGCCGGCGCCTGCCGGACGCGACCATCGAGCCACCGCGCTGATGCGCCCATCGAGCCACCGCGCTGATGCGCCCGACCACGGCGGGAGCCGCCCTCATGCCCCAATTCGACCTCTCCGTAGATGAGCTGGCCAGCTATGACCCGGGCCTGAAGGCGCCCGTCGACCTCAACGCGTTCTGGGAGCACACGCTGGCCGAGACCCGCGCGCATGACCTGGACCCTGCCCTCGAGCGCGCGAAGTCGCCGCTGGTGGCCGTGGAGAGCTTCGACGTCTCCTGGCGGGGCTACGGTGGCGATCCGGTCAAGGGCTGGCTGCATCTGCCCGCGCCCGCGCTGCGGAGCGAGGCGCCGCTGCGCGCGGTCGTCCAGTACCAGGGGTACGGCGGCGGCCGCGGGCTCGTGTTCGAGGACGTGTTCTGGGCCGCCGCCGGCTACGCCCACCTCGTCATGGACACCCGCGGCCAAGGCAGCGGGTGGTCGGTGGGCGACACCCCCGACCCGGCGGGCTCGGCGCCCGCCCAGCCGGGATACATGACGCGCGGCATCACCGACCCGGACGACTACTACTACCGGCGGGTGTACGCGGACGCCGTGCGCGCCGTCGAGTTCATCCGTTCCGTGGAGGGTGTCGACGGGTCACGCGTCGCGGTGACCGGGGGGTCACAGGGTGGAGGGCTGTCGCTGGCGGCGGCGGCGCTGGCCGACGGCGTGTGGGCGGTCATGCCCGACGTGCCGTTCCTGTGTGACTTTCGGCGGTCGTCCCAGGTGGCACTGACGGATCCGTACCTGGAAATCGTCCGCTACCTGGCAGCCCACCGCGACCACCACGACCGCGCCTTTGCCACCCTCGCCTACTTCGACGGCGCGATCCTGGCCCGCCGCGCCACCGCCCCGGCGCTGTTCTCCGTGGCTCTCATGGACGAGACGTGTCCGCCCTCGACGGTGTACGCCGCGTTCAACGCCTACGGCGGCGAGAAGGAGATCGTCGCCTACCCCTACAACGACCACGAGGGCGGCGAGGCCTTCCACAAGAGTCGGCAGGCCGCGTGGCTGGCGGCCGCGATGTGAGAGGCAAGGGGGGTGAAAAGCAGGTCGCTCCAGGCTCTCTACGTATGTGGAGAGCAAACACGAGCTGAGGCTGACCACGGAGGTCACGGGATGGATGACCACGCTGGCCCCCGAGACGCTCGCCCGCGTCACCGCGGCGATGAATCGGGTCCAGAGGGGTGGATGGACGCTCGGCCGCCCAGATGTGGATCGGATCAAGGGCTCGCGCCATCACAAGATGAAGGAGATGCGAGTCGGCACCTCCATCCGTGTCCTGTTCGTCTTCGATGGCCGCGATGCGCTCATGCTCACCGGGGGCGATAAGCGCGGCGCCTGGAACAGCTGGTATCCGCCAAAGATTCGTGAGGCTGACCGGCTCTATGACCAGCACCGACGAGACAACGGGAGGGAAGGATCATCAGGCCACCGAGATCCACCAAGTCGTGGGAGGTAGTCAAGGAGGAGCTGGCCCCGGACCAGAGGCGGGTCGCCACCTACGAGCTCCTGATGGAGGCCCAGCACCGCATCGCCGGCGCGCGCAGCCGCGCCGGCGTCAGCGATGCCGAGATCGATCGCGCGCTCGAGGCATCTGAGCCATTCAACGCGGCGGCGTTGACCGAGGAGGCGCTGTACCGCGCGACGCTCGAGAGCTTCGTCGCCGCGCTCGGCGGCCGCCTGCAGGGAGCTGCGGCCGTGTTCGGTGACGAGACGATCGCGCTCCCGGGTGCGGGGGGTGATGCGCCTTAGCCGCCGTAGTGACGGCAAAGGCGCATCACCCCCCTCCCGAGGCGCCCGCGCGCGTCAGTGACTCGGCGGTACGTCCAAACTCGGGTTGCGGTCGAAGAACCCCGCCGGCTTGAGCCAGAATGAGACCGTGTCCACCGGCATGACCGGCCAGTCCTCGGGGCGGGTGATGTGGTGGATGCCGAAGACGTACCAGAGCACGACATCGGTGTTCTCGATGGTGCGGTTCTGCGCCGTCCACACCGGCAGCCCGCGGTCGTCGCGGCTCTGGACCACGAACTCGCCACAGGGCCAGCGCTCCTCCTCGTCAAAGGGGGTCACCCACAGCGTGTGGGCGAGCACCTGGGCGCGGCGCAGCACGGGTGAGTCGGCCGGGAGCATCGCCGGGAAGCAATCGCCCGGCACCAGCTTGTAGGCCACCGGATCGCCCAGGCGGTTGCGCACGGCTGGGTTGGCCACCTTCCAGGAGCGCTGCACCGACCAGTCGTAGTCCTGCATGCCCTCGGTCTCGGTGCGCAACGGGATGTCGCGCTGGACCATCGCCACCCCGTGCGGGTTCTCAGGTCCCACCGGCGGCACCGACGACTCCGAGCAGATGACCGTGTTCTGACCCCCGTCGACGTCGAGGTCCAGCCGCGCGACCAGGAAATGCTGGTGAAACGGCGCGTAGGTCCGCTCGTCCACCAGCGTCCCGTACGGCGGCCGGCGGCCCTGCGCGAAATGGGTGGTCACCATGATCCCGGTGGCCCGCACCTCGGCCTGGATGCTGCCGTCCTGGTGAAAACGCCAGTAGACCAGGTACTCGTAGTTCCCCACGGTGACGTGGAAGGAGACCACCAGCCGCCGCATCCGCCGGGTCTCGGCGCCGCTCACCTCATCCACGTGCTTCCACAGGACGCCGTCGTCCTCCTCGTGGATGCAGATGGCGTTGGGGATGGTCACCGGCTCGCCGGTGCTGTCGTGCAGCACGGCGTCCATGTAGGCGATCTCGCCCAGGCAGTCACAGCCGAGCTTCAGCGAGGTGGTCATGAACCCCAGCCCCCACTCCCCGATGTCGAACGCCGTGCGGCGGTAGTGCTCGGAGGTGGGGTCGCGATAGGGCACCACCATCTCGGCAAACGACAGCCGGTGGGCCACGGGGCGCACGCGCCCGCCGTCCTCGTAGCCCACGGTGTGCAGCACCAGGCCCTCGCGGTAGTTGAAGCCGACGCGCAGCGACCACCTCTGCCAGCGCAGCAGGTTCCCCTCCAGGAGGAACGACGGACCCTCCGGCTGGGTGATCTGAAGCGGGCGGACGTCGTCGCGCAGCCGGAGGCCCGGGACGAGCCGCGGCACGTACTCGCCCATCGTCGCGGGCTCCTCGATTACCCCGGTGTCCTCGACCTCCAGCAGCTCCATGGCGTTGAGGTCCACCACCAGATGCAGGCCGGTGACGGGGTTGGCGTACGGGTTTGAGCCTGGCTGCGAGCGGTACCAGACGTCGGCCCAGCCCAGGCGGCGATCCGAGTAGGGCTCGGGCAGCAGGTGGGCCCCGTAGGCCCAGGCCTCGACCAGCACCCGGTCCATGTCCGTGATCCCGCGGCGGGCCAGGGCCTCGATCACCCGCGGCTCACGCCGCATGGCGACGTCGCACTCGTGGACCTCGTCGACGGTCATGTTGGGCTGCCCGTCGGGCTCGTGGGCCCAGTCGAGCACGGCGTCGTCCGTGAGCGACACCCGGGCCTTGAAGGCGCGGCCATCGTCGCGGTTCCAGCACACCACCCGCGCCTCGCGCCGGCACGGCGCAGCCACCCGCCAGGCGCGCACGGCGTCCTTGGGCGGCTCGCGCAGCTCGATCGAGGCGATGCGCCAGCGCTCGCCCACTCCCCGGTCGCGGCGCAGGATGGCGGCCGCCTGCCGGATCTCAGCGGCGGTCAGGGGGTCGAGAGGATGCGGCGCCATGCGTGCGGCATGCTCCATGATCACCATGTGCGAAGCAACCTCGCCGACGCGCAAGCTCTTAAGTGCCTCTCACGAAGCTGGCCTAGGTTGACTTCAGTCTTATGAGTGGACCGAAGCATCTCTGGTCGGGCGACTGGGAGAACGAGTCCGAGGACGCGACGGCGCGGATCGCGCCCCGCCCCCGGCCCCGGGATCCCGAGCCCGAGACACCGGCGGCCCCGCCGCCGGCGCGCGAGCGCTCGCGCCCGCGCCGGGCGGTCCGCCCCTGGGTGGTGCCCCTCGCGCTCGGCGTGGTGGTGCTCGCGGCCGCCGCCTACGGGCTGACCCAGCTGGGTGGCTCGTCGTCCCCGGCGCCGGGGGGGCAGGGCCCCACCGCCGTCGCCACCAGGCTGAACAAGCCCAAGCTAACGGGGTCCACGGCGCCCATCCGCTGGCTGGGGATGGAGATCATCACCGCGCCTCAGGGCGTCCCGGTGGTGGAGACCGTGCGGCCCGGCAGCAACGGCGACCAGGCCGGGCTGGAGCCCGGTGACGCGATCCTGCTCGTCAACAACCGCCCGGTGGGCACCTCCGGGAGCATCGCGACCGCGATCAAGGGCATGCATTCGGGCGATCACGTGCCGCTGGAGATCACCAACGGCGGCGCGATGTTCCAGGTCATCGCGACCCTGGCGGCGCCGCCGTCCCCGTACCCGTGAGCTTCTCGTCGCCGCTTGTCCTCGTCGGCCTGATCGCCGTCCCCGTGCTCGCCCTCTGGTATGCCGGCCAGCAGCGCCGCCGCCGGGATGTGGCCGCCACCTTCGCCGCGCCCGCGCTCACGGCCTCGGTGACGCCACGCCGTCCGGGGTGGCGCCGTCACGCGCCGATGCTGATCCTCGCCATCGCCGTGGCCGTGCTCATCGCCGCCGCGGCGCGGCCCCAGCGCACGGTGGCGGTACCCGTCACCAGCGCGGCGATCATGCTCGTCAACGACATCTCGAACTCGATGAGTGCCACCGACGTCAGCCCGTCCCGGCTGGGCGCCGCGCAGAAGGCGGCCACGAGGTTCGTCTCCGGCGTTCCGACCAGCGTCAAGGTCGGCCTCGTCCAGTTCGCCCGCCGGCCGGTGGTGGTGCAGTCGCCCACCACAGACCACGCGCTGACCAAGGCCGCGATCGCGGGCCTGCACCCCGGCGGCGGCGGTACCGCGATCGGCGAGGCCGTCACCACCGCCCTGCACACCCTGACCACGCTGCCCAAGCAGGCGGGCAAGCGGGTGCCGGGCGCGATCGTACTGCTCTCAGACGGCAGCTCGAATGTGGGCTCCGGCCCGCTGGCCGCCGCGCAGCAGGCCAAGGCCGACCACGTCCCGATCTACACCATCTCCCTGGGCACGGCCAACGGCACGATTCCCGTCAAGCGCAACGGGCAGACGGTCTCAGCGCCGGTGCCGGTGAGCTCGCAGGAGCTCGCCCAGATCGCCCAGGCCTCGGGCGGCAAGGCCTACACCGCCGCCGACAGCGCCAAGGCCAACGCCGTCTACTCCCACCTTGCCGTCCAGCTCGGCCACAAGAAGGTCAAGCGGGAACTGACCGCCGACGTCGCCGGTGGGGCACTGGTGCTGCTGCTCGCATCCGGCGCCCTGTCCCTGCTCTGGTTCCGGCGCCTCATCTAGACCATCGGAGAACACATGACCGACATCGACCAGACCACCCAGCAACGCCACGAGGCCCGCGATGCTCTGCAGCAGGTGCTGTATGAGATCAAGCGGGTCATCGTCGGCCAGGACGCCATGCTCGAGCGCCTGCTCGTCAGCCTCCTGGCCGGAGGCCACGTACTGCTCGAGGGCGTGCCCGGCCTGGCCAAGACCCTGACCGTCAAGACGCTGGCGGCGTCCCTGGGCGGCTCGTACGGCCGCATCCAGTTCACCCCCGACCTCGTGCCCGCCGACCTCGTCGGTACCCGGGTGTGGCGCCCGGACACCGGCACCTTCGACACCGAGCTCGGCCCGGTGTTCCACAACTTCCTGCTCGCCGACGAGATCAACCGTGCGCCGGCCAAGGTGCAGTCGGCCCTGCTCGAGGTCATGCAGGAGCAGCAGGTGACCATCGGCGGCACCAGTTATGGCGTGCCGCTGCCGTTCATCGTCATGGCCACCCAGAACCCGATCGAGTCCGAGGGCACCTACCCGCTCCCCGAGGCCCAGGTCGACCGGTTCCTCATGAAGATCATCGTCGACTACCCCAGCGTGGGCGAGGAGGCCGCCGTGGTGGGGCGCAGCATCCGCGAGCCGGCCGACGTGCGCGAGTGCCTGTCCCTGGAGGACCTGCGCCGTCACGCTGAGGCGGTGCAGACGGTCATGGTCGATCGCGAGGTCATCGGCTACGCGGTGGCGCTGGCCGACGCCACCCGGCACCCCGACCAGCACGGGCTTGACGACATCAAGGGACTGATCGAGTTCGGCGCGAGCCCCCGCGGGCCGATCGGGCTCGTCTCGGCAGCCCGGGCCCTGGCGCTGCTGCGCGGCCGCAGCTACGTCGAGACCCAGGACATCCGTGACCTCACGCCGGACCTGCTGCGCCATCGCGTCGTGCTCTCCTACGACGCCCTGAGCGAAGGGGTCACCGCCGATCAGCTGCTCGACCAGGTGCTGGCCGCCGTGCCCGAGCCCGGAGCGCGCCGACTCATGCGCACCGAGCGCGACGAGCAGCGCAGCGCCGGAGGGTTGATGAGCGCGTGACCCACGACGCGGTCCTCCTACCTCCCGCGGCCCGCCAGGGGCCCGGGCCGATGGCGCAGCCGCTCATCGATGCGCTCGACGTCGCCGTCAACCGCCTGGTGGCGCAGACGCTGCCGGGCGACCGCCGCGCTGCCGGGGTTGGCCTCGGGACCGAGCTCGCCCAGCTGCGCCCGTATGAGATGGGCGACGACGTGCGCCATATCGACGCCGCCGCCAGCGCTCGCACGGGGATGCCCCACGTCCGCCTCCACGTGCCCGAGCGAGCGCTCACCACGTGGCTGGTGCTCGACCTCTCGCCCTCGATGGCGTTCGGGACAGCGCGCCGGCTCAAGGCCGACATCGCCGAGGGGGCCGCGCTGGTCTTCGGTCGGCTCGGCGTGCGGCGCGCGGGCAGCGTCGGGCTGGTGGCCTTCGGCGCCGGGCCCGCGCGGGTCCTGCCGCCCCGTGGCTCGCGCCCGGGCCTGGTCGCTCTGCGCCGGCGGCTGGAGGCGGGGGTCGCCGTGGACGGCGCGCAGGATCCCCACGCCATGGCCGATGGGCTGACCCGCGTCGGCCGGCTGGCCGGCCAGCCGGGACTGGTCGTCGTCATCTCGGACTTTCGCGATCACCACGGCTGGGAGCGGCCATTGGGCTCGTTGCGCATCCGCCACTCGGTGCTGGCGCTGGAGATCACCGATCCCCGCGAGACCGAGCTGCCCGCCGTCGGGCATCTGTCTTTGGTGGATCCCGAGACCGGGGCCCACGTCGAGGTCAACACCTCGCGGCGGCGCGTCCGCGAGCGCTTCGCCGAGCTCGAGCGTGAGCGCCGGGCCACGGTGGCGCGCGAGCTGCGCCGCCTGCGCGTGCACCACACCACCCTGTCCACCGACGAGGACTGGCTCATCGAGCTGGGGCGCCGCCTGCGATGAGCTTCGTCTCGCCTGCATGGCTGCTGGCCCTGGCCCTCGTCCCGCTGGCCCTGGCCGCTTACCTCTGGGCCCGTCGACGGCCCAAGCGCTACGTGATGCGCTTTCCGGCGGTGGCGACGGTCCGCGAGGTGGTCGCCGCGACGCCGTCGTGGGAGCGCCACCTCCCGATGGCGCTGGCCCTGGCGGCGATGGCCACGCTGGCCGTCGCCCTGGCGCGCCCGCGGGTCACCGAGCACATCCCCACCAACCAGGCGAACATGATGCTCGTCACCGATCACTCGGGCTCGATGGCGGCCACGGACGTGCAGCCCAGCCGCCTGGCCGCGGCGGTGGCGGCGGCCAACACCTTCATCGACCAGCTGCCCTCGACCGTGCGCGTCGGCGCCATCGGCTTTGGCAGCTCGGCCGACGCCGTCCAGGGGCCGGCGGCCAACCACGCCGTGGCGCGCTCGCTGGTGGATTCGCTGCAGGCCGACGGTGGGACCGACACCGGCGACGCGCTCCAACTCGCCCTGCAGCTGCTGCAGGGCGCCAACCCCAAACACGCCCCGGCCGCCATCGTGCTGCTCTCGGACGGCGACGCCAACGCCGGTCCCAGTCCGGCGGCCGTGGCCCGGGCGGCCAAGAAGGACCGCATCCCCATCTACACCGTCGCCCTTGGCACCGCCGGGGGTGTCCTGCAGAGCCCCGATCCCTTCCAGCCCAACGTCCCCGTGCCGCCCGACCCGCAGCTCATGCAGGAGATCGCGCGCGTCTCGGGCGGCCGCGCCTTCAACGCCCGCAGCTCCGACGAGCTCAGCTCGATCTACAAGAAGCTCGGCAGCCAGCTCAGCACGATCTCACGCAAGCACGAGATCACCGCGTGGTTCGCCGCCGCCGGGGTGATCCTGCTGGTCGGCGCCGGGGTGGCCTCCGTGCGCTTCTCCGGCCGCCTGCCGTAGCCAGGCGCGTCAGGCGGCGCCGCGCCACCCCAGGGCGCGCTGACGCGCCCGGGACAGCCGGCTGACGACCAGGTCGTAGGAGTCCTCGATCATGTCGCACACCGTCTGTTCGGCCAGGGTCCCGTCGAGCACCACGGTGTTCCAGTGGCGCTTGTTGAGGTGGTAGCCGGCACTGATGCACGGGTGCGCGGCACGCAGCTGCTCGGCCAGCTGCGGCTCGCACTTGACGCTGACCGACAGGGGGTCAGCCGCCAGGCGCGACAGGGCGAACATCTTGCCGACGACCTTGAACACCGAGGTCTCGAAGCCGAAGGGAAACGTCTCCTCCGATCCGCGGAAGGTCAGGCAGAAGTTGCGCAGCGCGTGACCGTCCATCAGCCGGTCAGCGCTTCGAGGACGCGGTCCACGTCGGCCTCGGTGTTATAGACATGCCAGGAGGTGCGAAGCCGCCCGCCGCGCATGGCGGCCACGATCCCCGCCCGCTGCAGCCGGGCGCTCGCATCGGGCACATCGACCGAGGCGATGGCGCTGTCTGACGGCGCCAGCCCCAGGCCGGTGCGCAGGCGATTGGCCAGGGCCACGTCGTGCTCGTGAATCGCCTCGATCCCGATGGCCTCGATGAGCTCCAGCGCGGGCTGGGTCCCGACCCAGCTGAACCACGCCGGCGAGGTGTCCAGGCGGCGGGCGCTATGAGCCAGGCGCAGCGGCGGCCCGAAGTAGCTGGAGTGCACGTCCTCGCCCGCGTACCAGCCGGCGCTGTGGGGCACGGTCTCGGACAGGAGCCGGTCAGACAGGGCGAGAAAGGCGGTCCCGCGCGGCGACATCAGCCACTTGTAGGCGCCGCAGACGACGGCGTCGAAGCGGCTGGCATCCACCGGCAGCCAGCCCAGCGCCTGGGTGGCGTCGCAGATCGTGATCGCGTCCACCGCGTCGGCCGCCGCGGCGACCGCATCCAGGTCGGCCACCTCGCCGGTGCTCATCTGCACCGCGCTGAATGCCACCGCATCGGCGCCCTCGGCCACCGCTTCGGCCAGCCGGGCGACCGGGACCGCGCTCACCTCGAGGCGGCTCTGGACCAGCAGCGGAAACAGCACGGAGGTGAACTCGACGTCGGGGACGACCACGCGTGCCCCCGGCGCCAGCGCCGTCACCACCGATCCCACCAGCTCAGACACCGTGGCGCCCACCGCCACTGACGACACCGCCGCGCCGACGATGCGGGCAAAGGCGGCCCGTGACGCATCCGTGCTCTCGCCCCAGGGCTCCCAGCTCGTGCGCCCGCCGCGCCAGTCGGCCAGGACCGCCTGCAGCGCCTCCCAGGCCGGCCGCGGCGGCAGCCCGTAGCTGGCGGTGTTGCAGTAGACCCCCGCGGGTGTCCACAGCTCTCGGGCCTCGGCGATTCTCATGGCGCACACGCTACCGTCGCGGCCATGGCCATCGCCGTCGCCCTGCTGGGGTGCGAGCACCCCCACGTCCCCGATGTCCTCGGGGTCATCGCCTCTGAGCCCGATGTCCGTCTCGCCGCCGTCTGGAGCGCCGATCGCTCCGCCGTGCCCGGAGCGGTCACCGACTACCTCGTCCAGAGCGCCGACACCGCCATCGGCCGTGCGGACGTGGCCATCGTGTGCGCTCCGGTGGACGAGCGTCCGGGCCTCTGCGCCCGGGCGGCGCAGGCGGGACGCCCGATCCTCGTCGAGGAGCCGCTGGCGCGCACGGCCGCGGAGGCCGCACGCGTCGCGCGGGAGATCCAGCGCAGCCGGACGCCCGCCTACGCGACGCTCTTCCTGCGCGAGCTGCCGGGGCTCGGGCGGCTGCGGGCGCTGCTGCGCTCCGATGTGCTCGGCCGCGTGACGGCCGCCGCCGCGACCTACCTGGAGCCGGTGGCGCTGCACGGCGGCGCCGCTGCGGCCAGCACGGGGTGGATGCGCCAGGCGCGCCGCGCCGGCGGCGGCGCCATGACCCATCTGGGCATCCACCTCGTCGACGCCCTGACCGCGCTGGGCGCGCGGCCCCGGCTCGACGCCGTCCGGCTTGACCGGCGCGGCGCGAACAGCAGCGACCTCGGAGGCGTGGCTCTGGGCCGCTGGGGCGATGTCCCGCTCGCCCTCAGGACGAGCTGGCTCGTCCGCCCGGGCGGGCTCGAGGTGGTCTTCAACGGGACCGTGGCCACCGCCTCGCTACGCGACGGCACGCTCGAGATCGCCGCCGACCAGGGCGCGCCCGAGCGGTGGGTGGGAGCGCCGCCCGATGCCGCCGAGGCAGTGCGCGCCTTTCTGGTGCGGCTGCGCTCACGCAAGCTCGATGACGATGGGCTGCGCGCCGCGGTGACCGCGCACGAGGTCATCGAGCGCGCCGCGGTCCTCTGACCGGCGCTCCGAGGCGGCGCGCTCAGCGTCGCAGGCGCAGCCCGGCCATCCCGCCGTCGACCTCGACAGCGGTGCCGGTGGTGGAGGCGGCCAGTGGACTGGCCAGCGAGCAGATGGCGTGGGCCACCTCGTCGGCGCTGACCAGCCGGCCCAGGGGCTGGCGGGCCTCCAGCGCGGCGCGCTCGGCCTCGGGGTCCTCGGCGGCGTCGAGCAGCCGTTTCACCCACGGCGTGTCGGCGGTGCCGGGGTTCACGCAGTTGACGCGGATCCCCTCGCTGACGTGGTCGGCCGCCATGGCGCGGGTCAGCGCGAGCACTGCGCCCTTGGTCGCCGAGTACAGGGCGCGCTGGGGCAGCCCGACGGTGGCGACGATCGAGCAGGTGTTGACGATGGCCGCCTGCTGGGAGCGGCGCAGATGGGGCAGGGCGGCCCGCGTGACGCGCATGATTATCCCCCGCGGTGATGCTCGTGAGCCGGCCTGTCACGCGGAGAGCGCCCGCACGATGGCGACGGCCACCTCGGCGGTGGTGGCGCTGCCGCCCACGTCGCGAGTGAGCACGCCCTCGGCGCAGGCCGCCGCCACGGCG
>DASXJW010000209.1:0-7691 GCA_036497165.1 Solirubrobacteraceae bacterium
GCGCGCCGGCCGCGGTGGTGCAGGCCGTGGATCGATCCCTCGGTGCGGCCCATCCGGTCGGCGATCTCCCCGGGCGTCAGGCCGACGACGTGGCGGAGCAGGACGACCTGGCGCTGCTCCTCGGGAAGCGTGGCCAGCGCCGTGCGGACGGTCTCGACGCGGTCGAGGTCGTTGTTGGAGCTGGTGTCGGGATCGATGACGTTCTCCGTCGGCGTCAGCCGGTTGGCGCGGAGCTGGTCGATCGCGACGTTGCGCGCCATGCGCAGCAGCCAGGCGAAGAACGGCACGCCCCGGTCGTCGTACTTGCCGATGGCGGTCATCAGCTTCGCGAACACGTGCTGCGTCACGTCCTCGGCCTCGTGGTCGTCACGCACGATCGAGCGCACGTAGCCGTAGATGTTGTGTACGTAGGTGACGTAGAGGAAGCGCAGTGCCTCCTGGTCGCCCTCCTTGGCCCGCGCCACGGCGAGCCGAATCTTGCGCTGCGTCTCCGGGGACTCGTCGAGAGTCGTCCGGCTGTGGAACCCTGTTGCCGCAGACGTGACCGTCAGCGCGCCGCCCCTGGTGCTATGCGTCATGCCTTGCCCTTTGTTGTTTGCCCCGGGGCCGTTCTGGCCCCCGTACCTTCAGTTGGCGAGTATGGGTGCGAGTGCTGAACTGCTCAATGAACGCCACGGCTCATTGGCCGTTCAAAGCAATGAACGCCCCCGGCGACGGGCCGCTGGGGCAACGATCGGTGCCTTGCGTGAAAACTCAGACCGAGTCGCCGTTGGTGGGCTGTAGCGTCAAGCCGCGACCATGGGGGCTGGACTTGGGGATGAAGCGAAGCGACCGGTGGACCGAGCGCAGCTGACGTGGCTGCCACCAAACTTCTCAAGGTTGACGGCTGGCAAGCCGAAGCCAAGACTGAGCGACTCATGAAACTGCTGATCATCGACAACGCGCCGACCCGTGCCGGGATCCGGATGGCCCTGGGCGACTCCGTCACCGTATGCGGGGAGGAGAGCGATCCCGAGGGGGCGATCCGCGCCGCCAAGCGCGAGCAGCCCGACGTGGCCCTCATCGGGCGGTCGATCTCGGGCGACTGGCGGGCGGCGGTGCGCGGGGTATGTCGCGCCGCGCCGCTGTGCGCCGTGGTGGTGCTCGCCGAGTCCAGCGACGCCGACGACATGCTGGAGTCGGTCCGCGCGGGCGCGGTGGGCTATGTCCCGGACGCGCTGGACGCCGAGCGCCTGCGCCGGATCTTCCGGGCGCTGAACGGCAGCGAGGCGGTCGTCCCGCGCTCGATGGTCATCGAACTGCTGTCCGAGCTGCGCGACGCGCGCAGCGCCGAGAACGGGCTGACCGGGCGCGAGGCTCAGGTGCTCGGCATGCTGCGCCGCGGCCACTCGACGGCGTGGATCGCCGAGCGGCTCCAGATCGCGCCGGTGACCGTGCGCCGGCACATCTCCGAGCTCGTGCACAAGCTCGGCGTCGAGAGCCGCTCGGACCTCATCGAGCAGCGGGTCAGCTGAGCCGTCCTGACGGCCGGCGCCTCTGACTCAGGTCACGCCCTGGCGGACCGCGTACACGGCCGCCTGCACCCGGCTGGGCAGCCCGAGCTTGGAGAGGATGTTGGAGACGTGGTTCTTGGCCGTCCGGGGACTGATGTTCAGCGCGGCGGCGATCTCCGCGTTCTCCATCCCGTTGGCGATCAGGCGCAGGACGTCGACCTCGCGCGCCGACAGCTGCTCCAGCGGCGTCTGCTCCTGCTCGACGACCGGCGCCGCGGTCCGGATCCGTCCCAGCACGACCTCGGCCGCTCGCGGCGACAGCCAGGCAGCTCCACTGGCCGCAGCGTGGATGGCGACGACGAGGCTGTCGATCGGCGTGTCCTTGGCCAGAAACCCGCAGGCGCCGGCCTGCAGGACCGCCGACACATCGCTGTCGTCTGAGGAGACCGTCAGAGCCAGGACGCGGGCCCCGGGATCGTGGGCGAGGATCTGCCGTGTGGCGTCAGGCCCCGAAATGTCGGGCATGCGCACGTCCATCAGCACCACGTCGGGCCGCAGCTCGGCGGCGAGCCGGACGCCCATCTTGCCGCCGGAGGCCTGGCCGACGACCTCGATGCCGGCCTCAGCCGAGAGCAGGGAGGCCAGACCCGCTCGAAACAGGTCGTGATCATCGACGACCAGCAGTCTCACCATGGTCTACCCCGGTCCACCGGTTGCCCTTCCATGTCCGACGATTCGCCCATCCGGAGCCTCCACCGGGAGCACGACCGCTCCCGGGCGCAGCATAGCGCCGGGCGCGAGCGGCCGATTGCCCCGCCTTTCCTACCTACACGAAAGTCCAGGCCACCGGCGTCCGTTCTCCCTGGTGTGTGACGCCCGCCGCACGTTCACCCGGATGAACGTCCCATGGGCGCCGCGCCCTATTCCCGCAGTCTCTGCGGCATGACATAAACCAAGACGAGCAACGGACTAACTCAGGGGCAATCTTGACCGCATCATCTACAGCAGTGGCGGGCGAGCGCGAGACTGTGCGCTTCGCCGCGCTCGACCTGCAGCACGCGCCGATCAAGGAGCGTCTGCGCGACGCCTTCGATCGGGTGCTCGACTCGAGCGGGTACATCCTCGGCGCCGAGGTCGAGGCATTTGAACACGAGTTCGCGGAGTACTGCGGCGTCAAGCAGTGCGTCGGAGTCTCCTCCGGCACGGCAGCGCTGACGCTGATGCTGCGCGCGTACAACATCGGCCCCGGCGACGAGGTCATCGTCCCGGCGCACACCTTCATCGCCTCCGCCCTGGCGGTCGCACACGCCGGCGCCACGCCGGTGCTGTGCGATGTGCTCGAGGGCACGGGCCTGATCGACCCCGATGCGGCGCGCGCCACCGTGGGGCCGCGCACCGTGGGCATCCTCGCCGTGCACCTGTACGGACAGGCCTGTGACATGGAGGCGCTCCAGGCGGTGGCCAAGCCGCGCGGGCTGCTGCTGCTCGAGGACGCGGCGCAGGCTGCCGGGGCTCGCTACAGGGGGCGTCCGGTCGGGTCGCTGGGCGCCGCCGCCGGCTTCTCGTTCTACCCGGGCAAGAACCTCGGGGCGCTCGGGGACGGCGGTGCGGTCTGCACCGACGACGCGCTTCTGGCCAGCCGGCTGCGCCGCCTGCGCAACCTGGGCCAGCGGGTCAAGGGCGAGCACGTGGAGCTGGGCTTCAACGACCGCCTCGACGGCCTGCAGGCGGCGCTGCTCAGGGTCAAGCTCGACTACCTGGACGACTGGAACGAGGCGCGGCGCGTCCGCGCCGAGGACTACCGGGAGCTGCTCCCGGGCGACACGGTCGTCATGGAGGAGCGGCCGGAGAGCCCGTGCATCTATCACCTGTTCCCGACCCGCTTCGAGAACCGCGCCTGGATGGCCGAGCGCTTGCGGGAGCTCGGGATCGAGACCGGAGTGCACTACGACCGAGCGGTCCACGAGCACTCCGCCTGGGAGGAGCACCAGCTGCGTCACGGCGATCTGCCGATCGCCGAGGCCTGGGCAGCCCAGGAGCTGTCACTACCCATGCACTCCGACCTCACGAGGAACGAGGTCGAGCGCGTGGCGCACGCAATCGAATCAGTGGGGAAGGGGCACAAGTGAGCGCAACCGCAGCAGTCAGGACTGAAGACGTTCCGATGGTCGAGCCAACCGGCGTTGCCGTGGTCGGCCTGGGCTATTGGGGCCCGAACCTCCTGCGGGTTCTGGCCGACAAGCCGGAGGCCCAGGTGCGCTGGATCTGCGATCTCGATCGCGAGCGCTTGAACCGGTACCGCCGGCGCTATCCGTCGGTGCGGATCACCTCCCACATCGAGCGCGTCCTCGCCGACCCCGGCGTCGACACGGTGATCATCGCCACGCCCGTCAACACCCACTATGACCTGGCGGCGCAGGCGCTGCAGGCCGGCAAGCACGTGTTCGTGGAGAAGCCGCTGGCGCAGTCGAGCGCCCTCGCCGACGACCTCGCCCACATGGCGGCCGAGCGGGACCTGCTGCTCATGTGCGGGCACACGTTCGTCTACAGCCCGCCGGTGCGCGCCATCAAGCGCATGCTCGACGCCGGCACCCTGGGAGACATCTACTTCATCTCCTCCAGCCGGGTCAACCTGGGGCTGCACCAGCGTGACGTCAGCGTCATCTGGGACCTCGGTCCCCACGACTTCTCGATCCTGCTCTACTGGCTGGGTGAGGTGCCGACGAGCGTACGTGCCGTGGGGCGCGACTCGATCGTCCCCGGCATCGCCGACGTCGCGTTCGTGACGCTCACCTTCGCCTCCGGGATCGTTGCCAACGTAGAGCTCAGCTGGCTCGCCCCCAGCAAGCTGCGCCGGACCGTCCTGGTCGGCAGCGAGCGGATGGTCACCTACGACGACGGCGCCGTGGAGCCTGTGCGGCTCTTCGACTCCGGCGTCGTCTACAAGGATCCGGAGACGTTCGGGGAGTACCACCTCTCCTACCGGTCGGGTGACATCGTCTCTCCCAAGATCGAATCGCACGAGCCCCTCGGGCTCGAGCTCGGGGACTTCCTCGGCGCGATCCGGTCGGGCGAGCAGATGCAATTCCACACTGCGCTGGCCCGCAGCGTTGTCCGGATCGTTGAAGCGGCCGATCGGTCCCTGAAACAGGGCGGTCGCGAGGTCTCGCTTGACTCGGGTGAGATGAACGATCAGCTCAGCGCTCGTCCAGCGCTCGCGCTCGCCTGAGTAGTCAGGCGAGCGACCCGCCGCGCCCCTGGGGTCGCGCGTCCGCTCCCTCTCAGGAGGGAAGCGTGCGCGTGACCCGGGCGGGGTTGCCCACCACGATCGAGTGGGGCGGGACGTCCTTGGTGACGACCGCGCCCGCGCCGACCATGGCGCCCTCACCCACGGTCACGCCGGGCAGGATCACCGCGCCGGCACCGATGCTGGCCCCCCGGCGCACCGTCGTGGAGCGCAGCTCGAACGGCTGGCGGCTGCGCGGCATCATGTCGTTGGTGAAGGTCGCTTGGGGGCCGATGAAGACATCGTCCTCGATGCGCAGGCCCTCCCACAGGTACACGCCCGACTTCAGCGTTACGCGGTCACCGACGATCACGTCGCCCTCGATGTAGGTGTGGTCGCAGACGTTGCAGTCGGCGCCGATCACCGCTCCGGCCGTGACGTGAGCGAATGCCCAGATCCGGGTGCCGGGGCCGATGCTGTCGCACTCGACGAGCGCCTTGTCGTGAATGAACGGCGGGTTCTCCATGCCCGGCATTGTGCCGCGCGCGCGAGACGGGCGGCGATAAGATCGTGAATCACGATTCACGCCCGCGGGTGTGACTCAGGACACACCGTCGCGATCGAGGAGAGCAGCGTGGACCTGAACGACAGCCCGGAGCAGGCCGAATACCGCGCCCAGGCGAGGGCCTGGCTTCAGTCCCACCGGGAGCAGGCGCCGCCGCGTTCGGGGTCCTATGAGGATTCCGCCTACATCGACGCGCGCCGGGCCTGGCAGCGCAAGCTCGCCGAGGCGGGCCTGGCCGCCGTGACCTGGCCCACGGAGTTCGGCGGCCGCGGCCTGGGGCCGATCGAGCAGGTGACCGTCAACCAGGAGATCTCGCGGGCCGAGGTGCCGGGGATCCTCGACGTGATCGGCATCGGGATGCTCGGGCCCTGCCTCATCGCGCACGGCTCCGAGGAGCAGAAGAGCCGGCATCTCGGGCCCATGCTCCACGGCGACGAGGTGTGGTGCCAGCTGTTCTCTGAGCCGAACGCCGGCTCCGACCTCGCCGCGGTCCAGACGCGCGCGCACCAGAACGACGACGGCAGCTGGACGCTCAACGGCCAGAAGGTGTGGACCACCAACGCCCAGTTCGCCTCCTACGGGCTGCTGCTGGCCCGCACCGATGCCGACGTGCCCAAGCACAAGGGCCTGACCATGTTCATCGTGCCGATGGACGCTCCCGGCGTCACCGTGCGCGGGCTGCGCCAGATCTCCGGAGAGGCGGAGTTCAACGAGGTGTTCTTCGACGACGTCCGCCTCGAGCCCGACGCCGTGGTCGGCGGGGTCGGCAACGGCTGGGGCACGGCGCTGACCGTGCTGATGTACGAGCGGCTGACGATCGGCTTCGGCTCGGAGTCGTTCGGCTCGCCGACCCGGCTGGCCCAGACGCTGGCCGCCGACGCCGGCGCCCGCCGCGATGCCGAGGCTCGCCGCCGACTGGGTGAGGTCATCACCGAGCTGCTGGCCGTCCGCTACAACGGCTACCGCGCGCTGACCGCCCTGGCGCGCGGCCAGATCCCCGGGCCCGAGGCCGGCCTGGCCAAGGTGACGATGGTCAACGCGGCCATCAAGGCCACCGACCTGGGCGCGGACGTTGTGGGGCCCGACGCGCTGGAGGCCGACAGCGAGTGGAGCTATCTCATCTCGTTCCTGCCGGGCCTGAAGTCGGCCGGCGGCACCGAGCAGGTGCTGCGCAACACGATCGGTGAGCGCGTCCTGGGGCTGCCGCCGGAACCGAGACTGGACAAAGGCGTCCCCTTCAGCGAGCTGCGGGCGATGGAGAAGCAGACGGTGGCGTCGTGAACTTCGCCCTTTCCGACGAGCAGGTGCTGTTGCGCGAGGCCGCGCGGGGGTCGCTGGCACGGGTCAAGACGATCGAGGCGGCGCGCGCCGCGCTGGAGGACCCGGCGTCGCTGCCCGACCTGTGGCCGATGGCCGTCGAGGCCGGCTGGCCCGGAGTCCTGATCGACGAGGCGCAGGGCGGCGCCGGTCTGGGCGGGTTCGACGCCCTTCTCGTGGCCGAGGAGTGCGGTCGTGTCCTGGCCTCGGTGCCCCTCCTGGGGCTGCTGCCGGCCACCGCCATCCTCAACGCCGCCGCCGATGCGGCGCTCCCGGCCGTCGCCGCCGGTGGGGAGCGACCCGTCTACGTCGCGGCCCGGCCCCCGAGTGAGCTCGAGCCGCGGTGGACGGTGGAGCCCGCGTCGGGCTTTCGGCGCGCGGCTGCGCCGCGGGTGAGCAGCGAAGGCGCCGATGGCGACGAGGTGACGCTCGACGGCGAGGTCGCCTGGGTGCCCGACGCCCCTGGCGCCGGGCTTCTCGTCGCGGTCGGAAGCGATGCCGACGGGGAGCCGGTGGCCGTGGCGGTCCCGGCGGACGACGACGGCGTGACCGCGGAGAGCGTCGTCCGCTATGACGCGACGCGCTCGCTCGCCCACGTCAGGTTCACACGCGCGCGCGGGCGGCGGCTGGCCGTGGAGGCCGACGCCATCGCCGACGCGTGGTACCTGGCTCAGGCGCTGGTCGCCGCTGAGTCGATCGGTGCGGCGCAGACCTGCCTGGACGTGAGCGTGGCCTACGCCAAGGAGCGGTTCACGTTCGGCCGGGCCATAGGCTCCTACCAGGCGATCAAGCACGAGCTCACGGAAATCCTGCGTCGCCTGGAGAACGCGCGCGGCCTGGAGTACTACGCCGGGTGGGCGCGCGCGGCGCGGCCTGACGAGTTCCCACTGGCCGCCAGCGCCGCGCGCAGTGCCGCCGGCGGAGCCCTCGACTTCGCCGCGCGGGCCATGATCAACGTCCATGGCGGCATCGGAGCGACATGGGAGCACGACGCGCCGCTGTTCTTCCGGCGCGCGCAGCTGTCGCGGCGGCTCCTTGGCGGCACCCACGATGCCACCGACCGCGTGGCCGAGTGCACGATGGTCAGCGC
>DASXJW010000210.1:0-5873 GCA_036497165.1 Solirubrobacteraceae bacterium
ACGGCGTTAGCGGCACGCGCCACCGGGTAGTGGACTCGGCCATGACCCCGGTACGCCGAGACCTGTCGCTGTTCGAGTCGCTGGTCAGGGCCATTGAGGCGGCCTCCATCGTGGACAAGCCCGCCACGCTGGTCTCGCGCGCCGTCCGCGGTGCGTTGTCGCCGGGCCGGACAAAGGACACGCTCAGCGGGACGTGGTTGGGACACGCGCTGCACCCGGCACTGACCGACGTGGTGATCGGCTCATTTCTCAGTGCGTCGGTCCTGGACGTGCTGGGTGGAGAGGATGACGGCGTGGCCGGCGAGCGGCTGATCATGCTCGGCATCGCGGCGTATCTCCCCACCGCCGCGGCAGGGGCGAGCGACTGGATCGATGGCGAATCGGATACCCGCGTCAAGCGGATCGGGATCGTTCATGCCGCTTCCAACAGCGTCGCGCTGACGTTCTATGCGGCGTCGCTGGTCTCAAGGCGCCGTGGCGCACGCGGGACCGGGACGCTGCTCTCGGGAGTCGGAGGGTGCGTGCTGATGTTCGGCGGCTTCCTCGGCGGCCATCTGTCGCTGCGGCGCGGCATCGGCCCGGATCAGACGATCTTCGATCCCGGCCCGGATGAGTGGCGGCCGGCCACCGACGCCGCCCGGCTCCAACCGGGACAGCCGCTGCGTGTCATCGTGGACGACACGCCGGTCCTCCTGCTCGATGCCGGCGACACGATCTACGCACTGCACGATCGCTGTTCACATCGGGGTTGCGCGCTGTCTGATGGCGAGGTGGAGGGCCAGGAGATCGTGTGCGGCTGTCACTTCTCGCGGTTTGACCTGCGCGACGGCTCCGTCGTGAGAGGCCCGGCCACTGCTCCGCAGCCTGCCTTCGACGTGCGACGGCGAGACGGTGTGGTGGAGGTCCGCCGCCGGCCGGACGGCTGAGCCCTCTAGGATCGCCCTCGGCCCGTCGCCGCTCGGGGTGAGCTCCGGCGCTGTGACCGACCACTCACAGCCGCACCGAGCAACGTCAGGAGCTGATCATCTGATGAGGAGGCGCAGCGATGGATAGGCCCGTGCTGTTCTGCTACGACGGCTCGGAGGGATCCAAGGCGGCTCTGTCCGTGGCCGTCGAGCTCGTCATGCATCCTGCCGATGCGGTGGTGCTGGCTGTGTGGACGCCGATCACGGTCCAGCTGGCCCGAGGGGGCTCGCTTCTGACCGTCGTCCCCAACGAGGGCGAGCTCGACGAGGAGGAGATTGCCGCCGCGCAGCGGATCGCGAATGAGGGCGCCGCGGCCGCACGGGGCCATGGCTATGACGCCTCGGCGCGCGTCGCGCAGGCGAGCGAATCGGTGGCCAAGACGATCGGCGACGTCGCCCGCGAGATCGACGCGCGACTGATCGTCTGCGGGCAGCGTGGACGGGGCGCGGTGGCAAGCGCCGTTCTGGGCAGCGTCTCGCACCAGCTCTCCGCGCATGCACAACGCCCGGTGCTGATCGCGCCCCAGCACCCCACTGCGTGACGGTCGATCTGCGCGCTGCACGTGCTGTCAGTAGCGTGACCGCATCAACGTCTGTCCGTTGATTTACCCCTTTAGTGCTTATAGCCTCCCAGCGGGTGTACACGCTCGCCAGGAAGGCAAACGTCACCCGCGGCGCGACGGGCGGGAGAAGGCGGGAGGGGGATTGCGGCGTGCAGTGCCGAACTCAGGCTCCGCGGCGTGGCACCGGGACTGTCAGATCGCTATGACCTCAGCGGCACCTACAACCGAGAACCGGCTCCGGACGACACGGTTGCACGTACGCGAGCAGCGCAGGGCGCCGCCGCTGCGCCGGATGCTGATCGCGGCCGCAGTCGGGTTGCTGTGTGCGGGGGTGATCTCGGTGAAGGATTGGACGCAGGCGCCGAACTGGGCCAACGCGGACTCGCTCTTCTACCAGGCGATGTCCTTGGAGGTCGGCGGCGCCTCGGCGCAGGCGGCGCGCCAACGCGTGTTCGACAGCCCGCTGTCACGACCCGCGATCGCGCAGCAGCACAACGTGTCCAACGCGCACTGGCGAGGCTTCGAGGCGCAGTTCTTCCGCCGGCGCTGGGTGGTCCCGGCGATGGCCGCGGCGATCCGTCCCGACGTGGGACAGCGGGCGCTCCCTGACGTTGCCATCGTGGGCTACCTCGTGTTCGCAGCGGTGCTGGCCGCGCTGCTGGCATCGCGCTTCGGATTGGTGGCCAGTGTCGCGGCCGCCGTCCTCTGTGTCGACCTGGGGCCCGTTCGCGACTGGGCGACGCGCCCCATGACCGACAGCTGGGGGCTGGTCTTCGCGGTCGGGGCGGTGCTGGCCGCGCTGCTCGTGTTGCGGCGCGGCAGACCCTGGCTGCTGCTGTGGGCGGCGATGATGGCCGCGCTGAGCTTCACGCGCGACCTGGCGCTGGCACCGCTCGCCGCGGTGCTGTGGCTCGCGGTCCGCGAGCCCGCACGCGAGTCGCGCCGCAATGCGCTGCTCATGCTGCTCAGCGGGGCCGTCGTCACGATTCCCGCCTACGTGCTCTTCGGGGCCCCGCTTCGCCTCACGCTGGCCTCGGTGATCGACGACTTCCGCGACCCGCCGCCTGGCCGGGCCACCTGGTCATACGTGGCCCACCATTACGTCTCGTTCATCACCGCGACGATCAAGGCCGATATCACCTATGCCATCCAGCATCCGTTCGTCGGTCTGACCCTGGTGGCCGGACTCATCCCCCTCTTCCTCCTGAGAGCCCGCCGTGACCCGCTCATCCTCATGATGCGCGGCTGGGCCCTCGGCTGGCCGATCCTGTTCCTGATCAACCCCGTCTACTCCGGGTTTCGCTACGAGATGGCGATCCTCCCGGCCGCCGCCGTCGGAATCTGCCTGCTCTTCGAGGAGCTCACCGGGCGGGTCCGCCAGGGAGACCTGCTGCCTCGCCGGCGCGTGAGATCGGCCGTCGGCTGACTGCGCTGGGCGCGTAGATGGTTGATTCCACGACCCCGCGTGCCGGATGAATCCGGATGATCTACGCCGGATCGGCGTCCTCGGGCTCGCCCATACATCCAGCATGGGCTTCGCCCTGCGTCCTTGACCGGCTTGATCCCCGAATTCCCCGGCAACCACGCGGCCGCGGAATCAATCATCTAGGGGCCGCGCCGGACTCCCCGACGTCAGCGAGACGACATCCCGACGCTGCGGTCCTCAAGCCGGCGTGCCCGGGTGGCGATAACAGACAGAGCGACCAACCGGGCCACCGGTGGGATGCCCCGGCGCGCTCGCGGCGGGGCGCCCGCGAGCCAGGCCAGGAAGACGAGGTTTCCCTCCACATGATTTCCCCTTCGATGCTCTTCTCCGCGCTCAGACGACTGCTGCCGCTGGCCGTACTGGCAGCGCTGGCCGTCCCGGCCACAGCCGGCGCTACGACGTACGGCGCCGAGGTCGGCGGTGTCTTCACCAGCCAGGTCCGTGGTCAGTGGACCGCCGATCAGGTGATGAGCTCGCTGCGGAGCCTGCGCGCGGCCGGTGGCCGGGTGGCCCGCGCCGATTCGGATTGGGCCGGCGCCGAGGTGCAGCGCCCGGTGCGCGGCCACCGCGCCTACGACTGGTCCTATGACGACCTGATCGCGATAGAGCTCGCCCAGTCCGGCCTGCGCTGGCAGCCGGACCTGGCTTTCGCGCCGCAGTGGGCCGAGGTGCACCGCGCCCGCATCATCCGGGGCGCCGGCGGCAGCTTCGTGGCCTTCCTGCCCCCCGCCCACAACGGAGACTTCGCCGCCTACGCCGGCGCATTCATGCACCGGTACGGCCCCGGCGGCGCGTTCTGGCGCGCGCACCGCACGCTGCCGGACCTGCCTGTGACCACGCTCGAGGTGTGGAACGAGCCCGACAACACGCACGATTGGGGCAACGGCATCAACCTCCAGGACTACGCCCGGATGTACGAGGCGGTGCGCAGCGCGATCCGTCATGTCGACCGCCACGCCCAGGTCGTCTCCGGCGGTCTGGCGTGGACGATGTCCTCGCTGCCGCGACTGCTGAAGGCCTTCAGCCACAAGCCATTGGACGCAGTGGCCTTCCACCCCTACGCGGCGACCCCGACGGGCACCGTCGCACTCGCGCGCTACGCCATCACCCAGATGCGCGAGTACGGCCGCGACCATACGCCGCTGCTGGCCAACGAGTATGGCTGGACGTCCCTGACTGACACCTGGGGCTCCACACGGCCGGGCAACGTCAGCCGCTACTCCTATCAGGCGCTCGTCGGGCTATCCCGCCTGCCCCTGGCCTACATCCTTCCGTTCCAATGGGCCGACCCCTCCTGGGGGCTGAGCGACGGCACCTACGCCCGGGCGCTGCACGACCTCCTGCGCCACCGCTGACCCTCTCGTCCGGCGCGTGCCAGGTCTGGCAAAGTCACGGGCGTGATCAAGGAGCTCAGTGGACAGGCGACCCGGTCGGTGCGAGCGCCGGCCACGGAGTGCTTCGCCGTGCTGGCGGCCGTCGACCGATACCCGGACTGGTATCCGGACGTGATTTCAGAGGTGGAGGTACTCGAGCGGGATCCGGCCGGTCAGCCGCGGCGTGCCCGCACGCAGCTGCACCTGTCCTGGGGGCCGGTCGTTCGGGACTTCGACCCCGTGCTCGGCATCGAGCTCGAAACACCCGCTGTCGTCAGGTTGGCGCGGGTCAGCGACGAGCCGTCCGCGAACACGTTCGAGGCCACGTGGCGCCTGCGGGAGACCGGTTCCACCGAAGTCGCCATCGCGCTGCGCGCCACCTTGGACGTGCCGCGGTTCCTGCCCCTTGGCGGGATCGGCGACGCGATCGCCGGTGGGTTCATCGATGCCGCCGTGCGCCGCCTGAACCCCGACTGAGACTTCGTCACTTCTTCAACATTTGGGCCCGAAGCGGCCTACCCTCGTCGCAGAGTGGGACCGAATGTGACACTGCGACAGCGCCCGGCGGGCGAGATCGTCCTGGACCCCCATTTCGACCGCCTCCTTACCGCGCTCGAAGCGGTCAGCACGCCGGCCATACCGCGCCGCGTCCTCGAGGTGTTCTTCGCCACCAGCGACGGGACCGTTGGCGAGGTGCTCGAGGAGCTCATACGCGCCTACCCCCAGACCGTCAGCATCGAGGTGCTCCTGGAGGATGCCCACTGGGTGGGGGCGCTCGCCCAGGCGCGCCACGCCGTAGAGCTCGAGGTCGAGCTCAGGATGATCAGGGCCGAGCTGCAGGCCGTGCACGCCGGCATGAGCAGCTGGGAGCAGTTCATGCAGGGGCGCCCGTTCCGGCCGTCGGACGCGACGACGCGCATGAGCCGGGCCGCGGCGCCGGCGACCGATCGATCGCACCCGAACCGCCGCAGGCGGCCCCCGGAACGGCGGATCGAGCACCCCTGACCCGCTCGGCGGCGCGCTGCGCCCGAGTTGCCGCCCGCATCGGGCAATCACCCGCTTGGGGTGATGTGCCGGAAGCCTGCGCGCCGGAACATCTCGGTCTGAGCGCGAGAGGCGTGGGAGCACAAGTGCTCGACGGCCGTGCGCTACATGATTAGCCACCGAAATCGGAGGAGTGCTGGATGCTTGTCGAGGCCTCGTCGTACCCGTTCCTGGACATTCTGTGGACCACGCTGGTGGTCTTCGCGTGGGTGATCTTCATCTGGATCGCCATCACCGTGCTGATCGACGTCTTCCGGCGTCACGACATCTCGGGCTGGGCGAAGGCGGGATGGGTGATCCTCATCGTGGTCCTGCCGTGGATCGGGGTGCTGATCTATCTGATCGTCAACCACGATGGGATGAACGAGCGGCGGATGAACGAGACTCGGGCCGCCCAGTCCCAATTCGACGACTACGTCCGCCAGACGGCGGGCAGCGGCGG
>DASXJW010000211.1:0-14956 GCA_036497165.1 Solirubrobacteraceae bacterium
GCGAGCTCTGCCGCGTCCACGACCGGGACCGCCGGCACCACCGGCGCCTCGTTCTCCACGGGGACGGGCACCAGCGGGGGTGGGACCTCCACCGACTTCGCCAGCCAGCTGGCCAGCGCACAGGCGGCGGCCGGCTCCACCACCTCGGGCGTCGTGGGCTCCACCGCCGTGGGCACCAGTGGTGGTGTCGGCGTCGGCGATTCCCGCGTGGCCGCGATGGTCAACGAGGCCAACTCGCTGGTCGGCAAGCCCTACGTCTATGGCGGCGGCCACTCCGGCTGGGGCCCTCAGAGCGGCTATGACTGCTCGGGCTTCGTCTCGGCGGTGCTGCACGCCGGCGGCTACCTGACCTCGCCGGTCGACACCACGGCGCTGCCCAGCCAGCCCGGCATGGTGTCGGGCCCCGGTCAATACGTCACGGTCTATGACCGCGCCCTCTCGGGCCAGAACGGCCACGTGATCATCGACATCAACGGCCAGTTCTACGAGTCCGGCGGCATGCACGGCGCCTGGGGCGGCGGTGGCGGAGTGCAGAAGATCGGCGCTCCGTCGGCCTCCTACCTGGCCACCTTCCCGACCGTCCTGCACCCCGACGGTCTCTGACCCTGCGCGGGGTGAGCGTGTCCTCAGGGCCGCCGGGCGGTCGTGCGGTAGTGGATCGGCATCAACGGCCGACCGGGCGTCTCGACGCCGGAGATCTCGACCTCATCGAAGTCGCGCAACAGCGCCCGCAGCCCGTGCTCGGTGAAGCGCCAGCAGTCGGGGAGGGGCCCGTGGATGCGGAAGTTGAACGGCGTCGTGGTCACCAGCCGGCCGCCGGGGGCGATGATGCGCCGCAGCTCGGCGATGGCATCGAACGGCTGCAGAGTGTGCTCCAGCACCTCGGTGCAGAACACGCAGTCAAACCGTCCGGCCGGGATGTGCTCATTGGTGGCGCACAGGTCGGCGGCGTACGTAGCTCCCGCGCCAGGATCGATGTCGAGTGTCTCCAGCGTGGCGCCCTCGGGCAGCAGCGCGCGGACCCCGGCGTGATCCTGGGGGGCGATGTCGAGTACGACGCTGGCAGGGGTGATCCATCGTGCGATCGCCTCCGCCTGGACGCTCTCGACGCTCGCTCGGATCTCGGCGAGGTGCCGGACGTCCATCGGCGCGGGCGTCAGGCGCTCGCCGCTCATCAAGCGCAGGCGGCGCGCAGCAGCGCCGGGATCCGCTCGAAGGCATCCTCGGGCAGGTGGTTGGCCATCGGGAGCGCCAGCGCACGCTCTCCGAGTGATTCGGTGACGGGTAGCGGCCCGTGCTCCACGCCGGCGAACGCCGGCTGCAGGTGGAGCACCGGGGCGTGCATCGTGCGGACCTCGATCGCGTGCCGGGCCGCCAGCGCCAGGCACCGGTCGCGGATCTCCCGCGTGGGCGCCAGAAGGTGGAAGATCTGCCAGGTCGACCGGTCCGATCCGGCTTGCAGGCTGTACGGCAGGTCCGCAATGGCCTGATGAAGGCGCTGCGCGTTGAGCCTCCGCCGGCGCACCACGTCGTCGATCCTATCGAGCATGGCCAGGCCTGCCGCGGCGTGCAGCTCGGACATCTTGGCGTTGATGCCTATCTCGGCCGACGCCCGTGAGTCGGGCTCGAGTCCAAAGTTGATGAGCCGGCCAACGCGCGTGGCCAGCTCGGCGTCGCTGGTGGCAATCAGACCCCCTTCGCCGATTGCGAAGGGCTTGGTCGCGTGGAAGGAGAAGATCTCGGTGTCACCGAGACCGCCGAGGGGCCGGCCCTGGTCGTCGGTGGCGCCGAAGCCGGGGGCCGCGTCTACGAGCAGCGGCACGTCATGGCGCTCGCAGGCTGCCCTCCAGGCCGAGCGTTGCACGCTCGCCGGCGGAGTGCCGAACGTGGCGCAGGTGAGTACGCCGGCCACGGCATCGCCGTGGTGCTCCAGCGCCTCCTCCAGCGCGGCCGGGTCGATGTGCCAGCCGTCGGGCTCCACGTCGACGAACACGGGCTCGAAGCCGGCCCACGAGATCGCGCAGGCGGTCGCTGTGAAGGTGTAGGACGGGGTGATGATCCGGCGCCGCGTGCCCGTGGGCGGGCCGCAGGCACCGCGCAACGCCACCATCAGCCCAACGGTGCAGTTCCCAACGGGGACGGCGATCGTGTCCGAGCCGAGGTAGAAGCCGAGATGCTCGGAGAGCAGGGTCGCGCACGGTCCGCCGTTGGAGTAGAAGGCGGCCTCACGGGCGATCTCGTAATACTTGAAGATGTCCTGGGGGGCGGGCGGCTCGGGATGCTGCAGGCGGATGACCGCCTTTGGGCCGGGACGCGGGGTGGGGAGCGGAGCGAGGGCACGCGCAGGCGCCGACGTCTCGCGGACAGGCGTCGGAGAGCTGACCGGCCGGGTCGCAAAGCGCGCCATACACGTCTCATCGGCAGCTGCGGGCGACGCTTGAGCGGACCGCCGCCGGCTCAGGCGCGGTCGTCGAGCAGCAGCTCGATCATGCTCACGTCGAACGTGGCGATGCCGTGCTTGCCGTGGGCGTCGGCACGCTCGCGGAACGAGTCGTCGATGAGGATCGCGTCGGGCTCGGCAATGAAGTCGGCCTTGGCGTCGTGGTCGGCGACGTGGACGACGCGGTCCCACAGCCCGTGCAGGCGAAAGCGGGTCAGTGTCTGTTCGACGTCGCCGCGGTGGCGGGTGAGCAGCACCAGTGGATGGCCGGAGTTCAGACACTGGTACAGGAACGCCACCAGGCCGGTATGGACCGCGTCGCGGACGATGAGCGTGTCGTCGAGATCGACGTACACAGTGCCGTAGCGCAGGTCGTGGCGATAGCGGTTGACGAGCGCTCGGTCCAGCTCGACGTTCATCGCGTTGGGCGAGATTTGCACGCGCATCCGCAGCTGCTCGTAGATCGACAACAGCGCGAAGTTGACCCCGGTCACGCGGTGCACCGCGCTGGTGCCGGCCGGCCGCGGCGCGACCTCGAGCAGACGCAGGCGGCCGGTCGCGTCCTCGCGCACCTGGAAGAACCATGCTCCGTGTAGATCGAGGTGGGCGTCGATCGCTTCGGCCAGGGCCTGGATCAGCGGATCCTCCCCGGTCGTGCGCGAGGACATGCTGATCCCGGCGCGGGTGCGCTGCCGCGGGCGCCCGCGGGCGAACAGCAGCCCCTCGTCGCGGTCCGAGAAGCAGTCGACGGTGAGCTCCTCGCCCGGCAGGTACTCCATGATGAGATCGGAGCCGCCGGCCACGGCCCGATGGAGCTGCTCGGCGTCGTGAACGAGCATCGCGCCGCGCGACCCCTGGGCGGCATCGGGCTTGACGAACACCGGGAAGCGATCGACGGCGGCGGCGTTCGGGTACACGCGAGGCACCGGCACCACGTCGGCAAGCGCGGCGTAGGTTGCGCTCTTGGACCGCGTCAGGCGGCACGTGTGCACCGGCGAGGTGACCACCCGCGCGGCGATCGCGTCCGCGTTGTCGGCCATCGCCAGCAGGGCGTCATCGTGGCCCGGGAAGACGAAGTCGATCCCGAAGCGCTCGATCGCGGCATTGAGCTCCTGCTGCCATCCGGGCTGGGTGACCGGTGGCACGGTCGCCCAGCGCTTGTACGCGAACGGCCCGTGGCGGTCGGCGGGCGATCCGGCGCCCGCGAGCTCGACCTCCTTCAGCTCGGCCAGCGAGCGACGCACCTCCAGTCCGATCTCGGTCCCGCCGGGCAGGACGAGGACGCCGAAGGGTGGTTGTGGAGATGGCGTCACGGGAACGGCGTCACGGGGTCGCGCTGCGCCTGGCGAGGCTACAGGCGGTCACGGCGGGGCCGTCGGCTACTGTCCCCAGCGCGCTACGGCGCCCGCGCATGCTCAACTGGCTGACCCGCTACGCCCCGCTGACGGCCGAGCTGGACTTCGATGAGTCCGGGGGGCTTCGCGAGAGCGTGCTCGACGTCGGCTGCGGGCCCTACGGACTCTCCATCGTCGCTCCGGCTGCGTCGTTCGTCGGGGTCGAAGTCCTCTTCGAGGAGCCGGTCGCGCCCGGCATGATGGCGATCCGCTACGACCCCGGCCCGCTTCCGTTCGAGGACGGCGCCTTCGACACCGTGATCGCGCTCGACGTGCTCGAGCACGTTCCCCCAGCGGCGCGGGGCGGCTTCGTGGCCGAGCTCGCGCGGGCGTCCGCGCGGAGGGTATTCATCGCCTGTCCCTCCAACGAGGCCGTCTGGGCCGAGGCGGTGCTCAAGCAGGTCTACGCCGCGCAGGGAATCGCGCTCCCCGGTTGGCTGAACGAGCACGACGAGCACGGCCTGCCCACAGCCGAAGAAATAGCCGGCTTCGTGTCCTCGGTGCCGGCCTGCACCGCCCGGCCCCTCACGATGCCCAACGGTCTTCTGTCGGCGCTCACCGTGCTCGGCGATGTCGTCCCGGGGCTGGCCGAGCACGCCGCGATCGAGTGGACACGCAACCGCTCGCAATGGGAGGCCCTGTTCCGCGCCGCCGCGTTTGGCGACTGCTACCGCAAGGGGTGGGTGATCGAGCATGCCACGCCTGCCGCGGCTCTGGTCGGCGCGGGCGATGTTCGCACCTCGGTGTGGAGCGCGGCGCGCTGCCCGGCGTGCGGCCGGCCGGCGCTGGCCCTCGACGGCGACGGGGTGCGCTGCGACGCGTGCGGCCACGCCGCGGTGCGCGATGCCAGCAATGCGATCGACCTGCGCGCCCCCGCGGAGCCGACGCCGGCGGTGCAGGTGCCCTCTCCTCCGGGCGACGCGCTGCTCCTGCGCCCCGAGCGCTGGAGCCGGCCCATGGATTGGTTGCCCGCGCTCAGCGCCTACGTGGTCTGGGTCCCCGCCGGGCGCGAGGTGACTCTGTATCTCGACGGGCGCGGCGCCGACATCGAGGCGGGCCTGTTGCGGACGCTGGTCGAGTCCGTGTGCAGCTTCCTCTCCGGCGGCCGGGACTACCCGTCGGTCGGCCTCATGGAGGACGGCGTCGAACCCCCCGGGGGGACCGAGCCGGTGAGCGGAGCGTTCGAGCTGATCCAGCGGCTTGGCCTCGAGGCCCCGGCCCTCAGCGAGGATCCCGAGGAGATCGTCGAGCACGCACGGTGGGCCAAGCAGATCGTCGACTCCCTTCAGGGCGACATCGACCGTGCCGCCTTCGAGGCAGCTCCGCGTCCTGGGCTCAGCTGCGATTCGCTGGTCACCGTCCGCATCCCCACCTTCGGGTCAGCCGACCTGCTCGTCGGCCGGGCGATCCCGTCGGTGCTCGCCGGCGCCCATCACAACCTGGAGCTGTTGGTGTGCAGCGACGGCCCCCAGCCCCATGCCCGCGCCGCGGTGGAGGCGATCGCGGATCCGCGGGTGCGCTACCTGGAGCTCGACGAGCGCCCGACCTACCCGACGCGCAAGGAGTCGTTCTGGCAGGTGGCCGGCACCTACCCGGTCAACCGGCTGCTCGACGAGGCCCGCGGCGAGGTCATCGCGCCGCTCGACCACGACGACGGGTTCACCCACGGACACATCCCCCGCCTGCTCGAGGAGTTGATGCGCGGCGGCGACTTCGCCTTTGGCCAGGCGATGACCGAATACCCCGACGGGGACTGGCGGCTCCTGGGCTCGGCGCCGCTGCGCTACGGCGAGATCGTGCACGGCACGGTCATGTACACCTCGCGGCTGCGCCACATGCGCTACGACCCGTACGCCTGGCTGCTCGACGAGCCGGGAGACTGGAACATGTGGCGGCGCATCGAGGCCACCGGCGCGCTGGTGCGCCATCTCCCCGAGCCGGTCGCGGTGCATTTCAAGGAGCGTTCGAGCATCGGAGGCGAGCCGCGCGAGCGCGCCGATGTCCTCGCCGATCTCGCCACCGACGTGCTCGGCACACCCGCCCGCGAGCTGCTGACGGTGAGCTCCCGCGAGCGGGGCGTGCGCCTTACCTGACCCCGCGCCCGCACGTGGTTAAAGCCCGGGGGCGGCTCGGCCGATGACTCACTGCGTGAGCGTTTCCTCGAGCGACGACGTGCGGGTCTCCGTCGTCATCCCCTGCTTCAACTACGGTCGATACCTCGGCGAGGCCGTCGAGACCGTCCTCGCACAGACGCTTCGGTCCTTCGAGATCGTGGTCGTCGACGATGGCAGCACCGACGATTCGGCCGCCGTCGCGCAGGCCCTGATCGACGCGCACCCCGCGGCATCGATCCGCCTCATCTCGCAGCCGAACTCCGGCTCCCCCGGTCACAGCCGCAACGTCGGCATCGCCGCTGCCCGCGCCGAGTACATCGTCTGCCTCGACGCCGACGACATGCTCGCGCCCGACTACCTGGAGCGCTGCGCCGCCGCGCTGGACCGGCACCCCGAGGCGGCGGTGGCCTACGGCGCCCTGCAGTGCTTCGGCGACGACACCACGCTCACCGATCCACGCGAGTGGGACACGCGCGCCGAGCTTGACTGCAACTTCCTCACCGTCGCCTCGATGTTCCGCCGCCGGGCCTGGGAGCAGGTGGGGGGGATCGATACCGAGATCGGGTACGAGGACTGGGACTTCTGGATCGGCTGCATTGAGCGCGGATGGCTCGGGGTCAAGGCACCCGGCGCCCTCTGGTACTACCGCGTGCACGGCGGCGGTGTCTATGAGGCCCACATCGCCTCCGACCAGCAGATCAAGGCCCTCATCGTCCTCAAGCATCCGTCCATCTACAGCGACGGCCAGCGCCGCTGGGCCGAGGGCGTCCTCGCCGGCGAGCGAGCTGCCCTGGCGGCCGGCACCCAGGCCGGCGCCATCCCGGCCTACATCCCGCCGGCGCCGCGTCCCGCGGCGGCTACGCGCACCGAGCTTCCGATCCGCAGCATCTGCCTGATCACCAAGGACTACCCACCCAACGTCCCAGGCGGCATCCCCCGGGCCGTCCAGATGCAGGCGCACATGCTCGCCGCCTGCGGCGTTGAGGTTCACGTCATCACCCGCTCGGACGCCGGCGCCCCGCAGGTTCGCCACGACGCCGGCGTGACCGTGCACGAGGTGCCCGAGCCCGCGATGGCCGTCCCGCCCGGCCTGGGGTATCTGGAGATCCCCGTGTGGAGCTATGTGGCGGCGGCGAAATTCGCCGAGCTCGACGCCACCGAGCGCTTCAACATCGTCGAAGCCCCCGACTACCGCGGCGAGGCGCTGCACCTGGCCCCGCGCCCAGAGACGGCGCTCATCGTCTGGCTGCATTCGACGATGAAGGTCGTGTGGGACATCGAGCCCGGGTATGTCCCCAACCCTCACGATGACGCGTGGCACAGCTTGGAGATGGCGGCTCTCGAGCGCGCGGACTTGCTGCTCGCGCCCAGCCGGCTGCTGATGGACACCACCGCCGAGTTCCTGGGTGACCGCATGCGGCCCGTCCAGCTCATGCCCTACCTCTTCGACTCAGTCCAGTTCCCGTTCCAGCGCCGGCCCGCGACCGACGGGCGCATCCGCGTCCTCTTCTACGGTCGTCTGGAGGCCCGCAAGAACCCAGAGCTGGCGCTGCGCACCGTGGCCGCCGCCCGCGTCGCCGGCCTCGACGTCGCGCTGACCATGGTCGGCCGCAACAACGGTGAGTACGTCGAGCGGGTCCTGGCGCCGCTGCAGGCCGAACTGGGGCTGCACGACGTCACCTACGTCCCGCACGTGGACATCGACTCGCTGCGCTCGATCCTTGCCGACTCAGACGTGGCCATCCTGGCCTCCCGCTTTGACAACTCGCCGCTGACGATCTTCGAGGCCTTGTCCTCGGGCGTTCCCGTGATCACGTCCGACCGCGTGGGCACCGCCTCGTGGATCGAGCCCGAGAACGGCCTGCTGGCGCTGTCGGTCATCGATCCCGAGCAGTTCGCCCGCGAGGCGGCCGCGGCGATCGCCGATCCGGAGTGGATGGCGACGGGCCCGCGCGCCGCCAGGCGCATGCGAGAGAAGTTCGCTCCCGAAGCCGTCACCGAGCAGCTGCTGGAGTGCTACGGCCGCCTCATGGTCGATCGCGGCGTGGCGCCGCATCGAGTCAGCGCCCCGGCCCGGGCGGCAGTCGTCGCGCCCGCCGCGACCGGCGCCGAGACCGTGGTCTCCGCGGCTCAGCTCGCCCAGAGCGCCGGGACCCTGTCCCGCGTGGCCGCGGTGGCCCCGGCCCAGCGGCTTGACGGCGCCCGCTCCCGCGCGGTGCTCGCGTTCGCCGACGAGCTCGTCGACGACCCCTCCCTGCTGGCCGGCTGGTCATCGACCTTCACCGGCGCCGACGACGTCACCCTGGTCATCTATGCCTCCGGCTGGAGCCCCGAGGACGCGGGTGCCCGGCTCGGCGAGATCGTCGAGGCCGCCGGGCTGGACGCGGAGGACGCCGCTGATCTGATGGCGGTCGCCACCGCAGCCACCCCGGGCCTGGACGCGCAGCTCGCCGCCGGCTGCACCGCCATCCTCACCGCTCGCCCGGTGCGCGCGCCGTTCAGCGCGCTGCCGGCGGTGGCCGCCGATGCGCTGCCCGGGCTGCGGGTCGCCGCGCTCGCCTGAGAGCCGCGCGGCGCGTCGCAGCCTGGCCGACTGAAACCTGCGCCGGCGAACGCCGCGCGACCGTCGGTGAGCCTCAGGCCGCCAGCGCCGCCGGAGCTGCGCCGGCGATCACCGGGTGCGCCGGGAGGGCCGCGTAAGCCGCGGGCACGTCGCCCGCGCTGAGGATCGCGGTGGCGCGCACGGCGAGCAGACGCCGGCCGGGCGTGGAGCCCGGCTCGGTGAGGGCCTGGAGGTCGCAGCGGCGGTCATTGAGGACCGGGTCTGATCCAGCGAGGGCCACCAGGGGCGCCAGGTCGGTGTCCGGCCCCGCGAGGATGACGAGCGTCCCATCGCCGGAGGCGGCGGTGGCCTCCGCGTAGGCACGCAGCAGGTCCGGACGTGCCATCAGCTCGTCCAGGAACCCGAGCGTGAGCTGCTCGCGCGCGTCGAGCAGGATGAGCGGCGGGGCGGGCTCCGGCCAGAGCTGATGCTGGGAGGTGGCCTGCATGATGGCGATCTCCAGGTCGGCCAGCGTGGCGCCGTCGAAGGGATCGTGAGCCAGGGCCCGCACCAGAGCGAGGCATCGCGCACGCCCGTGGGGCAGCGACTCGGCGTAGGCGAGCTCGGCGGCCGCCGCCTCGCGGTCGGTCTCGAGCAACGTGCGCACGCTGAGCCCGGTTGACATGCCGCCATGAGCGACAGCGCCGCGCCAACGGACTATGAACTGACCCACCTCCGCGAGCGAGATCGTCTCGTCGGCGATCAGGTGGTGCATCATCCAGCGCCGGAAGGGCAGCTCGCGGCGCTCGATGGCCATCAGCTTCGGGCGGTCGGCTCCGAGGCCCATGTTGCCCCCATGAAAACGGTAGCGGTTGGCGCTGGCGGGGTCATAGAGGATCTCGGCCACGGCGGCGATGTTCGCGGCGATCCACCAATCGGGATACGCCGCCTCCGACGGGATGGGCCAGATCGCGGGCATCAGAGATGCGCGGAAGGTGCTGGCGCCGCCTGACACGAAATTGTCCTTGGCCAGTCGGGCGAGGATGCGGCCGTCGCTCGGCTCCTCCTGCTTCCACGCAAAGAACGAGGGGTGGATGGTGCTGCCGTCGGCGTCGATGAGCTCCATGTCCCCGTGGACGAGACCGACCTGCGGGTTGGCGTCGAGGATGTCGGCGTGGCGGCGCAGCCGGTCGCGCGGCCACTCGTCATCGGCGTCGAGCAGAGCGATGTATTCGCCGCGTGCGGCGCCCAGGCCGGTGTCGACGGCCTTGACCAGCCCGCCGTTCTCCTGGCGGATGACCTCGACGCGATCGGCGTAGGCGGCCAGGACCTCGTGGGTGTCGTCCGTGGAGCCGTCGTCGACGACGATGATCTGGATGTCGCCAGCCGGCGACTCCTGCGCCAGCGCGGAGTCCAACGCAGCTGGGAGGTAGGTGGCCAGGTTATAGGCCGTGACGATCACCGAAACGCGTGGGCGCGCAGACATATCTGAGTTTTCGGCGCGATCCGGCAGGGCTTGAGCTCACGCAGGAACCCAGGTGGGCGCCCGGACCGCCTCCGTGTCGGTTGTGGTCCGGCTCAGCAGCGCGGCAAGCTCCCCGGCGCCGAGCTCCAGCACGGCGTTGCCGGCCTCACGGGCCAGCCGTGCGGGGCCTGCGCTGGCCGCATGCAAGGGCACGAAGGCGTTCACGGCGGCGTGCAGGCGCGGATCGCGGGTCGCCTGCGCCGGCTCCATGAGGACGTTGATGTCCGCGCCGGCCTCGAGGTCCACCCCCGCGGCCTCGGCCGCGCCGACGATCCGGGCCTCGAGAGATTCGGGATCGCCGTCGACCGACGGGTCGAAGAGCAGATAGAGGCAGGCGCCGGCCCCTGGCGTCGTCGCGGCCACCCACTCGGCCAGCAGATCGCCCAGGCGGTCCTCGCCGCGCCAGGCGGGAGCCGCCAGCACGCGCAGGTGAGCGGCCTCCTCGAGCGGGAAGGGCTCGGCGCCGGCGACGCCGGTGATCGCAGGACGGCGGGCGGCCAGCGCGGTGATGCGCTCCTCATACCGCGACGCGACGACGTCCCAGGAGTAGCGCTGCGCACCCGCGCGCCCTGCGGCGCCGCGCGTCGCGAGCTCATCGTCGTCGGCGCCATCGGCCTGGCGCAGGAGCGCCACCAGGTGCGCCCGGTCGGGCTCGAGCACCCAGGGACGGCCGTGCGTGGCGAGGGTGTCGATGCGAGCCTCGGGGAAGAACGCCTTGCGGGCGTCGATGCGCCAGCCCGCCTCGTCCGGAAGGAACTCGTCGGTTGGTCCGCCGCCGGTGGCGATGACCGGCAGGCCGCAGGCCATTGCCTCGAGCACCGGCATGGCGAACCCCTCGCCGCGGTAGGGGTGAACCAGGACGTCGCAGGCCCGGTACAGCGCCGCCACCTCCTCGGTGGACAGGTCGTCGTCGATGAGGACGATCCGGGGCAGCGTTGCGGACGCGATGTGCTCGTGGATCGGCGCGCGCCCGGAGTCGCGGTAGATGCCGTTGGCGCCGAAGTCCTTGAGCACCAGCGTGACATCGTCGCGGCCGGCGAAGGCCTTGCGCCAGGCGTCGAACAACACGTCCGCGCCCTTGCGGCCGATGAGACCGCCCACGAAGAGAAAGCGCGTCCCCTCACCGGCGCCGGGCAGGTCGCGCTCCGGCCCCTCCGGCGTGAATACCTCCAGGTCGACGCCGTTGGGGATCGTCACCACCCGCGCGGGATCGAGGCCCGCGCGCAGGTACATGTCGCGCACGTGGTCCGACGGCACCCACAGCTCATCGACGTGGCGCGCGATCGGATCAAGCCAGTCGCTCGGGATCGCGCCGAACTCCCAGGGCTGGATGACGGCCAGCCGACCCGCCGGCGCGGGGGAGAGATCGGGCGGCCACTGATGGCGCACCTCCACGTCGGCGGTGTGCGCCAGCGGCGGTCCGGGGATCTCCGTGGCGTCGCGGTGGACGCGCTGCACGGAGCCGGACAGCCGCGTGCTGACCCGGTCGTTGATGATGGAGAGGCTGGTCGGGAGGGCCTGGTCGCCCTGCCAGCGCACCTGGAGGTCCTGGGCCGCAGGCGCGCCCTCGACCTGCGAGGGGCGGCCGCCGCCGTAGTAGGCCTCGAGCTCGTCGACATAGGCGGAGAACGCCCGCGGCTCGGCGATGCCGGCCTGCAGCCGGTCGAGCAGGCCGGGCTCCTGGGCCAGGCGGTCCAGCGCCCGCGCCAGGTCGTCGACGTCGAGCCCGTCGAAGGTGAGCCCGTTGACGCCGTCCTCGATGGCCTCGGGCAGGCCGCCGAGGCGCGGGACGAGCACCGGCGTCCGGGCGGCCAGGCACTCGGCCACGGCCAGCGGCGCGCAGTCCCACCACATCGACGGCAGGGCCACGGCGTCGACGCCGCTGAGCAGGCCCGGGATCTCGCTCGGGGAGAAGCTCCCGCACAGCTCGACGATTCCCCGGCGGTCCAGCGCCTTGAGCCGATCGGCGAAACGCGGCGGGACCTCGCCGAGGATCTTGACGTTCAGGCGCGCCTGGGTGCGCTGAGCGGCTTCGATGAGCAGCTGCGGTCCCTTGTGGGGATAGGCGGAGCCCAGGAAGGCGACGGTGAGGTCCTCGCCCACCCGGCCGGGACGGCGGTGGTGGCCGACCCGCTCCCAGATCTCGGCGTCGTGGGGCATGGCCTGACGGACGGTGTCGACGAGACCGGCGGGGTATCCCGCGTTCAGCAGCGTGCGGCGTACGGCATCCGACACCGAGAGGATCGCCGTGAGCCCGCGCTCCGCGCGCGAGCGGATCTCCGCCAGCCGCCGCTGATGGCCGGCGACGTCGGGGCTGCCCACGCAGGCCGCGCAGCGGCTGCCGTCGCCCGGGCCCGGGCAGATCGCGCCCGTGTCATCGAGCATGTACGCCCGCGGACAGATGAGCCAGTAGTTGTGCGTGGTGAAGTAGGCCGGCAGCCCGCGCGCGGCGACCTGGTCGATGAGCGCGGCCCCGAGATTGTGCAGGTTGTGGAAGTGCACGACATCGGGGCGCACGTCGTCAAGCGCCCGCTCGAACGCCGCCGAGATGGGCGGATCCTCGATCTCGCGCTCGGGGTTGCCGAGGTCGAACAGGCCGTGAGCGCGGTTGTGGACCCCGATGAGATGGACGCCGTCCTCCTCCCATTCGAGGACCTCGTAGGGCGTCTTCGACGGCGTCGGCTTGACCGCGGCGTGAAAGACGGTGACCTCCCAGCCGCGCCGGGCGAGCTCCTTGGCGACCAGCCGCGGCACGGTTGTGCCGCCGCCGCTGTCGTTCCAGCCGAAGGCCGTCATGAGCAGCCGGCGGGGCGGCTCGCCGTCCGGGCGGGACCGACGCGGCACCCGCGCGGCGGTTATCGCCGCCGCCCGCTCGCGCAGCTTGGCCGCCAGACCGGGCACGGGCAGCAGCCGCGCCTCCAGGGCACCGGCGAGTCGGGCAAGCGCCTGGCGCTCGGCGTCGGCGGGGTCGAGCACCGCCCAGTCGAGCTCGGGCACCAGCTCGCGCAGGGAGTACAGGTCCATGGCGGACTCCAGCGCGGCCTCCACGTCGGCGAGCTCGCGCGCCCGGGCTGACTCATCGGAGGTGTTGGCGCCGTGGCGGCGGATCGCCACCAGGGGGCCGCCGGCCGCGTGGCGGAAGCGGAATCGGCGCGCCGCGCGCAGGAAGAAGTCGAAGTCGTTGGCCAGCGGGTAGCGGTCGTCGTAGCCACCCACCGCGTCGTGGACGCGCCGGTGCACCATGCGCGAGGGGTCAACGATGTGGTTGTGACTGCGGAAGAACGATTGCACCAGCGCCGACGGCGTGAGCTCGGCGCTCGGCCACACGCCGGTCTGACGGCCGGCGGAGTCGATGACCACGGCGTCGCCGTGCACCACCCCGGTGTCGGGGAAGCGGTCGAAGATCTCCACCTGGCGGCGAATGCGGCCGGGCAGGCAGAGGTCGTCGTCGCCGATCATCGCGATCAGCTCGCCTCGGCCCTCCGAGACGAATGTGTTGTAGGCGGCGGCGATCCCGAGGTTGCGCTCATGGCGGACCACGCGCAGGCGCGGCTCGTCCCCGAAGGTCGCCAGCACCTCGTCGGTGCGGGGGTTGGTGGTCCCGTCGAGCACGACCAGGACCTCGAGATCGGAGAAGTCCTGCTCCAGGGCGCTGCGAATGGCCGCGGCGAGGTAGTCGTGGCGGTTATAGGTCGCGATCCCCAGCGTGACGCGCGGAGACGCTCCATCGAGGGACATACCCGTGTCATCGGCAGATCAGGGCCGATCATGAGCGGCCCGCGTTCGGCCCCTGCCCTGCGCTCAGCCGGCGATCTGCTGGTAGAGCGACGGCAGGCTCGGATATCCGCTGGAGGCCCAGCCGGAGTTCTGGAGCGCCGCGATCTGGGTGGCCGGGGCCTGCCCGGCGGTGCCGAGGACGGCTTGGACCCCGGAGCTGGCGGTGCCGTAGCCGGGAATGGTGTTCTGGCCCTTGAGCCAGCCGGCGGTGGCGTCGGCGGCCGCGGTCGGGTCAGACCAGATGGAGTCAGAGGATCCGTAGGTGCCGCCGTCGGTGTAGCCGATGTTCAACCAGTCGTTGTTGTTGGAGGCCTGGCGCGAGACGGCTGCACCGCCCGACTCCTCGGCCAGCAGCCAGGCCGAGACCACGCCGCCGTCGAGGCCGGTGTCGGCCGCCAATCGGGCCGCGAATGTCTGCTGGGCAGAGGTCAGCATGGTGCCGGCCTGGGCGGGCAAGCCCGCGCTCCCGGTGGTCGAGGTCGTTCCGGTGATCGCGTTGGAGAGCTGGGAGGAGAACGACATCGAGGCGCCGGTTGTCGATCCGCTGGAGGCGGTCGTGGGGGCGGCGGTGGTGGTCGGCGGGGTGAACGCCGCGGACAGGCTGGAGAGCTCGGAGTTGATCTGGGCCAACCGAGCCGTGACGTCGGTGATGCTCATCGTCCTATGGGAGGTCATCGACGCGCCGGCCCGGGAACTTAAACGAGGAGAGGCGAGCCCGAAGGCCCGCCTCCCCTCAACCGTTCCCTCGATGGATCGGATCTGATATGAGCCTCGCGTGGTTAGCGACCTGGGTGAGCGCGAGGCGTTGTTGTTCTCGAGGCGTCAGCCGAGCTGCCGCGGGTCGAGCTTGGGACATCGGGCCGGCGGCGCCAGCGCGTCGCCTGCCTGCCTGATGAAGTCTTATGAGAGGGCTCGCCGGACCGGGCGACGCCGAAGCGCCGCCCGGTCAGACGAAAGCTGAATCAGCCGAGCAGCTTCAGGATGAGCTGGGGCTGCGAGTTGGCCTGAGCCAACATCGAAGCACCGGCCTGCTCCAGGATCTGCTCCTGAGTCATGTTGGTCATCTCCTGCGCCATGTTGACGTCCTTGATCTGGCTGTTGGACGCCGACAGGTTCTGCTCGGTCGAGGAGATCGAGTCGGAGGTGTACTGGAGACGGTTCTGC
>DASXJW010000212.1:0-40487 GCA_036497165.1 Solirubrobacteraceae bacterium
ACCTCCGCGCCGGTGTCGATGACGCCCGCGAGCTTGAGCAGCTGCCCGAGGCGGATCATCTCGCCGCGGATCGGAACCTCGGTGGCCATGGGGCAAACCTAGCGAGCGGGGGCGCAGGCGGGCTATCGTCCTCACCGTATAGGCCCGAGCCGCCGGCTGCCCGAGCAGATGGTGGTGGCAAACGGCTGACGCCGGCTGTCGGTGAAGATACGCCACCGCTCCCGCCCGTCACGCCTGATCGCAGCCAAGCTCGGCGCTCAGCTCAGCGATCGCCTGCGCGTTGTCGGCGTACGTGACCGCGCGCATGCCCACCGCTCGGGCACCCGCGACGTTGGCGGGCAGATCGTCGAGCAGGACGGCATCCTCGGGCGAAACGCCCAGCTGCCCGCACACGGCCTGATAGCTGCGCGGGTCGGGCTTGAGCCACCCCACCTCGTGCGAGTAGACGAGGACGTCGCACATGTCCTCGAATCCGTAGAGCTTCTGCTCGCGCTCGCGTGCGCCGACGAAGCTGTTGGAGAGGATTCCCGTCCGGTAGCGCGGCCGCAGCCCCGCGAACCAGTCCGCGAGCTCCTGGTTGAGGGTGCCGACGTACTCGCGCCACGCGTCGTCCATGAGCTCGGCCAGCGCGGCCTCGCTGAGGCCGAACGCCTCGGCGGTCCGGCCCTCGATCTCCTCCAGCGTCGTCTCACCGGTGGCGCCCGGATCCCAGATCGCGTCCAGCTGCGCCTCGAAGGCGTCGGGCTGAAGCCCGAGCCGACGCGCCCAGCACGCCGGCCACCCCGTGCGCGGGTTGACCTCCAGCACGCCGCCGATGTCGAGGATGACCGCCCGGACCGGCATCGGCGCATTATCCGACAGCCCATCCTCCCCACCCCAGCTCATGTCGCCGCGGTCCGCCACGTCCTGGGTGCGCGTGGCGGACCGCTGTCGCTTTGCCTTTCGCCTAGTCCGGCAGCGTGAACGCGAACAGCGCGGAGCCGCCCGCCTGCGCGAGCGCCCCCGGGTAGAACCCCTCGGTCCAGGCACCGTACCCGACCGGTACGGCAATGTACTGCTGCCCGTCGACGCTGTAGGAGCAGGGGCTCGAGTGGTGACCGCTGCCGCACGTGTACTGCCACAGCAGGTCTCCGCTGCTGGCGTTGAACGCCCGGAATATCCCCGCGGGGTCTCCGGTGAGCACGAGGTCGCCGGCCGTGGCCAGCACCGACGCGGTCATCGGGTGCTCGTTGCGGAAGCGCCACTTCTCTTGGCCCGTGGCCGGATCGATCGCGGACAGGTAACCGCTGACATCCTCCGTATCCACGGCAACGCCTGCGCCCCAGTACGGGATGCTTTCCTTGAACTCGCGGCGCCGCCGCGTCGCCGTCGCACCGACGTCCTGCACCGGCGCGTAGAACAGGCCCGTCTTCGGGCTGTAGGCCGCGTGCGTCCATTCCTTGGCGCCGGCCGGCCCGGGCCAGAAGTGGACCGGGTCCCCTTCCTTGTCGGGGAAGACCCTGGCCGTGACCTTGCCGTCGGAATCGATCTCGCCCCACGTGATGCGATCGACGAACGGGACGACCCGGATCAGACTGCAGTCCGTGCGGTCCAGGACGAAGAAGTACCCGTTCTTGTCGAAGTGCCCGGAGCACTTGCGCCCGTCCATCTCGAACAGGATGTTCTCCATCGTGGAGTCGTAGTCCCACACGTCATGCGGGGTGTACTGATAGTGCGCCTTCTTCTCGCCGGTGTCCGGGTCCACGGCCACGACACAGTTGGTGTAGAGGTTGTCGCCCTCGCGAACCCCGCCGTCAAAGTCGGGGCAGGGGTTGCCCGTGTTGAAATACAGGAGGTTGAGCTCTTGGTCGAACGTGGGAGTCGTCCAACAGTTTCCGCCGCCTCGCGCCCAGGCCTCGCCGTCCGACGGCCACGTCTCGGACCCGGGCTCGCCGGGTTCCGGGACCATGTAGCAGCGCCACACGCGCTCGCCGGTCTCGAGATTGAAGGCGTCGCAGTGGCCGCGCACACCGAACTCGCCACCGGAGCTGCCGACGATGACCATGTCCTTGACGATCAGCGGGGCGACGGTCGCGCTCTCGCCGGCCCGTACGTCCCCGTACGGCTGATCCCAGATGAGCTTGCCGTTCTTGGCGTCCAGGGCGATCACGTGGGCATTGAGGGTCGCCATGAACACCTTCCCGTCGGCCACGGCGCAACCCCGGTTGACGTTGCCGCAGCACAACGAGACGTCATAGGGGGACGCGCGGTGGTAGCGCCACAGCTCCGCTCCCGTCTTGGCGTCGAGGGCCCACACCCAGCCGTCCCAGCCGGTCACGTACATGATGCCGTCGACGACGAGCGGCGAGGCCTCGAACGAGTAGGTCGAAGCACCCGAGTGCATCCCCACCGAGCCGCACTGGAAGACCCAAGCGGGCCGCAGATCCTTGACATTCGAGGTGTTGATCTGGTCGAGCAGGCTGTAGCGCTGCCCGTCGTAGGCGCCGTAGTACGTGAGCCAGTTGTGGGGCTCGGCTTCGCGGCCCTTCAGAATCCGATCGTAGTTGACGCCTTTCGCCACGTCCGGGGCGGTCCCGATGTAGCCCGGGCTCAGATTCCGGAAATCGACAGCCTCGCCTGCGTCGACGTACTCAGTCTCAGTTGCCATCAACTGCTCCTTTCTACGGCCGCGGTTGGGGCGGGCGGTCGAGCTTGGCTTCGTCTGGGACTTCACCACCGACGACGATCGTGCCGGTCAGGCCGCGACCCTCATCGTTTCCGGTCCGGGAGCCGTACCAGTAGTAACCCGGCCCGTCGAGCTGAAGCGTGGCCCTCCCCTTTGCGAAGTTCACCAGCCAGATGAACTTGGCGTCGCCGTTGCACGGGAGGACCGCGCAGTGCGAGTTGTTGTCATCGTTGATGATCTCGAGCTCGAGCTCGCCCCCGTGGGGGAGAACGAGGACGCCGGGATCGAAGATGAGCTCGTCCAGCGGGATCCGGACGGTGGCGTGCATCTTGCCGTCGGATCCCTCCTCCGCTACGCCGACGTTTCCGCGGCCGAGCACCCGACCCAACGTCACCCCGTTCTGCTTTCCCAGTCCATCGAGAATAGTCTTGTCGGCAGTGGCGGTCACAGCGACTCTCTCCTTCCATCCGGAAAATGGGCGAAACGAACGTAACAGGGGCGCGACCGCGGCACAACCGGCAGCTGGAGACATGACCGACCGGTCAGGCACGCACCTGATCGATCGGCCAGGTAATGACACTGACCGTTCGGTGTGTCATTGCACCGTCAGAAAAACAGTCAATGAGTCACCCCAAGGCAATCCTGTCGGCCCCGGCGACGCGGAGGTAGTCAAGCGCGGTGCCGCTGGACTGGCGCAGCCTCAGCACCTCGGCCAACCCCGCGTTACGGCCGCCCGCCAGCGCATCGGCAAGGAGCGCGCCACCGTGCGCGGCGGCGCTGGCCCGGCCCGGGATAAGGGGGCGCACCGGGGCGACGTCGCCCAACGACCCGGCCAGCGCATCCACCAGCCCGCGCACGCGGGCTAGCCGACCGGAGACGACGATCTCCCGCGGAGCGCGCAGGCTGACCGTCAGGGCGCGTACTGCCTTCGCCGCGGCCTCCCACAGGGCGGCCCACCCCTCGGCGAGTCCCGCGGAGGTCCAGAGCGCGTTGAGATCAGCGGGGTGCAGCGCGCCGCGCGGGTCCAGGGCCCCGCCGCTGTAGAGGGTGTCCTTGCACAGCGTGGGCGCCAGCAGGTAGGCGACCTCGCCGTCCAGCGCGCCCGCGGCACGCATACCAAGTGGTCCCGACGAGCCGCCCATGCCGTCGACGATCTGACCTGAGTCGATCGCCAGGGCCGCGGTGAACGCGCCCCCGAGCTCGAGCAGGACCATGGAGCTCTCCTGGGGAGCGATCCCGAACCGCGCCGTTTGGTCAGCGATGGCGCAGGCCGCAGCGCACACCTTGTCCGCCGTGCCCATGTCGATGCGGTTGTACTTCCGGTGCGGCGGGACCGAGGGGAGGTGGATGACGCCGGGACCGAAGACGACCGGCAGTCCGCTGTTCGCGAGAGCGCGCAGCAGCGAGCGCAGCCCGCCGACACCGGCGTCAGCGTGCGTCTCGTCCGGACGCACCAACACCATCTCGGCCAGTTCGCGCTCCCCGACGGCGGCTGCGGTGAGGAGCGGCAATCCGTAGCCGCTCGGGCCGTAGACGAGGTCATAGGGGCCGTGGCGGGCGAGCGCCTCGAGCAGCGGACCGCTGTCCTGACTGAGCGAGCCGGCCTGGAATACCTGCTCGAGAACCGGCTCGCCGTCCTGCAGCACGCACAGGTCGAATGACACGGTTCCGGGGTCGACACCGGCTACCCGGGGCATATGATCCGACCATGAGCAAAGAACGGACATACACCGAGGAGGAGATCCCCGCCAAGCTGTCCGAGGTGGGTCTCGACGAGTGGTACTACGAGGATGACTGGATCCGGCGCAAGTACAACACCGACGGCTGGCCCACCACTTTGATGGCCGTCAACGCCGTCGGCTACCTGTGTGAGGCCGCCGGCCATCACGCCGACCTGAACGTCACCTGGGGCAAGCTCTGGGTGAAGCTGGCCACGCACTCGGCCGGCGGGATCACCGACAAGGACTTCACGCTGGCTCGCAAGATCGAGGACACCGTGCTCTGGCGGCCCGACGCCAACAGCCCGCTGGGCGGGCCGATGGGCAAGTTCGTGTTCTCCAAGCCGCGCTTGGGCGCCGGCGCCTGACCGGCGGTCACAGCGCCTCCAGGGCGACGTCGTAGACGCCGCTGAGGTCGAGGACCGTGCCCTTGGTCTCGAACATCCGCTGCACGCAGCGCTTTTGGAGCTTCATCTTCGGACCGCCCACGGCCAGCGCGCCGAGCTTGAGGACACCCCCCTCTTCTTCGAGGTCATCGCCTCGGTCGACGCCCTCGACCCCCACGGGTTCGGCCGCCGAGTAGTCGACCACCACGCGCACGCCGGTCTGTTTCCAGCCGCTGCGCCGCAGGATCTGGACGCCCGCCGGTCCAGCGGCGAAGACCGCCACGTGACCGGCCAGAGCCGCGTCCAGGTCATCACTGGATGCCGGCTCGATGACCTCAAAGCCGGCCCCCTCGGCCACCGCGATACCCGAGGCGCGGCGATGGCCGCCCTTCATGACGTCGGGCGGGAACGTCAGCAGGGTCACCTCGGCGCCTTCGCGCCGCAGCAGCTCCGCGGTGCGGAGTCCGACTGGTCCCACTCCGATCACGGCGGCACGGCCGCCCTGCAGGGTCACCGCTCCGCGCACGCGGGCCACGGCGGCAGCGGCGGTCGTGTTCGAGCCGTCCGAGTCGAGCATGATCGACGGCTTGAAGGGCTCAAAGAACAGCTTCTGGGCCGCCTCGAAGACCGCCTCGCCGTCGCGCACCTTCGACCCACCGACCCAGAAGGCGGTGTTGGCCAGGCCGTCGGGCCCGCGGGGGAAGATCGCGCCCTGCACGACGCCCTCCAGGTTCTGGGGGGTGACCCGGCCATAGGCGAGCACGACGTCAACGTCAGCATCGTGGGCGGCGATCGCGTCAAACGCGCTCGGGTGCTCATCGGTGTCGAGCTGGATCAGGATCTTCTTCATCGGATGTCCTCGCGTCGAGGTTCGGGGAAGCTCAGCAGGCCCCAGTCCAGCGGGCCCTCCTGGCGATAGCTCTTGCGCAGCCCGCGCGCGATTGTCGCCTTCATGAGCTCCTTGCCCAGATAGAAGGCATGGGCGGCGTCGGTGATGCCGAGCTGCTCGAACACGGCGTACATGTTGGCTTCGCGAACGAAGCGCTCGCCGTTGAATGCGTAGAGCCAGTCGGCGTCGGCGAACAGACGGTAGTTGGCGTCCGAGATCTGCTCCTGCATCGCGCGCAGCTCCTGCTCTGACGGCGCGCGCATCGACTCGTCCCGGGACGTGACCAGGCCGGCGTCAATGTGCTTGGGCGGCCGCGCCTCTCGCTGGGCCACGTGCATGACCTGCGCCGCCAGGACCGCCTCGCGTACGGCCCCCCTCGCCCACCCGATCACCTCCGTGGTCAGCACCGCGCCGATGCCGACCTCCTGGCAGAAACCGATCAGCAGCGCCGTAACCCCGGTCGAGTCGGCCTCGGTGAGCTCGGTCAGGTTGCCGATGCCCATCAGGATCCCCGCATCGGCATGCCGGCGACGGACCTCGACGTACCGGGCCAGCGACGCGGCAAAGCCCGAGTTGATCGGGGCCAGGATCGAGTCGAGCAGGTACGGCCGACCGAGCTGCTCCATGCGGGCGGCCATCCGACTCAGCCCATCGAGGTCCTCGGGATCGTCCGTGATGAGTACAGGAGTCGCGCGCAGATCCGCGGCCATCTCGATCGTGCTGGGCGTGAGGCTGAGCACGTAGTCCACGCCGGCCGCGTCGGCCATCCGGATGTGCTCGGGGTCGAGCGTGTCGATGCTGACCGCCAGCCCGCGCTCGCGCAGCGCCGCGATCGTCGCCGGCCCCTCGGCCAGCCACGGGCGGCCGAGCGACAGGCCGAGGTCGATGACGTCGGCACCGTCCGCGCGGTAGGCCTCCGCCCGATCGATCACCTGCTCGCGGCACAGCGTCTGGACATCGTTGATCTCGGCGAAGACGCGCACGTCTCGCGGTCCAAGCTCCGCCTGCACCGCCGCCCGCCCGTACCACTCCGGCAGAGACCGGACGTCGGCGGGCCCCTTTCGGACCGGCAGGCCGGTGGCCTGTTCCAAGGCGTTCACATCGCCGTCGCACAGGCCGGGGATGACGATGTTGTCCACTCCCGAGGGCACCTTCAGCCGGCGGGCGATCCAGCGCGGTGTCATCAGCGCGGCGACGCTGATGTTCATCACGGCGATCTGGTGGCCGATGTCGAGCCCGGAGACGACGCCCCGCAGGGCCGGCTCGGCCAGACGGCCGGTGACGAACAGCGTTTCAGCCAACGGTGCCGCCGTTGATGTTGACCGCCTGACCCGTGATGAAGGCGGCGGCCGGCGACGCCAGCCACACCGCCGTCCTCGCGACGTCCTCCGGCCGGCCCCAGCGCCTGAGGGGCGTGCTCGCCGCGACCTCCTCGTAGAAGGCGCGGTCCACTCCGGAGCCGAACGCGGTCTCGATCCAGCCGGGGCAAAGTACGTTCACGCGGACATCGGGAGCCACCGAGCGCGCGAATGACTTGGTGAAGCCCACCACGCCGGCCTTCACCGCCGCGAACAGCTCCGGGTCATCACCCGCCATGCCGTCGATGGTCGCGTGATCCCAGCCGATGTTGAGAATGCAGCCGCCGGGGCGCATACGGGCGGCGACCAGCCGCGAGCAGCGCATCGTGCTCTTGAGGTCGACCTCGAGGAGCGCGTCGAGCTTGCGCTCTGGCGGCCACCGCGCGGCGTCGCCTGTGAGCACGTCGGCGCCGGCGTTGTTCACCCAGACATCGACGTTCCCGAGCGCGGCGAACGCCTCGCGCACGATGCCGGTGCAACCGTCCAACGTGCTGAGGTCCGCCCTGAGCAGCGGATGGGCGGCTCCGAGCTTGGCGCTCAGGGCGTGAGCGGCGTCCGACGAGCGCCAGAACCCGATGCCCACGCGCGCGCCGGCGGCGGCGAACGCGACAGCCATCGCCCTCCCGATCCCGGATCCTGCTCCGGTGACGACGGCGCGCAGACCGACGAGCGGGAGCTCTCCGGTCTGCGCGTTCAGTGGCTCGTGGCCGGCCGCCGCTACCCCTCGGCGCCGCCGGCGAACGGATGCCGCGCGGCCGGCGTGTCGGCGAGTACCTGGTCGATGCTCGGCTCGCCGTTCATGGCGCGCGAGATCGACATCTTGACGGCCTCGTAGTTGTAGTCGAAGATCTTCTTGTCGTCCTCGGCTTCCCAGTGGATGAAGACGCTAACGATGATGCAGAGATCGTCGACCTGGTCCCTCGGGATCACGCCGTCGTTGACGGAATCCACCACGGCACGGGCCACTGCAGCCTGAGCCGGGCCAAACAACTGCACCGCCTGCGTCGCACCCTTGATCGTGACCTTGTTGGTGATCACGGTGTCCGGCTTGGCCAACAGGTTGGGGGTGACCACCGCCAGCAGGTTGGTGTGGCCCTCCTTCTCGTTGACGAAGGCGTTGGCGAATGCCTCGCCCACCGGACCGCTCTTGGACCCGAGCAACAGGTCGATGTGCGCCAACTCGTTACCGTCTCCGGTCAGGGCTTCCCCGGTCGCCAGCGTGATGGCCATTGCGGTTACCTCCCTCTCGTATTGTGACGCGGGTGAACGCAACCCTAGCTCACCGCTCAAGGCTGGGTGGGGACCTGCTCGAGCATCAGGTGCAGTTCGCTTGCGTGCTGGAGGTGTCGGCGGCCAAGCCGGGGAACATCACGCCGGCCCATGATTTCTCCGATACGACATACGCCGACATGATCCGGTCCGGGCTCGCGTTGGGGCCGGTGTTCGCGCGCGACGCCGCTCTGCGGAGAACCGTCGGGGAGCTCATCGCGGACGGCGTGGAGGCGACGGCCCAGGTCGCCCGGACCAACGCCAACCTGGGGATCGTCCTCCTGTTCGCACCTCTCGTGCGGGCCTCGGTGACACGTCGAGCCGATGAGCCGCTGCGCGGCGCGCTCGAGCGGACGCTGGCGGGGCTCGATGTCCGCGATGCCGCCGCGGCGTTCGCGGCGATCGCCCGTGCAAATCCCGGCGGCCTGGGCGAGGCGCCCGAGCATGACGTACGGGCTCCCGCCCGCGTGTCACTGCGCGAGGCGATGAACGCGGCGGCGCACCGGGACAACGTCGCCTCCGAATACGCCACCGGGTACGCGATCGTGTTCGACACCGGTCTGCCTCTCTTGGAGGACGGGCTGCGCGGCGGCCTGCCTACGCTTGAGGCCATCGTTTCGCTTCACGTCAGCCTGCTGGCCTCCCACCCGGACAGCCTGATCGCCCGCAAGGCGGGTGACGTGGTGGCGCGGGAGGTCACGGCGCAGGCGGCGGCGGTGCGCGACGGGAGCCGCTCGCTTCGAGATTTCGACAGCTGGTTGCGCAGCGCGGGCGGCCGGCTGAACCCCGGGACGACCGCGGACCTCGTGGCGGCCACGCTGCTGGCCGCGCTGCTGACCGGAGTGCGGCTGCCGTGAGGGTCCTCGTGGTGGCGGTCAGCGCGCGGATGCTCGTCGAGCTGGCGGTGGCCGACGGGTACGAGGTGACCGCGCTTGACCGATTCGGAGACGTCGACCTGCGCGCGCTCGCTCCGGTCGCCACGGCGCGGACGAGCGACGGGCTCGTCGCGCTCGCCGCGGACATCGATGCCGACGCGGTCGTGTACGGCGCGGGCCTGGAGAACCGGCCGGATCTGGTGCGAGAGCTGGCCGATGGACGCGAGCTGCTGGGGACGCCCGCCGAGCTGCTGCGGGCGGTGCGCGACCCCTGGGCGGTGGGGGCAGCGGCGCGCGCGGCCGGGGCGCGCGCCCCCGAGACTCGGGCGCCTGGCGACATGCCCCAGCGGGAGCACGGGTGGCTGCGCAAGCCGCGGCACAGTGGCGGCGGCCATGGCGTGCGCACATGGAGAGGTGGGGTGCTCCGGGCCACCGAGGTGCTCCAGCGGCACATCGGCGGCCTGTCCTGCTCCGCCGTCGCGATCGGAGACGGCCGCAATGCCGTCGTCCTCGGGATAACCGAGCAGCTCCATCTCCCACCTGGATTTAGGTGGACCGGCAACGTGACCCCGCCGCGCCTCCCCGACGCACAGCGCGCCGAGCTCGATGGCCGGCTGCGCGCGGTCTGCGCCGAGGTAGTGGGGCGCTTCGGCGTCCTCGGCGCATTCGGGGTCGACGCGATCTGGGATGGCCGCCACGCGTGGGTGCTGGAGGTCAACCCGCGCCCGTCCGCCTCGCTGGAGCTGTTCGGCCGTGGCAGCTTCGAGGCCCACGTCCGAGGCGCCCGCGGGCTTGGCCTGCCCGCGCCCGGCGCCCCGCCGGCCCGGAGCTGTGCGGCGGTCAAGCTGGTCCTGTTCGCCGACCGCACCCTCTGCGCTCCCGACCCTGGCTGGTGGCCGGCGGGCGTCGTGCGCGACATCCCCCAGGCCGGCGAAACGATCAAGCGCGGCGCGCCCATCTGCACGCTGGTGTCGTCGCGCACCGACGTGCCCGAGCTCGTGCAGCGCGGAGCTCGCCTCCTGTCCGCCCTCCCCGACGCGGTGCTGGTCGGTGGCTGAGCAGGCGGACATGGGGCTTGTCACGTGCGCGGGTTGCGGCCTGCTGTGCGATGACGTCACGTTGGATTGCTCGGGCGACGCCGTGCGACTGCGACCGACGTGCGCCCTCGGCGCTCGATGGTTCAGCGAGCGCGTTCGCCGGCCGCCGCATCCGCCGAGTGCGACGATTCACGGCGAGCCCGCCGAGGTCGACGCAGCGCTCGCGCGCGCCGCCGAGTTGCTGCGCCAGGCCCGCCGCCCCGTCGTCTATGGCTTCGAGGGGTCCACGGTGGAGGATGCCCGTGCCGCCGTCGCGCTGGCCGACCGGTTAGGGGCCGTGGTCATGACCGAGTCGGTCACCGGTCCGTGGCCGGGCGCCGCGGCGCTTCCCCTCCGGGGCGCGACCACCGCCACCCTGGGCGAGATCCGGGACCGGTCGCGCGTGGTGGTCATCTGGCGCGAGGATCCCGAGGCCACCCACCCGCGACTGCTCGAGCGGCTCGGCTTCGGTGGCGAGTCGCCTGCCCCGACCGGCGCGCAGCGAACCCTGGTCGTGGTCGATGACGCGGACACCCCCACCGCGGAGCAGGCGGCACTGAGGCTGACGTGGCCGCGGGCACGTGACCTGGAGGCGCTGGTCACCCTGCACGCCTTGCAACGGGAGACGCCAACGCCGCCGAGCGGTCTCGATGCGCCGCTGCGAACGCTGATGGAGCAGATGGAGGACGTGCCCCATGTCGCCTTCGTGCACGGGCCAGGTCTGACCGGCGGCGAGGGCGGCCAGCGGCGTGCGCTCGCGCTGCACGAGCTCACCCGGGCGCTCAGCCATGATCGCCACGTCGTGACGCTGGCGCTGACCCCCGCCGCCGGCACCACGGGTGCGCAGGACGTGCTGGCCTGGCAGACCGGCTACGGGGGCAACGTCGATCTCGCCAGCGGTCATCCGGAGCTCCTCGGCACGACGCAGCCGCTCGAGCACGCCGCGGGCATCGACGTGGCGGTGTGCGTCGACGCCGCCCCGGCGCGACTGGCGGCCGGGGTCGCGCAGATCGCGTTGTGCAGCCTCCCCGCCGACCAGGCGCGACCGGCCCCGGCGGTGTCGATACGGACCGCAGCGGCGGGGGTCGAGGCGGCGGGCACCGCGCACCGGCTCGACGGCGTGCCGCTCGCATTGCAGGCACCGCGGCCGGCCGGCGCGCCGACCGCCGCCGCTCTGCTGACGCGGCTCCTGGCCGAGGTCGCGCGGTGACCGCGATCCGGATCACGGGTGGCCGCCTTCACGACCCGGCCAACGGGGTCGACGGAGAGATCCGGGACGTATGCATCAACAGCGGCAGGGTCGTCTCCGACGTCGGTCCCGATGCCCGGCGGATCGACGCCCGCGGGATGGTGGTGATGCCGGGCGGCGTCGACATCCACGCTCACATCGCCGGCCCCAAGGTCAACGCCGCGCGCAAGCTGACGCCCGACGAGCGCCACGATGACCCGCTGGACCGGACCGAGCTGCTGCGCTCGGGCACCGGCGGCCTGGTTCCGTCCACGTTCGCCACCGGGTACCGATACTCGCTGCTGGGCTACACCACCGTCGTGGAGGCGGCCGCCCCGCCGCTGGCCGCGCGCCAGGTGCTCTCCGAGCTACGCGACACGCCGATGATCGATGCGGCATTCCTCATCCTCCTGGGCAACAACCAGGTGCTGTTCGAGCTGATCCGCGAGTCCGGCGGCGCGGTCTCGCCACAGCTGCGCGACGCCGTTGCGTGGTGGCTGGATGCGACGGGCGGTTACGGGGTGAAGCTGGTCAATCCCGGCGGGGTGGAGGTCTTCAAGCAGGACAACGGCAACGTCCACTCGCTCGACGAAGAGGTGCCGGGCTTCGCCGTGACCCCGCGGCAGGTGCTGGAGGCGATCGGCGGCGCGGTGGACGAGCTCGGGCTGCCCCATCCCGTCCACATCCATGCCAACAACCTCGGGGTGCCGGGCAACGCCGACACGACGCTCGACACGATGCGCACGATGTCAGGGCGCCAGGCGCACTTCGCCCACCTCCAGTTCCACTGCTACGGAGGCCGGCCTGGGGGTCAGCCTCGGTCGAGGGCGCCTGAGCTCGTGGAGTACCTCTCCTCCCATCCCGAGCTCACGGCGGATGTCGGCCAGGTGATGTTCGGGCCGGCGGTGACGATGACGGCCGATGGGCCGCTGTCAGCCGCCCTGCGCGACCTCGATGGGGGCAAGTGGCTCAACCACGACACCGAGGTGGAGACCGGGTGCGGGATCGTCCCCTACCGGTACCGCGCCGGCAGCTACTTCCACGCGCTGCAGTGGGGCATCGGCCTGGAGCTGTTCCTGTTGGGCAAGGACCCGTGGCAGGTGATGCTGTCCACCGATCACCCCAACGGCGGCTCCTTCCTCTCCTATCCGAAGCTCATCCGCCTGCTGATGGACCGCGCGTTCCGGGAGGATCAGATCGGCCGCGCGAACCAGCGAGCGATCCGGCGCACCGCGCTGCTCGACGGGCTCGACCGCGAATACACCCTCAACGAGATCGCCATCATCACCCGGGCGGCGCCCGCACGCCGGCTCGGCATGCGTGACAAGGGCCACCTCGGGATCGGCGCCGACGCCGACGTCACGATCTACCACGACCGCGCCGATCGCGAGGAGATGTTCGCCACCCCCCGCTACGTGATCAAGGGCGGCGAGCTCGCCGTTGAGGAGGGCGAGCTGCGCCGGTCCGACGACGGGCTGCTGCACTCCAGCCACGCCGCGTTCGATCCCGAGGTCAGCCGCGTCCTGGGGCCCCTGTTCGACCAGCGCTACACGGTGGCGTTCGAGCACTATCCGGTCCGCGACCCGGCCCTTCGCGAGCCGGCGCGGGTCGTGGAGGCCGGCACGTGAGCGACTACTGGTTGGGTGAGACAGAGGTTGGCGACACGTTTGCCGAGGCGTTCCCGATGCGCTACGGGCGCGTGGTGATCACGGCCGCCACCGACGCCTGGGCACTGGAGGCTGCCCGCTCGATGACCGGCTTTGCCACCTCGGTGATCGGCTGCAAGTGCGAGGCGGCGATCGAATGCCGCCTCGGCGCCGAAGACACGCCCGACGGCCGCCCGGGGATCGCCGTGCTGCTGTTCGCGATGGACCGCGAGGGGGTGGGCAAGCGCATCCTCGAGCGCGTCGGCCAGAGCGTCATGACCTGCCCCACCACCGCATGTTTTGATGGGCTCCCCGGTGCCGAGCGGACGGCGGCGCTGGGGCGCAGCCTGCGCTACTTCGGCGACGGCTTCCAGGCGAGCAAGGTGATCGCAGGCAACCGCTTCTGGCGCATCCCCGTGATGGACGGGGAGTTCCTGGTCTCCGAGTCGGTCGGGGTGGGCCGGGGGGTCGGCGGAGGCAACCTGATCATCGCGGCCGGCGGCGACGACGCCGCGCTGGCGGCCGCGCAGGCGGCGGCCGAGGCGATGCGAGGCGAGGGGATCGCCCTGCCGTTCCCGGGCGGCGTCGTGCGCAGCGGCAGCAAGGTCGGCGCCCGCACCTCGAAGACGATGCCGGCCTCCACCAACCACCAGATGGCTCCGACGCTGCGCGCCCAGATCCCCGACACGCTCGTCCCGGACGGCGTCGGCACGGTGTTCGAGATCGTCATCGACGGGGTGTCGGAGGACGCCGTGCGCGAGGCGATGCGTCGCGGGCTGCACGCCGCCGCCGGCGCCGGCGCGACGCACGTCACCGCCGCCAACTTCGGCGGCAAGCTCGGCGAGTTCCACTTCCCGCTCTCGGAGCTGCGCGACCCGCCATGACGCTCACTCTCACCCTCCGGTCAGCGCCCGCGGTGAGGGTCTGGGCACCCGCCCTCGTTCCCGGACGGCTGCAGGGACTCGGTGCGTCCGAGGTCGCTGGGCTGAGGGTGCGCTGTGGCCGTGAGGCGGTGGCCGTGGGCGAGATGTTCGAGGTGTCGGGCACGATTGATGTTGATGAGCAGCTGGTGCTGTGCGGCGATCTGGCTCGCGTCGACGGAATCGGCGTGGGGATGGACAGCGGCCGGGTGCTGGTGGAGGGGCCGTGCGGCCATCACCTGGGCGCGGGGATGAGCGGCGGCGAGATCGAGGTTCGCGGGATTGCCGGCGACTGGGCGGGCGCCGAGATGGCCGGCGGCGCGCTGCGTATCTCCGGGGATGCCGGCGCCCGGCTGGGGGCCGCCTACACCGGTGCCCGGGTGGGCATGACCGGCGGTGAGATCATCGTCTCGGGCGATGCCGGCCAGGAGGCCGGCGCGAGCATGCGGCGTGGCCTGGTGGCCGTCGGCGGCCATACCGGGAGCGGCGCGGGTCTGCGCATGCTGGCGGGCACGGTCATCGCGCTGGGCGGCATCGGCGCGGAGGCCGGGATCGGCAACAGGCGCGGCAGCCTCGTCTCCGGGCGGGGCCTGGATCCGCTGCCCAGCTACGCGTTCGCCGCTCACTTCCGGCCGCCGGCGCTCGGTCTGCAGCTGCGGCGGGTGCGCGCGCTGGGGCTGGCCGTCGACGACGCGCTGCTGCGCGGGACCTGGGCGCGCTGGTCGGGCGACCGCACCGAGCTCAGCCGGGGAGAGATCCTGATCTTTGACGAGGAGGATGGCCGGTGACCGTTTCGATGAACGAAAGAGCGGCGGCGCTCGTGGGCGCGCTCGTGACCGACGCGGAGGCGCTGGGGATCGAGGTCCGGACGCTCGAGTCCGGCGCTCGGGTCGTGGATTGCGGCGCCGAGGCGCAGGGCGGGCTCCAGGCCGGCGTCGGCTTCGCGGCCGCGTGCATGGGCGGCCTGGGCCGGATCGATCCCGTGCCGGTCCTCGTGGGCGCGCGAACGTGGCCGGGCGTCAGCGTCAGCACCGATCATCCCGCCGCCGCGTGCCTGGCTGCCCAGTACGCCGGCTGGAAGCTCGAGCACGACGATTTCTTTGCCATGGCCAGCGGCCCGGGCCGCGCTCTGGCGCGCGCCGAGGAGCTGTTCGAGGAGCTGGTCTGGCAGGAGCGGGCCGAGCAGGCGGTCCTCTGCCTGGAGACCCGCCACGACCCCCCGGCCGCGACCGTTGACAAGGTGGCGCAGCGGTGTGGCGTGCCGGCGTTCGCGGTCACGTTCCTGATCGCCCCCACCGCTTCGGTGTGCGGCTCGGTGCAGATCTCGGCCCGGGTCGTCGAGACCGCGCTGCACAAGCTGCACGAGCTCGGGGTCGATCCCGGCCGGGTGCGCCACGGGTGGGGGTGCTGCCCCATCGCTCCGGTGGCCGCCGATGACCCGGCCGCGATCGGGCGCACCAACGACGCGGTGCTCTACGGCGGGACGGTTCACCTGTGGATCGAGGCCGGCGACGACGAGGCGGCTGACCTGGCGCGGCGCCTGCCGTCAGCGGCCTCGGACGCGTTCGGCACGCCGTTTGGGGAGCTGCTGGCGGCGGCCGACTGGAACTTCTATGACATCGACCCGATGCTGTTCAGCCCCGCGGAGGTCACGCTGACAAGCACCGAGTCCGGACGCGCGCATCACGGGGGCGGGCTCGCGCCTGAGGTGCTCGAGCGGTCGTTCGGACGGTGAGCGCGCGGCTGCGCGTCGGGGTCCTGGGGGCAACCGGCTCGTGGCACACCCGGGGGCTGACCGGCGCGCTGGCTGCCCGCGGCCACGAGGTGGTGGCGATCCCCGCCACGCGGCTGCGCTCCGAGGTCGACGCCGGCGGACGGGTCCGGGTGGTTGGGCCGGAGGATGTCGTGCTCGGCGCCTTGGACCTGCTCATCGTCCGCGGACTGCCGCGCGGCTCGCTTGAGCAGGTGATCTTCCGGATGGACGCCCTCCACGTCCTCGCCGCACAGGGCGTCCGCTGCGTCAACAGCCCGCGCGCGATCGAGAGAACCATCGACAAGTCGTGGGCCGGGGCGGTGCTCTGCATGTCGGGGGTGCCCACGCCACCAACGATCGTGTGCGAGCGCTACGACGGGGCGATGCAGGCGTTCGAGGAGCTCGGCGGCGACGTGGTCGTCAAGCCGCTGTTCGGCGCCATGGGCAACGGGATCGTCCGCATCGAGGACTGCGACGTGGCCCACCGCGTGTTCCGCGCCCTGGAGCTCCAGAGGACCGTCTACTACCTGCAGCGCACGGTCCACCCGCCCGGCCGCCGGGATCTGCGCGTCCTTGTGATCGCCGGCGAGGTGGCCGGCGCGATGGAGCGTGTAACCGACTCGTGGCGCGCCAACATCGCGCGCGGGGCCCGTCCGCGCGCCGTCTCCCTCGGCGAGACCGAGCGCAGCCTCGCGCTCGCCGCGGCGGGCGCCCTGGAGACCGACGTGGCCGGCGTGGACCTGATCGTGGCGCCCGACGGCACCGCCGCCGTCCTGGAGGTCAATGGGATCCCGGGCTGGCAGGCGCTCCAGTCGGTCTGCTCGGAGGATCTCACCGCCCGGGTGGTGGGCGCCTGCGAGGGGTTGGTCACGGCGTGATGCGGCCCTCGTGCAGCGCCGTGGCCACGAGCGCACCCGCGGCACCGGCGGACTCGAGCGCCCGGAGATCCTCGTCGTTGCGCACCCCGCCGCCGGCGTAGATCGCGATGCCGGGCAGCGCCGTCGCGAGCTCGGCCACCGCGTCCAGCGGCGGCCCGGAGCCGCTGCCCACGCGGGCGAGGTCGATCACCAGGAGCTCTGAGACAGCGAGCGCTCGCGCCAGCGCCGCCGCCGCCGCCGGCTCACGGCCGTCCAGCGCGGGATCGGGGGAGATCAGCCGTCCGCCGCGCAGATCCACGCTGAGCACGAGCGGCGGTGGAGAGGCAACCGAGCCGGCCGTCGCCGCGTCGGCGCCCAGCGACTCCGTGCCCACCACGTTGCGCGCCGCGCCGGCACGCTCCAGCGCCGCCGCCCGCTCGGGCGTGGTCGCGCCCGCGTCGACCCACGTCTCCGCCACCGATGCCAGGCCAGTCAGGGCCGCCTCGCCGGCCGGCTCGCCCGCGAGCGCATCGAGGTCGGCGACGTACAGCCGGTTGCACCGGCACGCGGCGCACAGGGCGCGTGCCACGGGCACCGGCTCGCACCCCTCGACCAGGGGACTGCTCAGCGGCGCATAGTCGGCGCGCGCTCCGCGGCGGGCGTGCACGACGATGCCGCCCTTGAGGTCGAGGACCGGCACGATTCTCATCGTCTGAGTCATGATGCCCGAATGTCTCCCATGATTGGGCTCGACATCGGCGGCGCCAACACCAAGGCGGCGGTGGTGGAGGACGGCCTCCGGGTCCGGATCGTGTCCGAGCCCTACGAGGTGTGGCACAACCTCGACGCCATGGCCGACGTGATCGCCGACGTGGTCGGGCGGCTGGCGCTCGACGGCGCCCCTGTGGCGTTGACCACCACAGCGGAGCTCGTCGACGTGTTCGCCAGCAAGCGGGAGGGCGTGCTCCACGTGCTGGAGGCCGCGCGCCAGGCTCTGCCCGGACGCCGCCTGCGCGTGATGACCACCGGCGGCGAGCTGGTGAGCCTGGACGCGGCACGAGCGGCGCCGCTGGAGTGCGCGGCCGCCAACTGGATGGCGACCGCGCTCGTGGTTGCGCGCGCGGTGCCCGACGGGATCCTGGTGGACTGCGGCGGCACCACCACGGACCTCATTCCGATCGCCGGCGGCGCGGTTGTCGCCGAGGGTTTGACGGACGTGGAGCGGCTGCTTGCGGGCGAGTTGGTCTACACCGGCGCGCTGCGGACCAGCATCGCCGCCGTGCTCTCGCACGTGCCGATCGGCGGCCGGCCCTGCCCGGTGACCGCCGAACTGTTCGCGATCGCCGCCGACGCCCACCTGCTGCGCGGGAACCTGGCCCCCGAGCAGTGCACATGCTCATTCCCGGACGATCGCGGAACCTCTCCGGGCGAGGTCCGCGCGCGTCTGGCGCGCGTCGTGTGCGCCGACCCCGAGCAGCTCGCCGACGGTGACCTCGAGGCGATCGCCGGCGCCGTCGAGGAGGCGCAGCTGGCGGCGATCACGGCCGCGCTTCGCCGGGTCGCCGCGCGCCTGACTGCGGGCGTCCCCGTGGTGGCCGTGGGCGTCGGCGCTTTCCTGGCCCGCGAGGCGGCGGCGCGCTGCGCGCTGCCCGTCCATCCATGCGACGGCCCCGGCTTCCCGCTCGCAGGCAAGGGAGGGGAGGTCGCCGCCGCCATCGCCCTGTCGGTGCTGGGCGGTGGGTGAGTCCAGCCCGCTGGTCGTCAAGATCGGCGGCGGACTGCTCCGATCCGGCGGGCTCGACGCGCTGGGCCGGGCATGCGCGGAGGTGACGGAGCTGGCCGCCGGCCGGCCGGTGCTCGTCGTGCCGGGCGGCGGCCCATTCGCCGACGCCGTGCGCGCTGTCGACGCCCAGGTGGCCCTCCCCGATGATGTCGCGCACGCGCTGGCGCTGGGGGCGATGGATCAGCTCGGGGAGCTGCTGGCGCCGCTGCTGCCCGGCTCCGAGCCGCTCGCCCGCCTTGTCGCGCCGCGCCGGCTGGGGCTGCTCACCGCGGCGCGGGCGTTTGCGGACCGGCCCGAGGTCCCGCGGTCCTGGGCTGTCACCAGTGACTCGCTGGCGGTGCTGGCGGCCGCGGCCGTCGGCGGGGAGGAGGCGGTCCTGCTCAAGCCGGTCGCCGGGATCCTGGCGCGGTGGCCGTCGGATGATCCTCCGCTCGAACGGTTGACCGCCGGCGAGCTGCAGGCGCTGCAGGACGGCGGCGGCGGGCGGGCCGTCGACCCCTATCTGCCCGAGGCGGTCCGCCGCACCGGCGTCGCCGTGGTGGTCCGGGAGCCCGGACGCTCTTGCGCGGCCGGAACCCGCGTCGTGCCCGCCTGAGCGCCTGCGCCGCCGCGCAGTTCGGCCACCGCGGCGGCCACGAGCTCGGGGCGCAGCTCCGCGGTCCGGTCGCCGTCACGGCACACGGCCGATCGCACGCCGACGACATCGGCGGCCACCCGGCACAGCTCGCCGCGTCGCAGCTGTCCGGCCACGGTGAAGAGCGCACCCGCGCGGCGCGTACGCTCGATCAGCTCGGCCAGCTCGGACTCCGAGAGCCATCCATACAGCCCGCGCCCGTCCTTGACGAACGTGTCGACGAGCACACCGTCGATCCCTGTCCGCTCCACCAGCGCGGGCAGCCACGGGGGCGCAAGCGCGGGCGGGTCCAGTGCGGCAGCGTCCGCATAAGCGGCCGCGATGACCGAGACCGCGTCCCCACCAACCCCCACCGCGTCGCGGACCGCGCTCATCACCGCCACCGCGCGATCGAGCTCGCCCACACCACGCAGTCCCACCTTGACGAAGCCGGCGCCGCTGAGAGCGGCGCCGCGCGCGGCGAGCGCCGCTGTGTGGGGGAGGTCCGGCAGGTCACCCAGTGCCACGCTCACCGGGGCACGGGCGCCCACCGCCCGGATCACGTCGACGAGGACGCCCGGCGCCGGTGCCCCCAGCGAACCCTCGCCCGGATCCTTGACGTCGACGATGTCGGCGCCCCCCGCCAGGGCACTCCGTGCCTCCGCGACGGACACGACGCTGACGAGCAACCTCATGCCGCCGCCCGCTCTAATCCGTCGCGCGCCACGGACGCGCCGCGGCGATCGAAGTCGACCACGCGCACGTCGGTGCCGGGGTGCGCGACGGAGCGCAGCCGGTCGGCCACACCGGCGGCGCGCTCCGGGCTGTCGACGATCCCGTACACCGTCGGGCCCCACGAGCTCTGTCCCACCGCGCTCACGCCCAGCGCGTCAAGCGCCTCGACGATCGGCGCCGCGTGCGGATGGAACACCCCACCCTGCCGGGCGGCGAACATCGATCCGATCTCGTGCTGGATCTCGCTGAGGGCGGCGCCGAACTCCGCGAGATCGCCCGTGACCAGGCCCGGAAGCAGGGCCGTCAGCAGCAGCCGCGACACGCGCGGCTCGCCGCTCGCACGATCGTGCAACTCCTTGAAGAAGCGCTCCTCCGCGTCCCCGGAGAGTCCCTCCTCGTCGACGGGGAGGGCGAGGACGCATCGCCATCGCTCGGGCACGAGGTGGCGCGCCACCAGCGGGCTGATCGAGCCGTCCTCGGTCACCCCGGCCTCCACGACCAGACCCGGCGCCGCAAACGTCCAGCACCCCACGCTGGAGCGCGCCGCGCGGCCGCTGGCGTCGGCCAGCGCCTGGGGCCCGGCAGGGACGCCCGCGAGCTCGGCCACTCCGCGGGCGATGGCCAGGCCGAGCTTGGTGCCCGACCCGAGGCCAACGTGCGGCGGGATCGCCTCGCGCACCTCGACCTCGAGGCCTCCCGCGTGACCGAACGCGTCGCGGGCTCGCCGCGCGAGGGCGGTGGCGCGCTCGGCCTGCGACCCGTGGGCAACGACCTCGTCACCGGCCCGGGGACTGATCCCGACGGCCACTCGCGGACGCTCCACGCCCACCCCGCATCCCCCGAAACGCCGGGGGCCGAGCCCGGCCGGATCGAGCATGCCGAAGTGCAGCCGCGCCGGCGCAGTGACCACGACTTCGCTCACGTTCGCTCGCTCACATAGCGCCGGACGTAGTCCATCGCCGCCCGCTCACGGGGCCCGGCGGTCCTGTCCACCAGCTCCTGCAGGCGGACGAGCTCGGCCGACACGTGCTCGGCTCCCAGCCACGGCAGTCGCGAGGCCAGGATCGACGCTTCAACGGCGGCGTGCCGAGCGCGGCACAGGCCCAGCGGCGGGCGGGTGCCGGTGCCCGAGGCGACCACCTGGGCCCGCACCCGCGAGCGCGGCAGGTCGCCCGCGTCCGGAGCGATCTCGGTCACGACCACCTCCCGCCAAGCGTTCGCCTCCCCGATCACCGAGCCCCCGATCGCGTTCGCGGGGCGCACCGGCGGGCGGGGATGGCCCAGCGCCGCTTGCACGAACAGGAGCACGTCGTCAGTGAGATGGACCACCGCCTCGCCGTGGCGCCGGAGGTTGCGCAGCGTGCGCGTCGTGTCAAACGGCCAGAACACGAGCTCCTCCTCTCCCCAGCGCACCCCCATCGCCGCGCAGTTGACCTCACCGTCGCTTCCGGTGGTGGTGACCACGGTCTCGATCAGCGGCGACGGCTCACCGGCATTAGCTGACAAGGCTGAAGAGCTCCTGGCGGGTGCGTGGGTCGTCACGGAGCGCGCCCCGGACGGCCGAGGTGACCGTCCGCGCCCCGGCCTTGCGGACGCCGCGGATCGTCATGCACATGTGCTCGGCGCTGAGCACCACCCCGACTCCGCGCGGCGCGAGCGCCTGATCCAGCCAGTCGGCGATCTGCTGCGTCATGCGCTCCTGCAGCTGCAGGTCCCGGGCGAACGCCTCCACCACGCGGGCGAGCTTCGAGATGCCGATGATGGTGTCGCCCGGCAGGTACGCGACGTGGGCCTCGCCATGGAACGGCAGCAGGTGGTGCATGCACAGCGACTGGAACGAGATGTCGCGCACCAGCACGAGCTCGTCATATCCCTCGTTGGGGAATAGGGTCGCCTCGAAGCCGGCGGGCGTCACCAGCTCCGCGAACGACGCGGCGACGCGACGCGGCGTCTGCGCCAGCCCGGGCGCATCGAGGTCGGCGCCGATCGCGCGCAGCAGGTCGCGCGCGGCCTGCTCGGCAGCGGCGAGGTCGAACTTCGAGGCGTCGACCACCCGCCCCGGCATGGCGGCCGCGGCTCGCCGATCGCCATCCCCGAGGTTCATCAGGCCAGCGTAACGCCTGGGGGTTCGCTCACGCGGCGGCCGGGGCGCTCAGGCGCGCAGCGAGCTCAACCAGCATGCGGACGCCGTAGCCCGAGGCGCCACGGCCGAACGCGTCGCCGCGATCGTCATCGAGCAACGCCGGGCCGAGCATGTCGACATGCGCCCACGGTCCGTCGCCGGCGAACTGCTGGAGGAACGTCGCCGCCACGATCGGATATCCGAACCCCTTGCCCGCGGTGTTGCGCAGGTCGGCCACGGTGGAGTCGATCAGGGGCCGGTAGCGCGGGTGGAGGGGCCACGGCCACGCCAGATCGCCACTGGCGTTGCCGGCCTGCACAACCTCGGCGCGCCACGCTTCGTCCGGGGAGAACACGCCCGCGTAGAGGTCGCCCATGCCGGCCCGCATCGCGCCCGTCAGGGTCGCGAGGTCCACGATGTGGGTTGCGCCCTCGCGGCGCGCGTACCACAGGCCATCGGCCAGGATCAGGCGGCCCTCGGCGTCGGGATTGGTGACCTCGACCGTGAGCCCGGCGGCGGTGCCGATGACGTCGGTGGGCCGGATCGCCGACCCGCTCAGCATGTTCTCGCAGATCGGAATGACCCCGGTGACCGACAGAGGCAGTCCGAGCTCCGCGATGGCGCCCAGCGCCGCCGCGACGGCCGCTCCGCCCCCCATGTCCGCCTTCTGGCGCACGATGTCCGACTGCGGCTTGAGGAAGTAGCCGCCCGTGTCGAAGGTGACCGCCTTGCCGACGAAAGCGAGGCGCGGGGCTTCCGGCGCCCCCGCGGGCTCGTGGCGCAGAACCAGCAGCACCGGCCGTGCCGGGCTGCTCCCGCCGACGGCGGCGAGCGCGGCCAGGCCTGCCTCTTCGGGGTCGACGGCGTCCACGCCGAGGTGCGCAAACGCCGCTGCCCGCTCGGTGAACCCCATTGGCGAGACCACGTTCGGGGGCGCGTCGACCAGCTCCCGAGCGGTGTTCGTCCAACGCGCGACGAGCGCCGCGCGGTCGGCGACGCCTGCGAGCTGCTCGGGGCAGCCGCAGATCACGAAGCGCTGCACGCCGCGGGGCGGCGGCTCGCTTCGCCAGCGGCGGCCGTCGTAGCCGCCCAAGACCGCGCCCTCGGCCAGGGCTCGCACCTGCTCGGCGGCGGGGATGGGCAGGGACGTGTCGAGCGTCCAGGCGACCGTGTGGCCATGGCGGCACGCCCCCACCGCGCGCGCGGCCGCCGTCCGCAGGCCCTCGATGTCGGGCTCGACCGCGACGACGGCCAAGGGGGCGTCGTCGCGGTAGACGAGCGCGACCGGGTCCGCGTCCGCCACGGCGCGCCCCGGCGCGCCGAGCTCCATCGCCGGCCCTCCGGCCGCAACGGCGACGAGGTCCGCGCCAACGGTGTCCGGTCCGTCCGAAGTGACTTCAACGCGCATCGTGTGGCCCGGCGGTCCGGTCAACTTGACACCTCCCGGTAAGATGACACTCTCCCCGTTGAACTCTAAGAAGGAGGCATCCTATGGACTGGATCAAGCCGAAGTTCGAGTTCATCGAGATGTGCTCGGAGGTGACGTCCTACCTCTATCACAGGTAGGACGGCTAAAGCCCGGCGTGGCCTCCGGCGTTGGCCTGAGGCTGCGTCCCGCTTCCTCCTCCCGTGCGCGTTCGGATTCTCGGCTCGGCCGCAGGCGGGGGTTTTCCGCAGTGGAACTGCCGATGTCCGACGTGCGAGGCGGCCCGTTCCGGCGCGCGGGCGCGATCGCGGACCCAGTCGTCGCTCGCGATCCGCGGTCGCGAGGGCCCATGGTTTCTCGTCAACGCCTCCCCTGACGCGCCCCAGCAGCTCGAGGGCCTCACGGACCTGGCCGTTGACGGTGTCCGCTCGCCGCCGGTCGCGGGCGTCCTGCTGACGGACGCGGAGATCGACCACACGGCGGGGCTGCTGCTGCTGCGCGAGTCCTCCGCCCCGGTGCGCGTCTACGGCGCCGCCGAGGTCGAGCGTGCGCTCCGGCACGGGTACCCGGTGCTGCCGATCCTCGAGCGGTACTCCGGGGTGGAGTGGCGGACGATGGAGCCGGGACGCGCGATGCCGCTCGAGGGCTCGAGCCTCACGGTCGAAGCGTTCGACGTCGGCGGTGACGCGCCGCGCTACCTGGAAGGATCGGGCGTGACGCTTGGGGCGAGCGGCATGGTCTTCCGCGACTGCGCGGGCCCGAGCGTGATCACCTACGTCCCCGGCCTGGCCCGTTTGGATGACGACGTGCTCAGCCGGTTCGCCGCGAGCGACCTGCTGCTCGTCGATGGCACATTCTGGCGCGACGACGATCTCGTCCGGCTCGGTATCTCGACGCGCACCGCGCGCGACATGGGCCACCTGCCCCTGTCCGGGCCCGACGGGACACTCCAGGCGCTCGCCCGGCTGGAGCGGCCGCGTATGGCGCTGGTGCATATCAACAACACCAACCCCATCCTCCTGGAGGACTCGGCCGAACGGGACGCGGTCATCCAGGCGGGAGTCGAGATTGCCTACGATGGTCTCGAGCTCGAGTTGTGACCGACACCGCCGTGACACCGACTGACGAGCGCGCTCCGGCGCTGCCCGAGGCATTCATCGCCGAGCTGCGAGCGCAGGGGACGCGCTACCACCACCTGCACCCGTTCCATAGAAGGATGGACGCCGGCGACCTCGGCCGCGACGAGCTGCAGCGCTGGGTGGCGAACCGGTTCTACTACCAGAAGTGCATCCCGCTCAAGGACGCCGCGATCCTGTCCAACTGCCCCGAGGTCGCCGTGCGCCGCGAGTGGATCCAGCGCATCATCGACCACGACGGCACTGCCCAGGATCCAGGTGGGATCGAGTCATGGCTGCGCCTCGGCGAGGCTCTGGGCGTCTCGCGTGAGGAGCTGGAGTCAGAGCGTGGCGTCCTCCCCGCCGTGCGCTACGCGGTTGACGCCTACGTGAACTTCGCCCGCCGGCGGCCCTGGATCGAGGCGGTCGCCTCCTCGCTCACCGAGCTGTTCGGCCCGGCCGCCATCCGCGTGCGGCTGCAGGCTCTCGAGCGCCACTACGGGTGGATCGACCCGGCCGGGCTCGAGTACTTCCGCACCCGGCTCGTGAAGGCGCCACGTGACGCGGACTACGCGCTGGGGCTGACGGTGGAGCGCTGCCGGACGCGCGCGCAGCAGGAGGCGGCGATCGCCGCGCTGCGCTTCAAGACCGAGATGCTGTGGGCACAACTCGATGCCGTCGAGCGCGGCGATACCCAGGGCTCGATCCCATCCCAGCCGCCCGCATGACCCACCCGCGTCTCGTCACCGGCGCCAGGCTGCGGTACGACGAGGTGCGCGAGGAGCATCTGCTGCTGGTGCCCGAAGGTGCCGTTCGGCTCAACCCGACCGCGGCGGAGGTACTGGAGCTGTGTGACGGCGAGCGGTCCCTGGAGGACATCGTGGGCCTGCTGTCGGCGCGCTATCGCGGGTCTGATGTCGACGGCGACGTCCGCGGCCTGCTCGACGCCATGACCCAGAGAGGACTTCTGGTCGATGCAGGGTCCTAGGCCGTTCACCCTGATCGCCGAGCTCTCCTACCAGTGCCCGCTGCACTGCCCGTACTGCTCCAACCCTCTGGATATCGGCGCCAAGCGACACCGCGAAGAGCTCCAGACCGACGACTGGATCCGCGCCTTCCGCCAGGCACGGGGACTGGGCGTGCTCCAGCTGGCGCTGACGGGCGGGGAGCCGATGCTGCGCCGCGACCTGGTCGAGCTGTGCGCGGCGGCGCGCGATGCGGGGCTCTACTCGTCGCTCATCACGGCGGGCACGGTATTCACGCCGGCTCGCGCGAAGGCGTTGAAAGCGGCGGGACTGGATCACGTCCAGATCTCGATCCAGAGCCCGAACGCGGATGACAACGACCGCATCGCAGGCAACCGGTCCTTCCACAAGAAGATCGCGGCCGCACGCCTGGCCAGGGAGCTCGACTTCCCCCTGACGATCAACTGCGTCCTGCACCGCCAGAACCTCGACCGGATCGAGGAACTGCTCGATCTGACGCTCGACGTCGACGCTCAGCGGCTCGAGCTCGCCAACACTCAGTATTACGGCTGGGCGATCCCCAACCAGCAGGCCCTCCTCCCCACCCAGAAGCAGCTCCGGCGCGGGGAGGAAGCGGTGAAGCGCTTCCGGGAGCGCGTCGGCCCTCGGGTCGATGTCCTGTGGGTGCTCCCCGATCTCTACGAGGACCTGCCCAAGCCGTGCATGGGCGGCTGGGGCCGGACGGCGATGGTGATCAGTCCGAGTGGTGATGTGCTGCCCTGCCAGGCGGCCTCGACGATCCCCGGGCTCGCGTTCGCCAACGTCCGCGAGCACGACCTCGAGTGGATCTGGACCGAGTCCGAGGCGTTCGCGCGCTTCCGCGGCACGGACTGGATGCAGGCGCCGTGCCGGTCGTGTCCTCTCGACCGCCAGGAAGTGGATTGGGGCGGCTGCCGCTGCCAGGCGCTCCGGCTGACGGGCGACGCGGCCGCCACGGATCCGGTGTGCCGGCTCTCCCCCCATCACCAGCAGGTGGTGTCGGTGCGCGAGTCGGCGCAGACCGACGAGTTCGTCTACCGGACGACGAAGCGCCCGGAGCGGGTCTGAGGTGGAGGCGCAGCCCAACATGGGACCAGGCGGGCTCAGCGTTCCGAGCGCCGATCGCTCGGACCTGCTGATGTTTCCGCGCCTCGCCACGTACTCCCAGATCGTCGCCCGGCTGCAATGGGAGCCCGCGGCGATCGACTTCGGCCCCGATGCCCGCACGTGGCCCTCGCTCCCGGAGGAGCGTCGCCGCCGCCTGACCACGCTGCTCGCGGGCTTCTGTGTGGCCGAGGCTGCCGTGGCCGAGCACCTCACGCCGTTCGCCGACGCCGCCGAGCACGTGGACACGATGATGATGTGGATCTTCTTCCTGCAGCGGCGCGACGAGGATCGGCATGCCCAGTTCTTCGATCGCGTGGCCGCCGCGGTGCTCGGATTGCCCGGGGAGACCCCGGCGGAGCGGCGCGCCGCCGCCCGCGCCCTCGTCCCACCGGCGCTGCTCGAGCTGTTCGAGGCGCGGCTGCCCGCGATCGCCGCCGAGCTGGCCGCGGGCCGGGCCGGCCTCGTCGACGGCGTGGGCCTCTACCACATGGTGCTCGAGGGGGCGGTGTTCACCGCCGGACAGCGCGCCCTGCTCGACGATCTGGACGACGGGGCGCTCCCCGGAGTCCGCGAGGGCGTGGTTCACGCCGATCTCGACGAGCGCTGGCACGTCGGCTTCGGCGTGCGCTGCCTGACCGAGGCCGGCGATTCCGACCTCGTGCTCGAGGAGGTCCTGAGCCGCGCCACCGAGGCCGCCTGCGCCTGGGGAGACGCGGTGCCCCCCGCCACGCGGGACCATGCCCTCTCCCTGTGCCGACGACGGCTGGCGGTGGCCGGCCTCGTTCCAGACGCTGCCGGCAACCTGGAGGCTCCGTGGGCGCCGGCTCCCGACGGCTCCGCCTGAATACGTCTTGGGCGCTGGGCGTCGCTCATGTCGAGACGAAGATTGCCGCCGCGACGTAGGCGACGTACAGGCCTGTCAGCACCGCGCCCTCGATCCGGGCCAGCTGCTTGCGGATGATGAGCAGCGCCGCGAAGATCGCGGGGCTGACGACCGCCACCGGGAGGTAGAAGCGGGTCGTCTGCGGACCGAGCGTAAGCGGCTTGACGAGGGCGATGATCCCCGCGTTGAGAGCCGCGAAGTGGACGACCGTGCCGGAGATGCTGGCGAGGCCGATCTCCGGCCGCCCGCGACGCGCGGGCACCGCGAAGCGCGCGAGCTCCTCAGCCTCGACCGTGGCCGCCAGCGCGGTGTTGCCGAGCAGCGTCTGCGGAACCCCGAGCCGATGCACCGTCGTTCGCAGACCCTGGCCGATCAGCCACCCCCCGCCGGTCAGCAGTGCCAGTCCGACGAGGAGCCTCAGGCCGGGCCATCGGACGCGCTCCTCCTCCTCCTCCGCGACGAGCAGCGCCCGTCCCGAGCGGGCCAGCCCCACCAGCGCCACGACTGACCAGACCACCAGAAGCCCGCCCTCGACGCGGGAGATCCGCCCGTCGATCGCGCAGGCCAGCAGCGGAAGCGGGGCAGCCGCAGTCCACACCGCGAACCGCGTGGGAAGCTCGACGCGGATCGGCGCGATCAGGCCGCCCAGTCCTGCTACGCCAAACGCCAGGAAGGTGATGCCGCCCAGAAAGGTGCCGGCGGCCGCGCCCGGCAGCCCCTTGGCGTTGGCTGCGATCCCTGCCGCCAGATTCTCGGTCTCGAACCCCGACAGGGCAACCGAGAGCACGAACGCTGAGATCCCCAGGGTGCGAGCGATCCCGAGCAGCCCGTCGACGAAGACATCGGCGGCGAAGACGACCACCACGAGTCCGACGACGAGGAGGATGACACCGGCGGCTCCCGACACTCGCGAGGCACTTTGCCAGTCTCTGAACGTTTGCGCGGCCCTGGCCGGCGGCGGATACTCACCACATGAACGCGCGGGACGTGGAGAAGGCCACCGCCGACGTCGAGCGATCGCTGCACCGCGCGCGGCGTTGCCTGATCGCTGCCATCGTCGTGGGGGCCATGGCCCTCGCCGTCATCTCCTCCTCTCCGAGGTTCGCTGCAGCGCTCGCCGTCGGGGCGGGGCTCCAACTGTGCGCCGCTGTCGTGCTGTGGCTGTCGCGCCGCGAGCGAATCGAGCGGCTCGCCCTGGACCCGTCGGCCTACGCCATCCCCGCGGTGGCTCGCTTCGGCGCTCGCGTCTGTGCGCTGCGCGAGCGCCGGCGGCTCGCCACGTTCATCCAGGCGGTGGTTCACGAGCGCGGCCATCCGCTCGAGCTTCACCTCGTGGTGCGCTCCGGTAGATACGCCCAACTCCTCGAGACACTCGCACGGGAACTCGCCTCGCCGGCCACACGGGTGGAGCCGGCGGCGGCAGTGGCCTGTCGGCGCCTCCTCACCCGTCCGGTCGAGAGCCCGCTCTACAACCCCAACCTGCCCGAGGAGGACCTGCGCGCCCTGCTGCTGCGCATCCGCGCGGGGATTTCCAGCAACGACCTGACCGGGGGGCTCACGGCGTAGACCGGTGCCCGGCATCAGCCAGCGCACGCCGGGCGTTGGCCGACAGCCAGTCGAACGCCTCGAAGTCCGAACGGGCGGCGCGCGGTGCCGGGACCCCACGCACTCTCAGAAACGCGACGTTGGCACTCTCCCCCGCCCGCACCGCGGCGGCAGCGGCGGCCTGCACCGCGCGCAGGTACCGGATGTCCTCGCGGCCGACCTGGTGCGCCTGATCGCGGTCGAGGACAGGTCCGTGCCCGGGCACGATGGTGGGAATCCGATGCGCATCGATGGTGCGCAGCAGGCGCTCGATTGCGGACACGGCGCCGTCGAACGATCCCAACACGATCGGCGGGGACACGGTCGACAGGTAGTCGCCGGCCAGGAGCAGCCCGCGCCCGGCGATGACAAAGCCCGCGCCGTCGTCGCAGTGGCCCTGGCACTCGACCGCCGCGATCTCGAGGTCGCCGCACCACACGGCCTCGGCAGACACCGTGACGTCGACGCGCAACTCACCGTCCCACGCCGCCCCCCATTCCCGTCCGCTCTCGTCCAGCTTGCGTCGCGCCGCCCCGCCGGCGATCGCCGCCGCGGTCGAGACGCCGGTCACCACGGTGGCACCGGCGAACGCCGGCAGACCGCAGACGTGGTCGAAGTCGCTGTGGGTGACAAGGACGTACACCCGTGCCGACCCGTCGGTGAGAGCACGGATCTCGGCGATCTCGTCAGGGAAGATCGACGGGTCGCAGACCAGGCACGCGTCCTCGCCGGCGGGGACGACCACCGAGTTCGTCGCCCAGAGGCGGCTCTGGAGCACGAGCTCGCCGCCCTTCAACCGGCTCACGCTGAGCGGCGGCATGTCATCCCATCGACAGCACGACCTTCCCGAACCGATCAGGCGCGTCCAGGCGCCGCGCGGCGGCGTCGAGCTCTTCCAGGGCGAACACGCTGTCGATGCTCGGTCGCCATGCCGCCGCCGTCACGTGCGCCAGCATCGCGCGGTACTCGCGCGGACTGCCCATCGACGTGCCCCGCACGGTGCGCCACCGCCAGTAGACCTCAGCGGTCGTCAGCGTCGTCTCCGCGCCGGAGGTATCGCCGAACGAGACGAGGGTTCCTCCCGTGCGCAGCGTGCGCAGCGCGCCGTCCCAGGAGGGCCCGCCGTAGCTGTCGATGGCCGCGTCGAGCTCTGCACCGGCGAGGTCGACGATCCGCTCCGGCCAGTCGTCCGCCCGATAGCTCACCCCCGCGACGGCGCCGAGGGCCCGAGCTCTCTCCAGCTTGTCCTCCGACGAGGACGTGACGAAGACCCGGGCACCGAGGGCGGCGGCGATCTGGATGGCGAAGCTGGCCACGCCGCTGCCCGCCCCGGTGACCAGCAGCGTCCGCGACGGTGCCGCACCGGCGCAGGTCACCGCCGCGCGCCATGCCGTCAGTCCTCCGAGGTTGAGCGCCGCCGCCTCGAGCCAGCTGAGCCGCTTCGGCTTGGCGGCGAGGTTCGCGGCGGGCACCACCACCTGCTCGGCAAACGTGCCGTCGCGCGGGGCTCCGAGAATGTCGAAATCCGGCAGCGGCCGCTCCTCGGCCGGCCCCCAGTTCAGCGTCGGATCGATGACGACCTCATCGCCGGCGGCCACGCCCTCGACACCCTCACCGAGCGCGAGGACCACGCCGGCGCCGTCGGACCCCATCGTCACCGGCAGCGGGCAGTACCCCGGACTGCTCCACACCCACGGGTCGCGTCGGTTGAGCGCCGCCGCCCGCAGCGCCACCAGGGCCTCCCCAGGGCCGGGCGACGGGTCGGGCAGGTCCTGGAGCTCGAAGGAAGGCGGCTGCCCGAAGGCCACCAGACGCTGGGCCCTCACCGCTCGAGCGCCTGGGCGACCTCTTCCCACACCATCCGGTGAAACCGCGCGATCGCGCTCTCGCTGGCGGGCATCAGCCGGCCGTGAGGGACCATCTGGGAGCGCAGGCCCGGCTGCTGGAGCCCCACCGCCTCGGTGTCCTCCTCGAGAGTCTGGTTCCACATCTCAGTCCACTGGCTCACCGTCTCCTCAGGGCAATCCGGGTGCACGAACATGTCGGATATGAATCGGCAGCTCTCGGGCCCAGTGGGGATGATCATGCCGGGAAAGCCGACGTAGTCGTCCTGCACGAGGAAGGTCGTCGGCCACAGGAACACGTAGCGGAACTGACGCTCGTCCTCCGGCGGTGCGCCGCGGTACTTCTTGGCGCGTGGGTTGTAGCGCGTGAACTGGCCGAGAAACCGGTCGCTGTTGACGTACTCGTAGACGTCGAGCCTGGTGATGAAGGCGTCGCTGAAGCTCTGGGTGTGGATGGACGGACAGTGGTAGCACTCGCTGCCGTTCTCCACCCACACCTTCCAGTTGGCGGGCACCTCATAGCTGTAGCGGCCGTGGTAGCGGTAGCCGGTGTAGTCCAGGCCGCGCTCGACGGCGAGGTCGGCGAAGCCGGCGAACGCCTCACGCAGGGGCGGGGCCTCCGGGTCGGGGTTGGCGAAGACAAACTCGTTCCAGGTGTCCACCGCCACCGGGAGCAGGCACAGCTCGGATCTGTCGAACTCGGCCTCGTGCTCGCTGCGCGGCGCCTTGCGCAGGCTGCCGTCCAGGTCATAGGTCCACGCGTGGTAGCGGCACTGCAGCGTCGGCCGGTTGCCGTCCTCCACGGCCACGGGGAAGGCGCGGTGGCGGCAGACGTTGATGAATCCATGCAGCTCCCCGGCGCGGTCGCGGGTGATGAGGACGGGGACGCGTCCGATCTGGCAGACGATGTGGTCCCCCGGCTCGGCCAGCTTGCACAGCGGCCCGGCGTACTGCCAGGAGCGCGAGAAGATGCCCTCGAGCTCCAGCGCGTGGATATCGGGATCGGAGTACCAGCGCGCCGGAAACGTGAAGTTGGCGGCGAGCGCCTCCTCCACGGCGTCGGGGTCGATTCCGAGGTCGGTCATGGTTCTCGTGGGCATCGCGCCACCTCCCGTGGCCGGACGTCGCGGGCACTGCGCCACGCAATCCTCAAACTGAATGGCGGTTTTCTACGCGAATCATAACGGCCGGTCAAGTCCCGGGTAGACGTATTGGAGTTTGTGGACCTTGAGCTCCATCAGCGTCTCGGTCTCCAACACCCCTCCCACGGCCGGGATCCGCCGGGCCACGAGCTCCCACAGATCCTCGTGGCTGCGGCACACCACCTGGATGTACACGTCGACGCGACCGGTGCAGGAGCTCACGTAGACGACTTCCTGCCACGCCACCAGGGTGTCGATGACGTGCTCGAGCTTGCCCGGTGAAACCTTTAGGAACATTGAAGCCAGCACCGTGTAGCCGAGCCGGAAGGGATCGGCGATGGCGGCGATCCTCAGGGCCCCCGTGTCGAGGAGGCGCTTGACGCGCCAGCGCACGGTGCCCTCTGATACGTCCAGCGAGCGCGCCATCTCCCGATAGGAGCGCCGTCCATCCTGCTGAAGCTGGCGCACGATCTCCTGATCCACGTCGTCGAGGCGCTGGTCGTCGTTACGCATTGCGTAATCAATCTTGACATGCCGCGCCGGCGAGCGGTAGGGTTCGCCCGAGATGCCGATCTTTTCTCGGAGGGGGAGCGGCCCGCGTGTCTTCTTCGCGACGGACATTCACGGCTCCGAGACCTGCTTTCGCAAGTTCCTCAACTCGGCCAAGTTCTACGAAGCCGACGTCATCGTCCTCGGCGGGGACATGACCGGCAAGGCGCTCGTGCCGATCGTGAGCAACGGCGACGGCCGGTGCCACTGCTACCTCCAGGACCAGCGCCACGACTTCGGCGCCGATGAGCTCGAGCGCTACGAGCGGATCGTCCGCGATCGTGGTCTGTATCCGTTTCGCACCACCGAACCCGCGCTCGCCGAGCTCAAGGCCTCGCCGCCGCGTCTCGAGGCCCTCGACCGCCAGTCGATCCTGGACGTCGTCGAGCAATGGGTGAACCTGGCCGACGAGCGCCTCGAAGGGACGAAGATCCGGGCCTTCGTCTGCCCCGGCAACGACGACATGGTCGAGATCGACGAGATCCTCCACCGCTCCAAGCGGCTGGAGGTGGGCGAGGGGCGCGTCATCGACCTCGAGCAGGGCTTTCAGATCCTCTCCACCGGCTGGGCCAACCGCACGCCGTGGAATACCGACCGCGAGGAGGACGAGGACGCGATGGCGCGCCGGATCGCGGCGATGGTGCAACAGGCGACGGCGCCTCCCGAGAAGCTCATCTTCAACTTCCACTGCCCGCCGCACGGAACAGCGCTGGACGAGGCGCCCGAGCTCACCGAGGATCTCGGCGTCGTCGGGGGCGGCCGCGTGCTGGCGCACGTTGGATCCACTGCGGTCAGGGAGGCGATCGAGGGCAGCCAGCCGGTCCTCAGCCTCCATGGTCACATCCACGAGGCGAGGGGAGCGGCCCGGCTCGGCCGGACGCTATCGATCAACCCGGGCAGCGCCTATGAGACGGGGGATCTGCAGGGCGCGGTGGTCGAACTGGACGGTCAAGGAGCGGTCAAGCGGTATCGGCTCACCATCGGATAGAGGAGAGGATCAATGGCAGAGGTAACCGCAGGCGGTGCCGAGGGCGTCAGCTCTGGGCCGATCTTCGTGCGCAAGGCCACCGGGCTCGTGCGCGGGTGGGCCATGGTCGACGGGTCGATCTACGCCTTCTATGCCTGCAACATCGTGCTCGGGCTGTGGTGCCTGTCGCTCGGCTCCTTCATCCCCAACGGCAGCCTCTTCTGGGCGATCGTCATCACCGCCGGGCTGACGGGGTTCATGATCCTCGCCTATGCGGGCCTGATCTCCGCGATGCCCCGCGCCGGCGGCGACTACGTGTGGCAGAGCCGCATCCTCAGCGGCGGCGTCGGCTTCGTGCTGGCCATGACGGGCTGGTGGTTCATCCTCTGGCACTGGGTTCCGATCTACGCGAACATCACCGTGATCTCGGTCTTCGACCCGCTGCTGAACATCGTCGGCGCGCACGGTCTGGCCAACGACCTCACCACCAAGACCGGGGTCTTCGTGAGCTCACTGATCGTGATCGGGATCACCTGGGCCTACATCAGCCTTGGCATGCGCAGCTACGCGCGACTGCAGCGCTTCTCGTTCTGGGCCGGCGGACTGGCCTTCGCCGTGTTCGTGATCCTGATGCTGGTCCACAGCCATGCCGACTTCGTGTCCGCCTTCAACCGCGAGGCCCACAGCCTCTACGGCGCCCACGGCAACGTCTATGCCCAGACGTTGAAGAAGTCCGGCTACAACGCCCACTCGCTGCTGTACTTCAACCCCGGCCAGACGTTCCTGATGATCGGCTTCATCGCCTTCTATCTCATCTATCCCAATTGGGGCGCGACGCTGGCCGGCGAGGTGCGCGGCGCCAACGACATGAAGAAGAACGTCCGGGCGATGGGTTCGGCGCTCCTGATGGTGACCGTGTTCTCGCTCATCTTCCTGGCCCTCTTCTCCAAGACCTTCGGCTGGCAGTTCTACAACGCGGTCAATGCCAGCTACTGGGGCGGCGGTCCGTTCACTGCCTATCCGTTCCCGATCATGATGGGCGGCTGGCTGGTCTCCAGCCACGTGTTCCAGTTCATCCTGGTGGCGCTGTTCTCGCTGTGGATCTTCGGCTGGTACGGGACCGTGTTCCTGTCGTCCACGCGCGTCATCTTCGCCGCCGCCTTTGACCGGATCCTTCCCGAATGGGCGGCCTATGTGTCGCCCAAGCGGCGCGTGCCCGTAGCAGCGCTGCTGCTCATGGTGGTGCCGTCGGTCGTCGTCGCCGCCCTGTACGCATACTGGGGCAGCTTCGCCACCTACACGCTGGACGCGGGCCTGGTCATCGTGGTCACCTACCTGGGCACGTCGGTCGCCGCCGCCATCATGCCGTGGCGGCTTCGGCGCGTGTATCAGAACTCGGCGGCGGCCAACTACAAGATCCTCGGCGTGCCCGCGCTGACAGTGGTCGGCATCGGGTCAGCTGCATTCATGACCTACCTGCTCGTCATCTGGCTCAGCAACGGGGTGTTCGGCGTCAACAACGTCGACTCGCTCATCTACATGGGCATCCTCTATGCGATCGCGCTGATCATCTACCTGGTGGCCAAGGTCGTCCGCGCACGGCAGGGGATGCGGCTCGACGAGGCCCTGCACGAGATCCCCGCCGAGTAGCCGGCCCGGATGAGCGCGCTGAAAGGACAGATCGCCGTCGTCACCGGCGGCAGTCAGGGCATAGGCCGGGGCGTGTGCCTGCGCCTGGCCCAGGCCGGGGCCCGCGTCGCGATCCTGGACATCGGCGACGCCGCCCAGACCCGCGGGCTCATCGAGGGCCTGGGCGGCGAGTCCTGGTACATGCGGACCGACATCGCAGATCCCGGCTCGATCGAGACTGCTTTTGCCGCGCTCGAGGCCGACTGGGGTGCGCCGCGGGCACTGGCGAACGTGGCCGGCGTCTTTCACGACGTGCCCTTCCTCGACACCACCGAGGCCATCTGGGACCGCCACCTCGACATCAACGCCAAGGGCATGTTCTTCTGCTGCCAGTCGGCTGCCCGGCGCATGCGCGCGGCCCGCGGAGGCCGAATCGTCAACATCCTCTCCACGGCGGCGGCCCAGGGCTTCGCGCTCGAGAGCGCGTACTGCGCGTCCAAGGGAGCCGCCCTGCTCCTGACCCGCACGCTGGCCATCGAGCTCGCGCCGGACGGCATCGTCGTCAACGGCGTCGGCCCCGGCACGATCCAGACCGAGATGGGCGCCGACTACCTGGCCGGCGGCCCCATCGCCGAGCACGAGCTCAGCCGCACGCCGCTCGGGCGCTTCGGCCGTCCCGAGGACATCGCCGAGGCCGTGGCGTGGCTGCTCAGCGACGCGCGCTGGCTCACCGGGCAGGTCATCTACGTCGACGGCGGCTTCATGGCGACGGGTCTCCCCTACCTCGAGGGGCTCGAGCGCCCCGCCACGGCGGGCTGACGCGCGGCGCGGCGGCCCCCGCAGCGCGTTGCATTACGCTGCCCATAGCGATGACGCCGATCCTCCCCAGCATCGTCGACGAGGGTCAGCGTCTCCTCGATCTGGCCCACGGCGAGGGCACCACGTTGGCGCTGCTGGGCGGCGTGGCCGTGCGCCTCCTGGCGGCCGATGTCCCTCCGGCGCTGGATCGCGAGTACAAGGATCTGGACTTCGCGGTCCCCAAGGGCCGCGGCCGCGATGCCAGCAAGGTGCTCGGCGAGAGCGGGTACGAGCCGGAGGTCTCCTTCAACGCCATGAACGGCAATGAGCGGCTGCTCTTCCACGACCGCGAGCACGGCCGCCAAGTGGACGTGTTCGTCGGCTCGTTTCGCATGTGCCACGTCATCCCGCTCACCGAGCGCCTCTCCGCCGAGCACCGGACGGTCCCTCTGGCCGAGCTGATGCTCACCAAGCTGCAGATCGTCGAGCTCAACGAGAAGGACGTGCGCGACACGCTGCTGCTGTTCCACGGCCACGACGTCGCCGACGATGATCTTGACACCGTCAACGTCGGCCGCATCGCCGAGCTGTGCGCGGGCGACTGGGGACTGTGGCGCACCATCACCCACAACCTGCAGCGCTGCCGCGAGCTCATCGGCGCGTACGACCTCCCCGAGGCCGATCGCGTGCGAATCTCCGACCGGGTGGGCGCGGTGCTGGAGCGCATCGAGGCCGAGCCCAAGAGCCGTGGCTGGAAGCTGCGGGCCAGGATCGGCGAGCGCAAGCGCTGGTACGAGCTGCCCGAAGAGGTTGCGTAGCCCACCCGGGCAAGCGTCGGCCGCGGGGCGTCTCAATCTGCGACGCCCAGGCCCCACCCGCCGTCGATGATGATCTCCTGGCCGGTGACGTACTGCGAGGCCGGCGAGGCCAGGAACAGCGCCAGCCCCTTGATGTCCTCCGGCTGGCCCACGCGGTGCATGGGGATGTCCTTGGCGATCGCGGCCTGGACGTCCGGGTGGTGGGCATGGCCATCCCCGATATTGGTCACGAAGAACCCGGGGGCGATGGCGTTGACGGTGATGCCGTAGGCGGCCAGCTCCAGCGCGGCCGAGTGCATGAAGTGCCGGGCGCCGGCCTTGGCCGCCGCGTAGGCGGAGCCGATCGCCGGCTCGACCTTGGTGGCGGCCAGCGAGGTCGTGATGATGATCCGCCCCGACCGGCGGGGGCGCATGTGGCGGGCGGCGGCCCGCACCGTGGCGAAGATCCCGTTGAGATTGATGTCGATGACGCGGTTCCAGCGCTCGTCGCTGTAGGCCTCCAGCGCGCCCTCCTGCACCCGGGGCCGCGCGTTGCCGGCCCACGCGCCGACGAAGCCGGCGCCGGGATCGATGCCGGCGTTGGCAAAGGCCACGTCGAGCCGCCCATAGAGCTCCGCCGCCTCGCCGATCACGCGATCGAGCGAGGGATGGTCGGTGACGTCGGCCACCGCGCCGCGCACGTCCACGCCCTCAGCGCTCAGGCGCGCCACCTGCTCCTCAAGGGCCCCGCCGTCGATGTCGATGAGCGTCACCCGCGCGCCCTTCACGGCGAGCGCCTCGCCGTAGGCGAGTCCCAGCCCGCTGGCCCCACCGGTGACGATCACGCCGAAGGTGTTGACGTCGAACAGCGGGTAGTCACTCACGATGGCGGCTCCTTCGGTCTCGATGGCGGCGCGAGCCTATCGCGCTGCCGCGCCCCCGCCGCAGGCCGCCGCGGGGAAGATGCATGAACCGCAATAATTCAACTGATTTAGTTGACATTGGGTACCCTCTGTCGGATCGGGACCACTCATCGACGACTACCCCTACCCGTGCTCGCCAATTGCGACGACAGCCCCAGCAAGGACGCCTACCTGGCCCGCGGGTGGGCCACTCGGCCCGTGGCTCGCGAGCGCCTCCACGACCTGTTCTTCAATCCCGGAGAGGGCCGCAACTCGATCGACGATCCCGCCTACGCCGACGTCGCGACCGACCTGCGCGCCCGCCTGGAGGCCTGGATGGTGCAGACCAACGATCCCTTGCTCGACGGTCCCGTCCTCCCTCCGCCCGGAGCCCGCATCAACGCCCAGGATCAGCGGTCCGCCGACGATCCGACGCAGACCGTGCAGGCGCAGCCCACCGGCTGACCTGCACTCGGAACGAGCAGCTGCGCAAGCGGCTCGCGGGCTGACGCCGTCCGCCTGACCCGCCTGCGCGGCCGACCCCCGCACGCGCGGGCGGGTCATCACAGCTGCTCGCGGACCCCCGCCTCGTGCTCGAGGTCCCGCAGCTGCGCCTCGAGGTCTGCCGTCACGGCGGCGCGCGCCATGCCCCGTCGCCCCATCGGCAGCATCGGCCGGCGGGCGTTGTCCTCGAGCAGGGTCGCGAGGCCGACGTACGCGGCGACTCCGGCGAAGACCAGTCCGACCAGACCGGCCGCGCGCTCGACGCCGGTGGCGCCCGTCACCTCGTAGAGCCCCGACAGGATGAACCTGGCGGAACCGGTGACGATGATGGCTCCGGCCGCCGCCTTGCCCCCGACGATGCCGCCTCCCGCGAGCAGGGCGAAGGCGCCGCCCATGGCCAGGAAGAAGACTCCGAGGACGTGGCTGGTCTGGCCCGGCGCGCTCGACAGGAGGGCGAGCCCGTACGCGAGCCAGGTGCCGGTGAACATCCCAAACCCGGTGCCGACCAGCGAGTCGCGGCCGAGAAAGGCAAAGATGCTGGCCACGAGCTGGAGCGGCACGGCGAAGCCCAGCAGGATGAACGGGACCATCTTCTGATCGCTCGCCGTGAACCAGCCGAGCTGGGTTCCGGCGACGATCAGACCCACGGGAACGAGGGCCAGCGCTCCCAGGGGCAGGGGCGACCCGATCGGCCGCAATGTGACACGGGCCACCGTCGAGTCGGCCGCTACGCGGCCGTTGTGCCTATCAGGGCCGATCTGTGGTTGCGCGCTCATGTTTTGATCTCCTGGGCGGGCGTCGTACGGTCCCGGAGAGACGGTTTACCCGTTAGGCCGCTGAAGAACATCCGCAATCGGGCTACGGGCGGCCGGCGCGCGGTGCGAGCTGACCCGGCGCGGCGAGCAATTGGCCCGTTGCCCCTGGTCCCTCGCTCATCGCCGCCTCCATCCCGCGCCACTCCGCCGCGGCGATGAACAGCGTGCGGCCGTCATCGCCGCCCAGCATGCAGGCAAAGCAGCCGCGATCGACGCTCACGGTGCTGAGCACCTCCCCGCCCTCGCGGACGCGCAGGCACGATCGGCCGGGCACGGTGGCCACCCATATGGCCCCGTCGGCGTCCGCGCAGATCCCGTCTGGCGCGTGCTCGACATCGGCCCAGACCCGGCGGCCCGACAGGCCTCCGTCGTCGCCGACGTCGTAGGCGATGAGCTGCACGAGGTGGGAGTCCGCGACCACCAGGGTCCGGCCATCCTCGATCAGCGCCATGCCGTTCGGCCAGGCGAGGCCATCGGCGACCACCCGCACGCTGCCGTCGGCCCCCACCAGGAAGATGGCCGGGCCGCCGATGACGTAGGCGTTTCCGGTGGCGTCCACCACCAGCTCGTTGATCGGACCCTCGCCGTGAGCACTGAGGTCAGCGGCGCTCGCGAGCCGTCCGTCCGGCGCTTGGCGCAGCAGTAGCCGCTGCGGGCCGTCCACGATCAGCAGCCGCCCGTCGGGCAGCCAGTCGATGCTGAACGGCAGCGTCCGGGGCGCCAGCCGGGCCATGACCTCGCGCTCGCCGCCGGGGCCGGCCGCCAGCACCTCGCCCGCGCCCCAGTTGCACAGCCACACGCGGCCGTCGTGCCAGCGCGTGGACTCCGGGAACCCGAGACCGTCCAGCAGCACCTGCATCTCGCTCATCGGCTCATCCCTTCATCGCTCTCCGGTCCACTGTTTCAGACCCTCGCCGCCCACGCTCCTCATCGCCAGGGGGCCCGAGCGCCCGTGGCGTCAGCCGCGCCAGGGTGGCCGCGTCAGTGCCCGCTCGAACGCCGCGCGCTCGTGGACCGGCTCCCCGTGGGAGACGATCACGCGCTCGAACGGGAGCTCGAGCAGCGCCCGGAGGGCGGGCAGCGCCCGCTGCTCGAGCGCCGGGCAGTCCCACACCAGCAGCTCGCCCCGCGGGGCGGCCAGTGCGTCGGCGAAGACGAGGGTCCGGTGCTCCGCTATCCACACCGGCGTCTCGGCGCGCCCCCGGCCGTCGTAGAGCGCCAGCAGGCCGCCCGGGATCTCGCTGCCCGGCTCGATCGCCGTCAGCTCAGACCGCGGCGCGGTGCCGCGATAGAACAGCCACGGGCCGAAGGCCCGCGCCCCGTAGCGGCGGACGAACACGTCGACGTCGCGCACGTGGTCGGGCTTGAGGATCACCGCCACCGTGGGCGGCGCGGCATCGAGTCGCGCCCAGGCCTCGGCCGCATCGGGCTCGGGCGCCAGCGGGTCCAGCGCCACGATCTCGCCGCCGGCCGCGACGCACGTGGACGTCACCGGCCCCTTGAAGTCGCTGCCAGGGGTCCAGTCGGG
>DASXJW010000213.1:0-13765 GCA_036497165.1 Solirubrobacteraceae bacterium
CTGGGCCGTGGCGCCTCCACCGAGAAGGTCGAGGAGTGGCTGCGGGTCGCCTCCGCCGTGGAGGGCTTCATCGGCTTTGCCATCGGCCGCTCGATCTGGTGGGACGCGCTGAAGGGCTTTCTCGACAAGAGCCTCGACCGCGAGGCCGCGGCGACCCAGGTCGCCGATAACTACCTGCATTTCGTGAACGTCTACGACAAGCAGCAGGTCGCCTGAGGACCGATCGGCCGGCGGGGCGTGTGAGCGGTCACGCCCCGCGGTTGCACCTATTGGTAGGCTCGCCCGGATGGCGATGAAGATGCGCCAGAGTCTTGCGCAGCTGGAGCAGGAGTTCCGGCAGGAGACGCAACTTGACCGCAGCCGGCGCGAGACGCTCCGGCGCCACGCCGCGCGCCGCTCGCGGTTGCGCACGCATGCGCGGCGGCGCAAGCGCAGCTCGCTGCGCTACTGGATGCTGGTGCTCTCGCTCATCGCCACCGCCGTGATCGTCACGGCGGCGATGTTCGAGACGCTGTACTTCCTGCTGGGCTGAGCCCGTCGGCCCCGGCCGCCGGAGACGGCCGCATCCGGCGGCTTCGCTGTGCCGGCGGCGGCAATGCCGAGCTCGTCAGTGCCCGGCTCGCCGGCCTCAGCGAACCCGTCCACCAGGGAGATTAAGTATCAGGCCTGTCGCCGAGACTGCGCAAGGCCGCGTCGACCTCTTCGCGCGCGCCCTTGTGGCCTTCGCTCCCCTCTTCCTGAATCTCGATGTAGACCTCCTTGCGGAACACCGGGATGTCTCGAGGGGCTTGGATTCCGATCCGAACCTTCTCACCCATGATCGCCAGAACGGACACTTCGATGTCGTCCCCGATCATGATGCTCTGATTGGACTTGCGGGTGAGTACCAACATAGTCGCCTCCCTGCATTGGCCGCTAAAAACAGGAGCGTCATGCCCACGCGTAGCGCGACGCCTGCCCGCGAGGCAGCATAGCGGCATCGCTTTTCGAAGTTCAAGCAGAGAGTGGCTTTTGCACGGGTAGTCACGGGGGTGATCGGCCCCCCGCGGGGGCGCGCGCTTCACAAGACGAGGTCCCGCCGTCGCCTGTACTAGTCTCCGCTCCCGATATGGCACGCCGATCCCTCAGACCCGAGCTCAACCGCATCCGCGCCTGGGTCCGCCAAGGGCGGACCGACGCGTGGATCGCCCATCAGCTCGAAGTGACAGTGCAGCAGATCCAGGCCTTCAAGCGCGACCAGCAGCTCGAGGCCGGCGACGAGACCGACGGCACCACCGCCGCGACCGAATACGACGATGACATCGACCTGCGCGCCGAGGACGACGCGCTGATCGCCGCCGAGCTCGACGCCGCCGCCGCAGAGCCGGCCGATGACGACGATGAGGAAGACGACGAGGACGAGGAGGCCGAGAAGCCTGCTCGCCGCCGTCGAGGCCGCCGCGGAGGTCGCGGAGGACGCACTACTCGCCGTCGCTCATCGGGCACGCTCGAGGCCACCTTTGACCACGGCGAGGAGGGGTACGGCCTGTGGCTGGACCCCGCCGTGCAGGACGACCCGGTGTACGCGGAGTACTGGGCGGGCCACCGCCCGGTCGAGGTCGCGATCGAGGAGGACCAGATCGTGATCCGTCGCGCCGGCACGTCCGACGCAGACTCAGACGACGAGGACTAAAAGCCCCGCCGTCTTCAGCCCGACCGGACACGGACCGCCGCAGACTGCTGTTTTCAGCTCTCGGCGGTCCGTCGTCCTGTCGTGTAGTCGATGGCCTCGCGGGCATAGCGGGCGAAGGCCGCGCCGGCCACGGTGGTGAGGTCCCAGGCCGCCGGGTGGTTGGGCGCCACCCGCACGGCGACGTCAAAGCACCAGTCCGTGCCCTGCTCGGCGTAGAGCCGGGCCAGCTCGTCGACGGTGAACGGGCCGCCAAGACGCCGGCGCAGCTGGGCGACGAGCTCGTCCACAACGCGCTCCATCACCGCGCGGTCCCCTGGATCGGCCGCCGCCAGCCGGCGCTGGCCCTCCTGCCAGAGACCGATGAAGGTGTCATAGCTGACCGGCCCGGGGCTCATGCCGGCCACCCGGTCGGAGTCGAGCGAGCGCGCGGCGCGGCGCGCGCGGGCGTCAGGGGCTGGACTTGCCGTCGACGACGTACGGCCGCTCGTCGGGCCGGACCATGCCCAGCGCCCGCGCCTCGGAGACGATCGTGGCCGGATCGTTGAGCGAGCGCTCGCGCCGGGTCAGCTGCGCGTTCTGATGGGCCAGCCGGGTGACGACGGCCTGCTCCTGATCGGCCTGGGAGCGCGTCGAGAAATAGGACAGCGTGTGCTCCACGTAGAGGCCCACCACCACCGCCAGCACAATGAGGAGCCCGACGCGGCCCACCCGCTCCCAGCGCACGCGCAGGCGCGTCGACGGCGCGATGAGACGCGGGCGGCGGCGCTGCGGCGGGCGAGGCTGTCGGCGCGGGGCGGCGGTGGCGTGACGGGCGGGCGGCATCCCTAGCGGCCTTCGTTCGACGCAACCGGGTTCCTTCCTCCCGCAAGAGCGCTGTCACGGCCGGCCGGCTCAGGCGCGGAACGCGGAGCGCCCCGGGAAGCTCGCCTCCGCGCCCAGCGCCTCCTCGATCCGCAGGAGCTGGTTGTACTTGGCGACGCGATCAGTGCGGGAAGGGGCGCCGGTCTTGATCTGGCCACACCCGGTGGCCACCGCGAGGTCGGCGATGGTGACGTCCTCGGTCTCGCCCGAGCGGTGCGACATCACGGCGGCGTAGCCGGCCTCGCGCGCCATCCGGATCGCGGCGAAGGTCTCGGTCAGGGTGCCGATCTGGTTGACCTTGATGAGGATGGCGTTGGCCACGCCGCTCTCGATGCCGCGCTTGAGCCGCTGGGTGTTGGTGACGAACAGGTCGTCGCCGACGAGCTGGACTCGGTTGCCGACGCGCTGGGTGAGCGCCGACCACCCGGCCCAGTCCTCCTCGTCCATGCCGTCCTCAATCGAGATGATCGGATAGCGGTCGCACAGGTCCGCCCAGTAGGCCGCCATCTCCTCAGCGCTCAGGGTGCGGCCCTCGTGCTCGAGCACATAGCCCTCGTCGTCCTTGTAGAGCTCGGACACGGCGGGGTCCAGGGCGATGGCGACCTGGTCGCCGGGTACGAAACCGGCGGCGCGGATGCCGTTGAGCAGCGCCTCGAGCGCCTGCTCGTTTGACTGGAAGTCCGGGGCGAAGCCGCCCTCGTCGCCCACCGAGGTGGCGTGGCCCTCGTCGTGCAGGGTCTTCTTGAGGTGATGGAAGACCTCGGAGCCCATTCGCAGCGCCTCGGTGAAGGTCCGCGCGCCGACGGGCACGATCATGAACTCCTGGAAGTCGACGGCGTTGTCCGCGTGGGCGCCGCCGTTGAGCACGTTCATCATGGGCACCGGCAGGATGTGGGCGGTCTCACCGCCGAGGTAGCGCCACAGCGGCAGCCGCTGCTCGGCCGCGGAGGCCTGGGCGGCGGCCAACGACACGGCGAGGATGGCGTTGGCGCCCAGGCGCGACTTGTTGGGGGTCCCGTCGAGGCTGATCAGCATCCGGTCCAGCGACGCCTGGCTGGCGGCGTCCTGGCCGTGGACCGCGGTGGCGATCTCCCCGTTGACGTTCTCGACCGCCGTGCTCACGCCCTTGCCCATCCAGTCCGAGCCGCCGTCGCGCAGCTCGGTGGCCTCGAACTCCCCCGTCGAGGCCCCCGACGGCACGGCGGCGCGGCCCCAGGCGCCCGAGCGCACGCTGAGCTCCACCTCAACGGTCGGGTTGCCCCGACTGTCGAGGATCTGGCGTGCGTGCACATGCTCAATCTGGCTCATCGGCGGTCTCGATCTCCTTCGGTCAGGCGTGCGCGGGCGTAGTAGGCGAGCTGTTGCTCAGGCGGGAGATCGTCCCAGCTTCCGCCCTCCGATGCCGCGAGCTCGCCCGCGTGGCCGACCCGTCCGCGAAACCGCTCGGACGCCGAGCGCAGCGCCAGCTCCGGATCGACCTTGAGCTTGCGCGCCACGTTGACCACCGCGAAGAGGAGGTCGCCGAGTTCGTGAAAGCGGTCGTCGGCGCTGCCGGCGGCCTCGAGCTCCTCCAGCTCGTCGCGCACGGACTGCAGCGGGTGGGTGGGGTCGTCTTCCCCGGCGAAATCGAAGCCCGTCGAGGCCACGCGCCGCTGGAGCTTGCGCGCGTGCAGGAGCGAGGGCAGGTTCTCGGGCACCTCGCCGAACACGCCGGGCTCGCGGCCGGGCTCGGTCCGCTTGATCGCGTCCCAGTTGCGCAGGACCTCCTGGGCGTTGGCCACCTCGGTCTCGCCGAAGATGTGGGGATGGCGGCGGATGAGCTTCTCGGTGACGTGCTCGGCCACCCCCTTGAGGTCGCCGGCGCCGCGCTCCTCGAGCAGGAGGGCCAGGAAATGCACTTGGAAGAGGACGTCCCCGAGCTCGTCGAGCATCTTGGCGTCGTCGCGCCGGTGCGCGGCGTCGGCCAGCTCATAGGCCTCCTCGACGGTGTGGGGGACGATCGTGCGCTCGTCCTGCTCGCGGTCCCACGGGCACTCGCGCCGGAGCCGACGGGTGATCTGGTCAAGCGTGGTCAGGGACTGCGCCGCGTCCTGGGCGGACACGGGTCAGGGAGCGGCGGTGGTGGTGGCTCCCGCGGCTCCCGCGGCGCCCGCAGCTCCGGCGGCGCCGGCGGCGCCCGCGGTCGAGCTCGTCTTGGGCGCCTTGTAGCCGTTGCAGTCCGCCATCGCGTACAGCTTGCTGCACGCCGTCCTCTTGAGCCAGTCCTTCTTGGCGTGGTTGTCGACCGCGGTCTGGGCCTGGGTCGTCAGCTGGGTCTGCAGCGTCTGCTTGATGGCCGGGGTGGACTGGGCCAACGAGCGCTGCGTGGCCGGGTTGATCTTGGTGACGTCGATCAGGTAGTAGCCGAACTGCGTCTTGACGGGGCCGATCAGCTTGTTGAGCGGAGCCGCGAAGGCCGCCTTGGTCAGCCCCGAGTCCTGCTGGCCCACGGTCACGCCCTTGAGCACGCCACCGGTGGACTTGCTGGGGTCGATCGAGTACTTCTTGGCCACGTCCTTGAAGCTCTGGCCGCTCTGCAGAGCCGCCTTGGCCTTGGCGGCCTCGGCCGCGGTCTTGGTCAGCACGATCTGCAGGTTGCGCGACTCCGGGGAGCCGAACTGCGACTTGTGGGTGTTGTAGTAGTTCTCGATCGCCGCGGGGGTCACCTTGCTGGGGTGGCGGGCGCTGAGCTTCTGGAAGATCTGGTTGACGCGGACGCGGAAGAGGATGTCCTGCGCGGTCTGCCCGCTCTGCTTGAGGAACTGCTGGAACTGGGCGTCGGTGGAGAACTGGGCCTTCTTGGCGGTGGTGAGCGCCTTCTGGACCTGGGCGTCGGTGACCTTGATGCCGAGGCGGTGAGCGTCGGCCTGGTACCAGTACGCCTTGATCAGGAAGTCCATGACCTGGCCTGACAGCGAGGTGAACAACTGGTTGCAGTCGGACTTCAGCGTCTTGTCGGCGGTCTTCTTCAGCGACGGTATCTGCGCCCTGACCTGGGCGATGCACTTGCTGAAGTTCGGCGGGTCCTCGGGAACGATCACCGGCTGACCGGGGCTCTGCGCCGCCTGGCCCGCCGCCGCGACGTACATCCAGTGCTTGAACGCCTTGGTGGAGATGGGGTTGCCGGCGACCGAAGCGACCGAGTTGTCGGGCACGCTGCCGGCCCCGCTGCTCGACCCGCAGCCCGCGACGAGGAGGGCCAGGGCCACAAAAAAGGCGCCAAGCGCCATGATGGTCCGCTGAGACTTCATAAGACCCGGCCGATAGTAGCGACGATTTCTCGAGGTGGTCATAAGTATTTGTGAATAGCGCCGCGCCGGCTGCGGACGCTCACGCCGCCCCGCCGCCGTGTTCGGTCACGCCGCCGCGGCCGCCTCGGCCTCGGCCTCGCGCGTCACCGACAGCAGCACATCGGCCGCCCGCACGATCGCCGGGAAGCGCTGCGCGGGATCCTTGGGCACGCGGACCGACAGCTGGGACTTGCCCGACTCATACAGGGCCTCGGGGATCTCGGCCCGGATCTTCTTGGCGCGCACGGAGTCCAGCTCGATCGGCGTCACCGCCAGGCGGTCGCCGCGGACGGTGACGGCGCGGGCCCCGGCCTGGCCGAGCTTGATCCGCGCCTGCTGGAGCGCGATGAGGTTGTGCAGCGGATCGGGGACGTCGCCGAAGCGGTCCTCGAGCTCGTCGCGCAGCTCGGCCAGGTCGGCCACCTCGCGAGCGCCGGCGATCCGGCGGTGCACCTCCACCTTGGCCTGCTCGTAGGGGATGTAGTCCGCGGGCACGTAGGCATCGACGTTGACGTCCAGGCGCACCGGCTCCCACTCCTCGTCGGGGGCGGCCTCGTCGTCCATGGCGGCGACGGCCTCGTCGAGCATCTGCATGTAGAGCTCGAAGCCGAGCGCGGCGACGTGGCCTGACTGCTCGTCGCCGAGCAGGTTGCCGGCGCCGCGCAGCTCGAGGTCGCGCATGGCGATCTTGAACCCGGCGCCCAGCTCGGTGTAGTCGCTGAGCGCGGAGAGGCGCTGCGCCGCCTCGGGGGTGAGCGCGGCGGCGCTCGGATAGAGCAGGTATGCGTAGGCGCGCTCGCGCGAACGGCCCACCCGGCCGCGGATCTGGTAGAGCTGGGAGAGCCCGAAGATGTCCGAGCGCTCGACGACCAGGGTGTTGGCCTGGGGGATGTCGATGCCCGACTCGATGATGCTGGTGCAGACCAGCACGTCGGCGTCGCCGCGCAGGAAGGAGAGCATCCGCTTCTCCAGGGTGCTCTCGTCCATCTGGCCGTGGGCCACCTCGAAGCGCAGCCCGGGACACAGGCCGCGCAGGCGGACCGCGGTCTCCTCGATGGTCTCCACCCGGTTGTGCAGGAAGAAGGCCTGGCCGTTGCGCTCCTTCTCGCGGATGAGCGCGCGGCGTACCAGCTCCTCGTCGTATTCGCCGACGTAGGTCTTGACCGGGCGGCGGCCCTCGGGCGGGGTCTCGATGACGCTGATGTCGCGGATCCCGGCCAGCGACATCTGCAGGGTGCGCGGAATCGGCGTGGCGCTCATGGCGATGACGTCCACGCGGAGCTTGAGCTGGCGCAGCAGCTCCTTCTGCTTGACCCCGAAGCGCTGCTCCTCGTCGACCACGAGCAGGCCCAGGTCCTTGGCGCGGACGTCGCGGCTGAGGAGGCGGTGGGTGCCGATGAGGATGTCCACCTCGCCCTTGGCGAAGCGGGCGATGGCGTCCTTCTGCTCGGCGGCGGAGCGAAAGCGCGACACGTGCTCGATCGTCACCGGATAGTCCTTGAGGCGCTCGGTGAAGGTGCCGAGGTGCTGTTGGGCCAGGATCGTCGTCGGGGCCAGCACCATCACCTGCTTGCCGTCCTGGGCGGCCTTGAACGCCGCGCGCAGCGCCACCTCGGTCTTGCCGTAGCCGACATCACCGCAGATGAGCCGGTCCATGGGGCGTGGGGCCTCCATGTCGGCCTTGACGAACTCGATGGCGTCGCGCTGGTCGGGCGTCTCGGTGTACGGGAAGGCGTCCTCGAACTCGCGCTGCCAGTCGGAGTCGACGGGGAAGGAGTGGCCCTCGCGGCGCTTGCGCTCGGCGTAGAGGTTGAGCAGCTCGCCGGCCAGCTCCTGGGCGGCGCGCCGGGCGCGGGACTTGATCGTCTCCCACCGGGTGCCGCCCAGCTTGGACAGCGGCGGATGGGCGCCGCCGGCCCCGACGTAGCGGCTGATCTTGGCCAGCTGGTCGACGGGCACGAAGACCCGGTCAGAGCCGGCGTACTCGAGGTAGAGGTAATCGCGCGTGACCCCGGCGACCGTCTTGGTGTCAAAGCCTGCAAACCGGGCGATGCCGTGGTCCTCGTGGACGACGATGTCCCCGGTGCGCAGGTCGGCGAAGCTGCGCAGGACCCCGCGCCGCCGCTCGCGGCCAGGCCTCTCGGCGGCGCGCCGGCGCTGGAAGAGGCGGTGGTCGGGGATGACGGCGAGGTGGAACTGGGGGGCGATGAACCCGGCCTGCAGCCGCGCCGCGGCCATCGTGATCTGCCCCGCCTGCGGGGTCACCCCTCCGTCTGAGTCGCCGAGCCACCGCGTCCTGAGGCGGCCGAGGTTGTAGGCAAAGCGCTCGCCCTCGCCCCGGCGCGCGAAGGTGAGGACCGTCCGGTAGCCGGAGCGGGCCAGCTTCTCGAGCTCGGGCTCGGCCTCCTTCAGGCCGCGGGCGGCGATGTCGGCGGCCTGGGCGCGGAAGGCGAACGGCTGGTCCTGGTCGATGCTCGACAGCCGGATGCGGACACGATCCTCGAGCTGGGCGACGATCTGGTCGGGGGCGACGTAGAGATGGTGGGCGTCGTCGTCGTGGAAGGCGGCGGTGACGTCCTGCCAGTGGTCGGCCAGCGCGGGCGCGACGTCCTCGGAGCCGGCGATGAGCACGGCGGCGCCGGCCGTCAGCTCCAGGAAGGAATGGAAGTTCTCGACGGGGAGCAGCTCGGTGATGTCGGGCCGGTCGGAGGCGTCCTCGAGCGCGGCGATCTCGGCCAGCTCGCGGTGCTCCAGGGCCAGCTCGGCCGCTGGGGCGACCTCGATGCAGTCGGCATCGTCGAGCGAGCGCTGGGTGAAGGTGGAGAACCAGCGCAGGGTCTCGATCTCGTCGCCGAACAGGTCGATGCGCACCGCCCTGTCCTCGGTGGCACAGAACAGGTCGAGCAGGCCGCCCCGGATGGCGAACTGGCCACGATCCTCCACCTGGTCAACCCGCTCATAGCCGGCGGCGATGAGGTCCATGGCGGTCTCGTCGAGGTCGATGAGGTCGCCCTTGCGCAGCAGGAAGCCGTGAGGGCGCATCGAGGGGTCGGGCACCTTCTCTGACAGCGCGACGGCGCTGACGACGACCACCGGCGCGCTGGCGGCATCGGCCTCGGCCTCCAGCAGCGCGTCCAGTGCCGCGATCCGCAGGCCCACCAGGTGGGGCGGCGGGGCCAGGTGCGACTCGTAGTTGACCCCGCGGCTCGGGTAGTAGCGCACGACGCGCGGATCCAGCCACACCCGCAGTCCGGCGGCGAGATCGCGTGCGGCGCGATCGTCGCCGGCCACGACGATGGCCGGGCGCGCGGGATCACGGTCAAGCAGCACGGAGACGAGGTACGGCCGCAGCGACTGGGAGACGAACGCCTCGCCGCCCTCGCGGGCGAGCGCGGCGGTCTGCGGATCGTCGTCGGCGTGAGAGAGAAGGGAGCTGAGCATCAAGGCCTGCTCCTTTGAGTCTAGGGAGCGGCGATCAGCGGTCGACCGCGTCCTCGATGACCTGCTGGGCGGCGTCGGCGCCCGCGTCGATGAGGGCCTCGACGTCGGCCTTCGGCTCACGGAACTTGCCCAGGACATACGCCGCGACGCGGTCGGGATCGGTGGTCGGCGGGCGGCCGACGCCAATGCGCACGCGGCGGAAGTCGGGGCTGCCCAGCGAGGCCCTCAGCGATTTGAGCCCGTTGTGGCCGGCCAGCCCGCCCCCCAGGCGGGTGCGGATGTCGCCGAACGGGAGGTCGATCTCATCGTGGACGACGAGCACGTGGTCGAGGTCGACCTTGAGCTCGCCGCGCGCCGGGCTCACGGACTTGCCGGCCTCGTTCATGTAGGTCTGGGGCATGAGGATGGCGACCCGGGGGCTGCCCGGCCCGGTGCGTCCCTCGGTGATGAGGCCGCGGTAGCGGGATTTCGGCTTGCCCAGCGCCCACCGCTCGTTGAGCCGCTGCGCGACCTCGAAGCCGATGTTGTGCGGCGAGCCCTTGTACTCGGCGCCGGGGTTGCCCAGGCCGACGATCAGCCAGTCGACGGGCGCCCCGCCGCCGCGGCCCCGTCCGCCGGGGAGCCTCATGGCGGCGCCTACTCGGAGTCGGAGTCGCCGGAGGCCTCGGCGTCGCCGGAGGCCTCCCCGCCGTCGCCCTCGGCTTCGGCCGCGCCGGCTCCGCCCTCGCCGACGACCGCGGTCTCCTGCTCGATCTCGTCCTCGCTCTCGAGCTGGAGACGCGGGGGCGAGAGCGTGGCGATCACGATCTCCGGATCGTCGATCAGCGTGACGGTGCCGGGAGGCCGCAGGGCGTCCAGGGTGAGCGTGTCGTTGACCTGCATTTCGGACACGTCGTGGCTGAGGGAGTCAGGGATGTCGTTGGGCAATGCCTCGATGGTGAGCTCGCGGGTGATCTGCTCCAGGACCCCGCCGTCCCTGATGCCCGGGGAGTCCTCGGATCCCGTGAGCTCCAGCTGCACGGTGGCCTGGATCTTCACATCGAGGCGGACCCTGAGCAGATCGATGTGGACGGTCTCACCCGTCAGCGGGTGGCGGACCAGGTCCTTGAGGACCGCCGGGCTCGAGCCCCCGCCCTCGATGCTCAGGTCGATGACCGCGCCGGCGGAGGCCAGCGCGTGACGCAGCGTCCGGGCGGGGACCTCGAAGGAGACCGGCTCGTCGCCGCCGCCATAGAGGACGCCGGGGACGCTGCCGGAGCGGCGCAGACGGCGCGCGGCGCGGGAGCCTCCGGGCTCACGGGGGGACACCTGAAGGGCTGTCGATTCGCTGCGTGCCATGGGCGGCGTTCGATGGTAGCGCCCTCGGCCGAAAACGCTGGCGCGGGCCGCTAACAGTGCGCTAATCTTGGCCCATGAGCGGGGCTGCATTGATGCTCTGGATCGCCGGGGTCCATCTCCTCGGGCTCGGTTGTGTCGCGCTGCTGATGTTCCCGGCGCTGAAGGACAACCCGATGGGGCCTGACCGCCGGCCCGATGAGGGCGACGACGGCTGGGGCCGCGGTCCCAAGCGTCCGCCAGAGGCGCCCAAGCCGCCGCGCGGCGGCATCCCGCTGCCCGACGCCGTACCCGCGCGCGTCCGCCTGCGCGAGCACGGTCGCCTCTCCGAGCGCCTGCCGGGCCGTGAGCGGCGCCCCGCCCGCGAGCCTGCCCGCACCCCTGCCCGCACGCCCCACCGCGGGGCGACTAGAAGCGACTGGGGCAGTCGGCGTCGCTCACGATCCGCCGGCTGACCGTCAGCAGCTGGATCGTGAAGCCCGCCAGCACGCTGCCCGCGTGCCGCACGCGGAGGCACTGAACGCGCGGCAGCGAGTTCCCCGCCACCCAGGCCACGCGGGCGGTCCCCTGCGTCGAGGTGACCGAGAAGGTGGAGGACGGGTTGATCTCGGCGATCCCCACCTTGCCGGGATGGCGCAGCGCGGCGGCGTTGGCGGCAGCGCGGGCCCGGCAGACGGCGCTGGCACGGCACCCCGTGATCAGCGAGATGACCTCGGCGGTGTCACCCCGGGCCTCGGCCTGGACGAGGGTGGTGATGGCCGCGTTCTCGGCGTCGCCGACGTTGAAGGCCCGCGCCAGCAGGGCGCTGATGACCAGGAAGAGGACGACGGCGACCCCGATCGCGGCGATCACGTGGCGGCGGCGCATTGGGCGGCCACGGTAGCCGACCGGTGGCCGGGGTCTATGAGTCGCTGAGCTCCAGGAACCGCTGCACCGAGGCCTCCTGGTGCTCCAGGCGCTCGGCCAGCTCCAGGGCGTGCTCGGCGGCGAGCTCCAGGAAGTTCTCCACGCAGCGCTCGGGGTCGTCCGCGAGGGCGTAGACGCGGCTGAGGTCCTGCTGGGCGCACGCGATCCCCATCGGCGGGCGCCCGTCGGCGAGCGTCCGGGCGCTGCAGACGGGGGTGACGAACAGCTGGGACTCGGTGGCCACCAGCGCGGTCGGCAGCAGTCGGTGCGCGGGGAGCTTGACCGACAGCTGCACCGAGTGGTCGACGGCCACGCCGCTGCCGGCCAGGTCGCGGAGCGGCTCGCGCCAGACGTCCAGGACGGTGTCGGCCCCCACGAGCGCGTCGCGCAGCGCCGTGGCCTGCTCGACGTAGAGGCGCTCGGCCTCCTCCCGATCGCCGGCATCGGCCAGGTCCAGGTCACAGGGCACGCGCAGCAGCTCGCTGGCGGCGACGGTGGCCCCAGATCCCCGGCTGCCGCAGGCGACGTAGGTCTGCAGCGTCCCGAGGTCGCGCCGGCCGTGGAAGATCACGGTCATCGCCTCTGACAGCGGCAGCCCGTTGACCCGCAGCGACACCGCCACCGCCGAGCTGTCATCGAGCAATGCTCGTCGTAGGAGCTCTTCCGCTCCGGCGTCCTCGCGGGTGGGGTCCTCCTCGGGCATGCATGCCTCCTTCACATCCTGGCTACGACTGCCGAATATTTACCCAGGTCGGCCGGTCGTTCACAACCGCCATCTGCACAACCAACGCTGTCCATGGGGCGCAGCGTCCGCGCTCGGGCGCCTCGACCCTCCTCCTCGACCACGGCCATGTGCTTTAGGGTGTGGCCCTGATGGTGCTCCTCAGGCTCCTCTACAAACCGCTCGCGCTCTTCGGCGGGATCATCGCCGGCAAGCTGGGCCAATCGATCTTCAGCAAGATCTGGGCCCGGATCGACAAGGCTCCGCCGCCCCGGCCGGGGACGGGCGAGGGCAGCACGGCCAAGGTGATCGTGGCCCAGACCCTGCAGGCCGGGGTGATGGCGGGCACGGCGGCCGCGGTGGATCGCACGCTCGCGCGTTTCTTTCATCACCTCATCGGGATCTGGCCCAAAAAGCGGCCCGAACCCGAGGAGGACTAACCCGCGCTCGGGCGCCGGGCCCGTCGTCAGGCAGCGCGCCTGGGCCCATCATCAGGCGGTCGGGTCCGCGTCCTCCACGTGCCAGGGCGCGAGCCCCGCGCGCGCCCAGTCCGGCATCGGCGTCTTGGTGGCGGTGGCCCGGTCGATCCAGACGTGGCGGATCTCGGCGTCGAGCAGTGGCTCGCCGTCGACGCGGTGAAACCGGAAGGCGGAGGTGACGCTGGTGGTGCCCAGGTGGCGCACCGTGGCTTGCACGATGACCTCCTCGTCGAAGCGCGCCGAGCCCAGGAAGCGCATGTTGACCTCGGCGACCACGATGTCCACGCCGCGGTCGAGCATGGCCTGATAGCCCCCGTAGGCCGCCCGCCACAGCTCCGTGATGGTGTGGTCGATGTAGGCCAGGTAGTTGGCGTTGAAGAGCACGCCCTGCGGATCGCACTCCGCGTAGCGGACGCGCAGGCGGTGGGTGAAGGGCTCAGCCACCTGTCGAGCCTCCTCCCCCACGCAGGACGAACCCCCGCTGCGCCAGGTCGCCCAGGGCATCCTCAAAGGTGGCGAAGTCGCGTCGCGTGAGCGCGTCGATGGGGCGACCGGCGGGCCCGGCGGCGCGGACCCAGCGGCGCAGCACCGCCGCCCCGGCGCGCTCCTCTGCTTCGGCGAGGAGGTCGAGGAGGATCGGCAGCTCGGGCCGGTGGTCGAGCTGGCCCGAGAGCAGCGTCAGCGGGTCGACGTCGAGCAGCGCGCACAGCTCATCCTCGGTGAGGCCGAGCAGCTCGAGCAGGCGCGCGGCCCGCTCTGACTGGATGCGACCGCGTGACGCGGGGTCATCGTGGGCGCTCACGGTGGGCGTGCCCCGGGCCGGCGGCTCAGCGGCGCGTCGCGCCGGCCGCCGGCGCCGTCCGGACGCGCGGGGGCGACACTAGAACAGCTGGTTCTCGCCGCCGAACACGTCGCTGACCGACCCGTCGGTGAAGATCTGGCGGATCGAGTTGGTCAGCAGCTCGGCGCAGGAGAGCACCCGGATGTTGCTCGGAGCGCCGGGCTGCAGCGGGATGGTGTC
>DASXJW010000214.1:0-6592 GCA_036497165.1 Solirubrobacteraceae bacterium
CCGGCCGGCGAGCCTCAGCCGGCGCCAGGCCGGTAGCGCCCCGGCTCCCACAGCGGCTCGTCGCCATCGTTGGCGCCGCGGCTGAGGATGAAGAGCAGATCGGAGAGGCGGTTGAGGTAGCGAATGACCTCGGGGCTGACCGCGTCGCCGCAGGCGATGGCCGCGCGCTCGGCGCGGCGGCAGACCGTGCGGCACACGTGGAGGTGCGCGGCCGCCACCGTGCCGCCGGGAAGCACGAAGGACTTGAGCGGGACCAGGGTGGCGTTGACCTCGTCGCAGCGCTCCTCCAGCCACGTGGTCTGCTCGGGGAGCACCCGGAGCCGCTCGCGCTTGGCCTCGGCCTCCTCGGGCGCGGCGATGTCCGCGCCCACGTCGAAGAGGTCATTCTGGATGTGCGCCAGCCACTCGCCGTACCCCGCGGGCATGCCCGCGACGGTGAGGGCCAGCCCGATCTGGGCGTTGAGCTCGTCGATCGTGCCGTAGGCCTCGATGCGGGGATGGGTCTTGGGCACGCGGCTCATGTCGCCGAGGTGCGTCTCGCCGCCGTCGCCCAGGCGGGTGTAGATGCGGGTCAGGTTGACGGTCATGGTCGCCCAGTGTAAGGAGCCTGCCGACGGCCGGCGCGGTACGATCAGCACGTTCAAGGTCGGTGGCATGGGAAGCCGGTGCAAGTCCGGCGCGGACCCGCCACTGTGACCGGGGACGTCAGCGCACAACGGTGCCACTGGCCGGCCACATGCCGGCCGGGAAGGCGTGGCTGATAGGCCCGGGAGCCAGGAGACCAACCTCCGACCACACAGCCAAAAGCCCTCGTGGAAAGGGGTGGCCCTCATGAAGATCAGTCGTTTTGCAGCCCTGGGCGGCGCCGCCGGCGTCCTCACACTCACACTTGCCCTCAGCGCTCCGGCGCTGGGCGCCAAGTCCGCCATATCGGTGCGCGTGGAAGGGGTCAAGCGCACGCTGCTGCCGGCCACGGCCGCGCACGCCGAGTCAGGCTCGGTCACCAAGGCCGGGACCCCCGCCGGAATCTGCCCCGGGAGCTCCGGGGCGGGCTACTTCGACAGCGCCACCCACCATCACTGGGACGGGACGTACTCCAGCGGGCTGGGCGTCGAGGTCACCACCGTGCTGGGCGAGACCCACACGTTCAGCGCCAAGGGCTTCTACTGGGGCATCTGGGTCGACAACCGGTTCGCCGCCTCCGGCCTGTGCGACCTCAAGCTCAAGCCGGGCGACCAGCTCCTGCTCGCCCCGGCTCCCGGTAGTGGCATGACCTACCCGATCATCCTGACCGCGCCCAGCCACGCCAAGGTGGGGACGCCGTTCGCGGTCAAGGCGGCGTACTTCAAGACGAGCCACGGTGGGGCCAAGGCGCTGGCGCGGGTGAAGGTCACCGACGCCGGTTCGCTCACCAACGGGCGCGGCGCCGCCACGGTCACCGCCGCCAAGGCAGGCAAGCTCACCCTGGTGGCGTCGCTCAAGGGCTACATCCGCGCCGAGGCGACCGTCACCGTCGCCAGGTAGTCGCGCTCGCGGTGTCCTCCCGAGTCCGCATCATCCTCGCCGTACTGGCGGTCGTGCTGGCCTGCGGTGGATGCGGGCTCGGGCCCGGCGCCTCGGGCAAGAGCGGCGCCAGTCTCACCATCACCCGTGGGTTCGGCGGCCACCAACTCCATGCCGTGACCAGCAGCAAGGTGCCGGGCTCCGAGACCGTCATGCGGATGCTCGAGCGCTCGTTCAGCGTCTCGACCCGGTATGGCGGCGGGTTTGTGGAGTCGATCAACGGCGCGGCCCCCGGCGGGGCTCACACCGACTGGTTCTACTACGTCAACGGCGTGCAGGCGGCCAGGGGCGCCGCGACCACGGCCGTCCATCCCGGGGACCACGTCTGGTGGGATCTGCACGACTGGAGCGCCACCGAATCGATCCCGGCCGTCGTCGGGTCCTTTCCGGCGCCGTTCAGCAGCGGGATCGCCGGCAAGCGCTACCCCGTCACGCTCGAGTGCGCCGCCGACGTGGGCGCCGCCTGCTCGCGGGTCACCAGCGCGCTCAACGGCGTCCACATCCCGGTGTCCAGCCAGCTGCTGGGGGCCGGCTCGGGGCCGGACACGCTCGGGATCGTCGTGGGCACGTGGACTGACATCCGCTCTCAGGTGGCGGCTCAGCTCATTGCCCACGGCCCGGCGGCCAGCGGCGTCTACGCCCGTTTCTCCGGTCCGCGCGGGGCGGGCCTCGAGCTCCTGGATGCCAACGGCCGGGTAGCCCGCACGCTGGGCGCCGGGGCCGGGCTGATCGCCGCCACTGCCGACACCACCTCGGTGCCGACGTGGATGATCACCGGCACAGACCCCGCCGGCGTCAAGGCGGCCGCCGCCGCCCTGAGCGCGCAGGCGCTGCACGACCACTTCGCGCTCGCCGTGGACGGCGCCCAGCGGCTGCCGGTCCCGCTCCAGGCGTCGCGATGATCTACCGCCGGCGCGCCAGCCCGCTGCACGCGGCCCGCGCCGCCGCGGGGTGCGCCTGGTGCCTGGCGCTGGCCATCGCCACCCTGATGGCGTCCAATCCGATCATCCTCGTCGCCGTCACGCTGGCGGTGCTCGGCGGGGGGGTGGCCGCCGGCGTGGGCCGCGAGCTCTGCCGCGCTGCGCTGTGGGGGCTGCCGGTGGCGCTCGTGATCACGGTGATCAACGCGCTCGTCACCCGGGACGGGCTGACCGTGATCGTCCGCCTGGGAGACCTGCCGATCCTCGGCCACACCGACGTCACCCTGGAGGCGACCGTCTACGGGGCGATGCTCGGCCTGCGGGCGATGGCGCTCATCCTCTGCGGTCTGCTGTACACGCTGGCCGTCGATCCCGACGAGGTACTGCGCCTGTTCCGGCGGGTCTCGTTCCGGTCGGCGCTGTCGGCGAGCCTGGCCACCCGCATGGTGCCCATCCTGATCCGTGACGGACGACGGCTCGCCGAGGCCCAGCGCTGCCGGCCGGGACCGCCTCCCTCGCGCCTGGCGCTGATGCGCGCCGCCTGCACCGGTGTCCTGGACCGCGCGCTCGACGTCGCCGCCGCCCTGGAGGTCCGCGGCTATGGCGCGGCCCGGCGCTCGCCGGCCCGGCGCGCGCCCTACTCGCGCCACGACATCGCCTTCCTGGCCTCCGCCGCGGCCATCGTCGCCGTGTCGGTGGTGGCCCGCGTCGACGCAGGCGCCGCCTTCGCGGCCTACCCGGGGTTGCGGCTGGCGGCGGCTCCGGATGCGGCGGTGCTGGCAGTCCTCCTGGCCGCCGCCGCTCTGCTGCCCTTCGCCGATCGCCGGGGGCTGGCGCGATGACCGCCGTCACCCTGCGCGGGGTCAGCTACACCTATCCGGGGGCGGCCGCGCCGGCGCTGCGCGACGTCACGATCGAGGTCGCTCCGGGCGAGCTGGTGCTCCTGGCCGGGGGGTCGGGCTCGGGCAAGTCCACGCTGCTGCGGGTCATCAGCGGTCTGGCGCCCCACTTTCACGGCGGCACCTTCGCGGGCCGGGCCGTGGTGGCGGGGATGGACACACGCGATCACGGCCCCGGCGAGCTGGCACACGCGGTCGGCACGCTGTTTCAGGACCCCGAGACCCAGGTGGTCACGAGCACGGTCCGCGCCGAGCTGGCCTTCGGGCTCGAGAATCGCGGGCGGCACCCCGCGCAGGTCGCGCGCGGGGTGGAGGAGGCGGCGCTGGCGCTGGCCATCGACCAGCTGCTGGAGCGCTCGACCGCCGAGCTGTCGGGGGGCGAGCTGCAGCGCGTCGCCCTGGGCGCGGCCCTGGCAGGCCGGCCGGAGGTGGTCGTCCTGGACGAGCCGACCTCCCAACTGGATCCCGTGGCCGGGGACGAGCTCATCGGGCTGCTGCGCCGGGTCAACGAGGACTCCGACGCGACGATCATCCTCGCCGAGCATCGCCTGGAGCGGTGCCTCGGCGCCGCCGATCGGGTGGTGGCGCTCGCCGGCGGCGCGATCGTGTGCGACGCCTCGCCCGAGGAGTTCCTGGCCTGGGCGGGACGGCAGGCCCCCAACCTGCAGACACCGGGCGCAAAGCTTCTGGCCGGCGTGGGGCTGCCGCCGGCAGCCGGCGTCAAGCGCGCCCGCGCGGCGCTGCGCCGGGCGGACCTGCTCCCCGCAGGCCCGGACGGGGCAGAGCAGGAGTGGTCAGCACCGCGGGGCGCGGCCCGGTCCTCCTGGCGAGCGCGCCGGCGCGCCGGTGCCGGCGCGTCCGCACCGGCGCTGGCCTTTGAGCGCGTGTGGCACGAGCTGCGCTCCGGTCCGGCCATCCTCCGCGACGTGTCGCTGACCGTCGCCCCCGGCGAGCGGGTGGCGCTGATGGGGCGAAACGGGGCGGGCAAGTCGACGCTGCTGCGCCATGCCGCACGGCTGCTCGCGCCCACGCGCGGGCGGGTCACCGCCGCCGGACGCGTGGCGCTGCTGCTGCAGAACCCCACCGACTACCTGGTCCACGAGACCGTGGCCGCCGAGGCGCCGGCACCGGCGCTGGACCTCGTCGGGCTGGGTGGGGCGGCGTTCGCGGTTCGCCACCCCCGCGACCTGTCGGGCGGCGAGAAGCAGCGGCTGGCGTTGGCGATCGTGCTCGGCGACCACGGCGATGCGGCGACGCGACCGGCCGTGGTCTGCCTCGATGAGCCGACCCGCGGCATGGACCGCGACCACAAGCAGGAGCTGGCTGACCTCCTGTGCCGGCTCGGCGCGGCGGTGGTGGTGGCCACCCACGATCCCGAGTTCGCCGCCGCCTTCGCGCAGCGGGTGGTGCTGCTGGCCGACGGTGCGCCGATCGCCGACGGCAGCGCGGCGGAGGTCCTGGCCGGCGGCAGCTACTTCGCCACCGAGACCGCGCGGATCCTCGGCGGCGCGGGCGGGGCGCTCACGCCCGGGGACGGCGCGGCGCTCATCGCACAGCGCGCCGCGGCGCGGGAGGCGATCGCGTGACCTGGCAGCTGGGCGCGTTCGGTGTGCTGGCGGTCGCCCTCGCCGCCGGCTTTGCCTGGTATGAGCGGGAGCGCCCCGACGCCCGGATCGTCGCCCTGGTGGGCACCCTGGCGGCGTTCGCCGCGCTCGGGCGGATCGCCTTCGCCGCCGTGCCCAACGTCAAGCCGACGACCGACATCGTCCTCATCGCCGGATACGCGCTGGGCGGCGCGCCCGGCTTCGCCGTCGGCGCCCTGGCGGCGCTGACCTCCAACTTCTTCTTCGGGCAGGGGCCCTGGACGCCGTGGCAGATGGCGGGCTGGGCCGCGACGGGCATCGTCGGCGCCTCGTGGGCGTGGGGGATGCGGATGCGGGGGCGCCGCCTCGAGGCGCCGGCGCTGGGACGCTGGCCACTGGCCATCGTCTGCTGCGCCGTCGGGTTCGCCTTCACGGTGCTCCAGGACGTGGGCGACTGGGTGTCCTTCAGCGACCACAGCCTCGCCCAGCTGGGCGTCTACGTGGGGCAGGGCCTGGGTTTTGACGCGGTCCATGCGGCCGGCTGTCTAGCCTTCGCGCTCGCCCTCGGGCCGGCGCTGACGCGCTCGATCCAGCGGTTCGCCCGTCGCACCAAGGTGACATGGGTCCCCCTCGACCAGGCCGCCGCGCCCGTCCTGGCTGCCGTGCTGGCGATCGGGGCGATCGGCGCGCTCGCGGTGTCCGCGTCGCGGCCGCAGACCGCGCGGGCGGCGCCGGCATCGCCGGCCTCGGTCACGGCCGCCGCGGCCAACTACCTCCTCGGCTCCGAGAACGCCGACGGAGGGTTCGGGCCGGCCCCCCGTCAGCCGTCGGATCAGCTCTACACCGGCTGGGCGGCGCTGGGACTCGCGGCCGCCGGCCACGACCTCAATCGCATCGGCGACGCCGGCGGGCTCGTGGATTATGTCCGCGCCGGGGCCGGGACCCGTGACGTGGGGGCGCTGGAGCGCACCATCCTCGTCGTGCGCGCGGCCGGGCTGTCGGCGCGGTCGTTCGGGGGACGGGATCTGCTCGCCGCCCTCGACGAGCGCTTTCGCGCGAACGGATCGATCTCCGGGCAGGTGAACCTCACCGCGTTTGCCGTCCTCGCGTTGCGCGCCGACGGGGTGGGCGCGAGCGCCCGGACCCTGCGGTGGCTGACGCGCCAGCAGGACCGCGACGGCGGCTTCAGCTTCGGCGGCGCCGGAGGCGCCAGCGACGTCGATGACACCGGCGCCGCGCTGGAGGCCCTGGCCGCAGACCCCGCCGCCGGGGGTGTCCGCTCCCGCGCGGTGGCCTTCCTGCGCCGCCAGCAGGACCGCGACGGTGGCTTCCCCTCACAGCCCGGCATGGGCTCAAACGCCCAGTCCACGGCGTGGGCCATCCAGGGGCTCGACGCCGCCGGCGTGTCCCCGGCCGGCCTGCACCGGGGCGGGGCCATCTCCCCGCTGGCCTACCTGGACTCGCTGGTGGCGCCGAGTGGAGCGGTCCGGTACGCGCGCGGCGTCAGCCAGACTCCGGTATGGGTCACGGGGGAGGCGCTGATGGCGATGGCGGGCAAGCCCCTGCCGGTCACCGCGCCACCCGCGGCCGCTCCGCCTCGGCCCCCGAGCGCGCGCCCGGCGGCGCG
>DASXJW010000215.1:0-1823 GCA_036497165.1 Solirubrobacteraceae bacterium
GCGGGGGCGACGGCTTGTTCGGGTTGATGACCACGAAGCCGCTGTGCAGCCGGTCCTCGCTCCAGTCGACTGTGGCCCCGCGCAGCTTCGCGACGCTGTCGTTGGCGATCACGATGGCGAGATCCCCCTCGTGCTGCACGGCGTCGCTGGCGCGGATGTTGGCGATCGGTTCGAGCGACAGCGCGCAGACGTACTTGCCGTCGGCCTCACCGGTGACGCGCACGGACAGCACGCGATCGCCCGGTTCGGGTACGGCGGCGCGGAACGCGCGCACCCGCTCGAGGGCCGGTGCCGTGATCGCGAGGAGTGCGGGGGCTGGGTCGGCCACCGATCTACCATAGCGCCGTGGAGCGCCTCCTCTTGATCCTGCCGTCGGCCACCTACCGGGCGCCGGACTTCCTGGCGGCGGCGCAGGAGCTCGGCGTTGCGGTCACGGTCGCGTCCGAGCGCCGGGCGGCGATGTCGGCGGTGATGGGCGAGCGCGCGTTGACCCTGCGGCTGTCGGAGCCGGCATTGGCGGCCGAGCAGATCGCCGAGCGCGCCCGGCAGACCCCGTTCGCTGCGATCGTGGGCGTGGATGATCAGGGGGTGATGGCCGCTGCAGTGGGCGCCGAGCGCCTCGGGCTTCCGCACAACGCCCCGGACGCGGTCGCCCGCACGCGTGATAAGTCGGCGATGCGCCGGGCGCTCGCGCAGGCCGGCGTTCCGCAGCCGCGTTTCGCCCTGCTGCCCCCGGGGGCCGACGTCGCGGCTGTGGTGCGCGAGGTGGGCCTTCCCTGCGTCGTCAAACCCGTGGGGTTGTCGGGCAGTCGGGGGGTGATCCGGGCGAATGACGGTGAGCAGGTCCGTTTGACTGTCGAGCGGGTCCGGGGCATTCTCGCCTCGGCTCAGGAGCCGCCTGAGGCGCCGTTGCTTGTGGAGAGCTACCTGCCTGGAGCGGAGGTGGCGCTCGAGGGGCTGCTGCGCGGGGGCGGTCTGGAGGTGCTGGCGGTGTTCGACAAGCCGGACCCGCTCGAGGGGCCGTATTTTGAGGAGACGCTGTACGTGACACCGTCGCGGCTGCCGATGACCGTCCTGGCCGAGGTCGAGGCCGTGACTGCGCGGGCGGCGCGTGCGCTGGGGCTGCAGGAGGGACCGATCCACGCCGAGCTCCGCGTCGACGGCGAACGGGTGAGCGTCCTCGAGCTAGCGGCCCGGTCGATCGGCGGCCTGTGCTCTCGAGCCCTGCGCTTCGGTGCTGGCGTCAGCCTGGAGCAGGTGATCCTGCGCCACGCCCTGGGCCTCGGGCTTGAGGACGTCGCGCGCGAGGCGACCGCGTCTGGCGTGATGATGATTCCGATCCCCGGCGCCGGGGTGCTGCGCGGGGTCGAGGGTCAGCAGCAGGCGCGGGCGGTGGAGGGCATCGGAGGGCTGGAGATCACGATCGCCCGCGGCCGCCCTGTGGTCCCGCTGCCTGAGGGCGACCGCTACCTGGGGTTCATGTTCGCGCGCGGGGCGAGCCCGGACGCGGTCGAGCGCTCCTTGCGCCTCGCGCACGGCCTGCTACGGATCTTCATCGAGCCGCACGCGCCCGAGCCGGTCCGCGCGCGCTAGCGTGGGTCAGCGGTGCGTGTCCTTTTGATCTCGACCTACGAGCTGGGCCACCAGCCGTTGCACGTCGCCTCGCCGGCGGCCGCGCTGCGCCGCGCCGGCCACAAGGTCCGCTGCCTGGATCTCAGCGTCCAGCCGTGGGATCCAGGCGCCCTGGAGTGGACCGAGGCGGTTGGCTTCTCGGTGCCGATGCATACCGCCATGCGCCTGGCGCTCAGCGCCGCGCGCCGAGT